>CAYUPI010000007.1:0-92845 GCA_964446585.1 uncultured Verrucomicrobiota bacterium
TCTTTGGGCATGACTTTGACGAACTTCGGGACTATCCGCTCCCAGTCGGCCAGGAGCCTGGCGGCGCGCTCGCTGCCAGTATAGGTTTGGTGCCGTTGGATCATCTTCCAAATCTGCTCGATCTCGTCCGGATCTTCGAGTTTCTCCAGGGCGACCATTTGGAGGTTGCAACGCCGCGGGAAATCGCCGGTTTCGTCCAGCACGTAAGCGATGCCACCGGACATGCCGGCGGCAAAGTTGCGGCCCGTGGGACCAAGGATGACGACGCGTCCGCCGGTCATGTATTCGCAGCCGTGGTCGCCGACAGACTCGACGACGGCGGTCACGCCGCTGTTCCGCACCGCGAACCGTTCGCCAGCCATGCCGCAAATATAAGCCTCGCCGCCCGTCGCCCCGTAAAGCGCGACATTGCCGATGATGATGTTTTCTTCGGGCACGAAAGTGGATTGCTCCGGTGGGAAAATAATAACCTTTCCGCCGGAAAGCCCCTTGCCGACGTAGTCATTGGCGTCGCCCTCGAGGTAAAAGGTCATGCCTTTGGGCATGAAAGCGCCGAAACTCTGGCCCGCGCTTCCGGTGAAGTGTATTTCAATGGTGTCCTCCGGTAGGCCTTCGGCGCCCCAGCGCCGGGTAATTTCGCTGCCGACAATTGTGCCCACGACGCGGTTGACGTTCCGGATGGGCAGCACAGCCACAACCTTCTCTTTCCGCTCAAGGGCCGGGGCACAAAGCCGAAGCAACAGCGTGTTGTCGAGCGCTTTTTCCAAGCCGTGGTCCTGGCCGATCTGGCAGAAACGGCCGACGTCGGTGGGCACCTCCGGCTGATGCAGGATGTTGCTGAAATCCAGTCCGCGAGCCTTCCAGTGGTCCACCGCCTTCTTCACTTCGAGGCGGTCTGTTCGCCCGATCATCTTGTTCATCTGGCGAAAGCCAAGCTGGGCCATTATCTCGCGGACTTCCTCGGCGATCATCCGCATGAAATTGACGACCTGCTCGGGTGTGCCGCCGAATCGTTTGCGGAGCTCAGGGTCCTGCGTGGCCACACCCACCGGGCAGGTATTCAGGTGGCACACCCGCATCATGATGCAGCCCATGGCGACAAGGGGGGCCGTGGCGAAGCCGAACTCTTCAGCGCCCAGCAAGGCCGCGATGATGACATCGCGGCCTGTCTTCAATTGGCCATCGGTCTCGACGATGATTCGCGAGCGCAGGTCATTGAGCACCAGGGTTTGGTGCGTTTCGGCCAAACCGAGCTCCCACGGAATGCCGGCATGTTTGATGCCGGTTTGAGGCGAGGCACCCGTGCCACCATCGTGTCCGCTGATGAGCACGACGTCGGCATGCGCCTTGGCGACACCTGCGGCGATTGTGCCGACACCGACCTCGGCGACGAGCTTGACGCTAATCCGCGCATGGTGGTTGGCATTTTTCAGGTCGTGAATCAGCTCCGCCAGGTCCTCGATTGAATAAATATCATGGTGTGGCGGGGGTGAGATGAGGCCGACGCCTGGAGTCGAATAGCGCACCCTGGCAATCCACGGATAGACCTTTTGCCCAGGCAATTGTCCGCCCTCACCCGGCTTGGCGCCCTGGGCCATCTTGATCTGCAGCTCCTTGGCCTTGACCAGGTACAAGCTGGTCACGCCGAAACGGCCGGAGGCGACTTGTTTGATACCGCTGTTTTTGGAATCACCGTTGGGCAAGGGTTCATAGCGTTCCGGATCCTCGCCGCCCTCGCCGGTATTGCTCTTGCCGCCGATGCGATTCATGGCAATGGCTAGCGTTTCATGCGCTTCCTTGCTGATCGAGCCGTAGCTCATCGCGCCAGACTTGAAACGTTTCATGATGTTCTCGACCGGCTCGACTGACTCCAGCGGGATCGGTCTGACCTTCTTGAAATCGAGCAAGCCCCGCAGGGTGCACCAGTTGCGCATTTGCTCGTTCACCAGTGTCGAGTATTCCCGGAACACCTTGGAATCGCCGGTGCGGACGGCCTTCTGCAGCTTGTGAATCGTCTGAGGATTGAACAAATGATATTCACCGTTCTCACGCCACTGATATTGGCCGCCCGCTTCGAGCACGTGGCCGTTGACGGGCCGGGCGGGAAAAGCGTGCTGTTGCCGTTCGAGCGCTTCCTGGGCGATGGCTTCGATACCGACGCCTTCGATGCGGGAGGGCGTCCAGGTGAAGTATTTGTCGATGAATGACTGTTTGAGACCGACAGCCTCGAAGATCTGCGCGCCCCAATAGCTCTGGATGGTGGAAATCCCCATCTTCGAGATCACCTTGACGACGCCTTTCATGGCGGCCTTGAGATAATTCTTGCAGGCGGTCTTGTGGTCCATGCCGGTCAGCAGCCCCTGACGCAGCATGTCGTCGAGCGTTTCAAACGCCAGGTACGGATTGATCGCCCCGCAGCCATAACCGATGAGCAGCGAAAAATGGTGGACCTCGCGCGGTTCGCCCGATTCGAGCACGAGCCCGACGCGGGTGCGGGTGCCCTCGCGAATGAGGTGATGGTGCACGGCGGCCACCGCCAGCAGCGATGGAATCGGCGCCCAATCCTTGTTCACGCCACGATCCGACAAGACTACGACATTGTAGCCTTCTTCAATCGCCTTGCTTGCTTTGGCGCAGATGCCCAGCAGCGCTTTCTCCAGGCCCGCCGGGCCTGCGGCCGCTTCGAACAGGATCGGCAGCGCGATCGATTTGAAACCCGGCATGTCCAGATGTTTGAGTTTGAGAAATTCCTCGTTGGTGAGGATAGGCGACTTCAATTCGATCTGGCGGGCGTGCTCAGGTCCGGGCTTGAGCAGGTTATGCTCCGAGCCGATGGCCGTCTCGGTGGAGACGATGATCTCCTCGCGGATGCAATCGATCGGCGGATTGGTGACCTGGGCGAAGAGCTGCTTGAAGTAATTGAACAACAGTTGCGGTTGGTTCGACAGCACCGCCAGCGGTGTGTCGGTGCCCATCGAACCTACGGCCTCGGTGCCATCCCGCGCCATCGGCGCCATCAACATGCGCAACTCTTCGAACGTGTAACCGAAGGCCTGTTGCCGCTGGAGAATCGTCTCGTGGTCTTGTTCCGCGGCGATGCCCGGGTCCGGGACGTCGGCCAGGCGTATGAGATTCAGATCGAGCCAATTCCGGTAGGGGCGCTCGGTGGCGATTTTATGCTTTAGCTCGTCATCGGCGACGATGCGCCCTTCTTCGGTGTCCACGAGGAACATGCGGCCCGGCTGGAGCCGGCCTTTTTGCAGCACGCGCTCTGCCGGAACGTCCAGGACGCCGACTTCGCTGGCCATGATGACCAGGTCGTCTTTGGTGACATAATAGCGCGAGGGTCGGAGGCCGTTGCGGTCCAGCACAGCGCCGATTTTCTTGCCGTCGGTAAAGGCAATGGAGGCCGGGCCGTCCCACGGTTCCATAAGGCACGAATGATATTCGTAGAAAGCCCTTTTTTCCGGGCTCATGCTCTCGTGTTTGGTCCACGGCTCCGGAATCATCATCATGACCGCGTGCGGCAAGGAACGTCCGGCCAGTACAAGCAACTCCAGGGCGTTGTCGAACATGGCCGAGTCGCTGCCATCGGTGCGGATCACGGGCAGGATTTTCTTGATGTCCTCGCCGAAGAGATCCGACTCAAACAGCGCCTCTCGGGCATGCATCCAGTTGATGTTGCCGCGCAGCGTGTTTATTTCGCCATTGTGCGCCAGGTAGCGGTAGGGATGCGCGCGATTCCAGCTCGGGAAAGTGTTGGTGCTGAAGCGGGAGTGGACGAGGGCCAGAGGTGATTCGATGGCCGGGTGCGAAAGGTCGGGATAGTATTCGCCGAGCTGCGTCGTCAGCAACATGCCCTTATACACGACGGTCTTGAAGGAAAGGCTCGAGATGTAGAAAAAGTCGCCGCCGGCGACCTTGCCCGAGTAGCGAATCGCGCTTTCGGCTCGTTTGCGAATGACGTAGAGCCTGCGCTCGAAGGCCATGTCGTCGGCCAGTTTTCCGCTCCGGCCGATGAATACTTGCCGCATGAACGGTTCTGCGTTGCGGGCTGTCGTTCCCAGAGAGGAGTTGTTGGTGGGGATAGTCCGCCAGCCGAGCAATCGCTGGCCTTCCTCGGTCACAATTCCGGCAAAAATCTTTTCGCACTCGGCGCGCTGGGCGTGGTCCTGCGGCAGGAAGAGCATGCCGACGCCGTACTCGCCGGCGCCGGGCAGTTTGACGCGGGCTTCTTTGGCGACCAGCTTGAGAAAGTTATGCGGCGGCTGGATGAGGATACCCGCGCCGTCACCGGTATTGGCTTCGCAGCCGCAGGCGCCGCGATGGTCCAGATTCAGCAGCACCCGGAGCGATTGCTCAATAATGGCATGCGATTTCCTCCCTTTGATATTGACGACGAAGCCGACGCCGCAACTTTCGTGTTCGAATTGGGGATCGTACAAACCCTGCGGTGGGGGCGGGCCGGTTCGGCTCACCTCCAGACTCTGACTCCTCCATGCGCTCTTCTTTGCCATGCTCGGGAGATTTCCATCCCAATGTGCGCTAAACTAAATTCATATAGTATTGGCTCAAATTCGGGTCCAATGCAATGAAACATTTCTGCGCATTTCGTGACCGCGGAAGCGGACGACCGGAGCCTAAGGACCGTGACCACAGATGGACACGGATTAACACTGATTGGTACGAAGCGGCGGGGCGGAAACCGCAGAGAACGCAGGGAACGCAGAGGGGATGCGGAAGGAGTTAAAGAACGAGTGCCGGTGTCTCGAAAAAAAGCCCTGTTTCGTCCGTGACTCCATAAATCTTGGCGAGGAGCTCTCGGCACAGCGCCGCTATCTGCTCCGGGCTTCCGGAGTAATCACAATCGAGAAATCGAGAACCATCACTACCGCGTGTCTCGTGAAATTCTAACTTCAAATCCGTAGCAACTTGCTTAATCTTGCTCTCGTTCGACTGCTGTTTATCTGTCACCAGCGGAAAGTCTATCTGCACACCCTTCGCATCACCAGTGAACTGTACGAAGTCTTCAGTGCCCCCGACATGAATGATGAGGTAGTCCCCCCTGCTGGAACTGGAAGGATACATGAGTCGTGATAAGGACGCCTTGATGTCGGACACTTTCCCCCCAACGCGGTTGCTTCGAAGCGCGGTGCGTCTCGGCCAGAAGCCCCAAGCAAGCACTACAGCAACGGCCGCACAGACGAGGATTGTCGGCGTCCAATTCACATTAGACAGTGCAACTCACGTTCAAATCACCGGTGGACCCTTCCCGGCTCTTGAATCAGTGGGCGCCTTGACCTGGGCCATTCGGTGAAGCGGCGCGTTCGGCGGTTGACTTCGTACTGCGGCTAAGTCAGTCGGGCAATGCTGCGAACTAAAGTCGACTAAAGTCCGCGCGCCGCTTTCAAATCCGCCCTGTTTTTGGGCTCACTTCCTAGAGGCGTCGTAATTCTTACCAACTTCCGCCCAGTTGACGACGTTCCAAAACGCCTTAAGATAATCGGCGCGGCGGTTCTGGTATTTCAGATAGTAAGCGTGTTCCCAAACGTCGCAGCCGAGGATCGGTTTTCCTTCCGCGCCACTGATGGCTTTGCCCATGATGGGATTGTCCTGGTTGGCCGTGGAGACGATTTCGAGTTTGCCACCGTTGACCACGAGCCAAGCCCATCCACTCCCGAACCTCCCCATGCCGGCGGCCTCGAACTTTTCTTTGAAGGAATCGAAGCTGCCAAATGCGGTTTTGATATCGTCAGCCAGTTTACCACTGGGCGCGCCACCGGCGTTGGGGCCTATGAGTTTCCAGAACATGGAGTGATTTGCATGGCCGCCGCCGTTGTTGCGGACGGCGCCTTTGATGTCTGCCGGGACTCCGTCCAGATAGCTGATGAGGTCTTCGACTGATTTCTTCTCGAGATCAGCCTTGCCGGCGATCGCCTTGTTGACGTTGGCGACATAAGCGGCGTGATGTTTGCCGTGATGAATTTCCATGGTCTGCGCGTCGATGTGCGGTTCCAGCGCATTCTTTGGATAAGGAAGAGGAGGTAGTTCGTATGCCATAAGATTTCCTGAGTTGTTGATTTGCCGTAACGAATTGATGCCCTAATTATCTTGGGAACGACACGAGCGTAGTAAGATAGCACGGGCGGGCAAGAATCAAATGGCAAAAAGAATTCCAAAATCCAAGTACCAACCTTCAGTGAAGATCCAAGATTCAATTCCCAAAGGTCGGAGTTGCGCAACACTAAGGCAGTGATGGGTGTTTTGAGCTTGAGGTTTTTCTGCCCCGAAAGCTTTCGGGGTTGGGTGTTGGACTTTGGAGCTTTCTGGGCGGGCTATCCCACCAGCTCCACAAAATTCTTCAGCAACTGCAATCCGGCACGCTGGCTTTTCTCCGGGTGAAATTGCGTGGCGAAAACATTGTCGCGCCAGATCGCCGAGGCGAAAGTTTCGCCATAGATCGTGCGCGAGGCGATTATGGAATCATCGGCGGGCTTGGGAAAGAAGCTGTGCACAAAATAGAAATAACTGCCGCTGGGAATTCCCCGGAAGAGCGGACAGGGCTGCTGCGTAATTTCGATTTGGTTCCAGCCGATCTGGGGAATTTTCAGGCCATTCATTTCCGAAAAACGAACGACGTTGCCCGCGAACAGGCCCAGGCCCGCGGCGCAACTGTTGAACTCTTCGCTCCTCTCGAACAGCGCCTGGTAGCCGACGCAGATCCCGAGAAATGGCCTTCCGGACTGGATGAATTGCCGCGAAGCCTCGAGCAACTGCTGCCGATCCAGCGCGTGTATGCAATCATCAAAAGCGCCTACGCCGGGCAGCACTGCCGCGCGCGCGCCGGCCATTTCTTCCGGACGCTGCACCAGGCGCACCTCGGCGCCGACCTTCAGCAGCGCCTTTTGAACACTGCGCAGGTTTCCGGAGCCGTAATCAAACAGGGCGATCACGTCCGAACACTAAGACGCGGCTCGTCGCTTGGCAACAGGGCGCCGATCCATGTCCGCAATTCGCATTTTTTTCAAGTGATCGCTGCCAATTCGAAAAGGTATTCAACGAAGGAAAAGGTAGCGCCGTCCAGGCCCTGAATTTTCGGATTTGCGGAATCGATGACGTAGTATTCATCGGGCGCATGGGCGCCGCTTCCATGGCCGAGGCCAAAATGGCCCGCGGCCAGCTTGAGCGGCGCGCCGGTGAAGACGTATCCGGGCCATGAACCTGCACCGCGCGGCCAGAGCAGCGGTTCGATCCCTTGACGACGGTACACGGCAGTTTGAGCCCGGATGAGAGCAGAATCGGCCGGCGTGGACGTGGGATCGTACCCACCCGTCATCCGCACCTCAATATCGCCGTAGCCCCGTTTGGCAAGGTGCGTCTTCAGTGCGGCGAGCGCTTCCGCCGCTGTCATGTCCGGCACGAGGCGCAAGTCGAGTTTCGCCGTGGCGCGGTGCGGCAGGATGGTCTTGCCACCCGGACCGGTGTATCCGCCGACCAATCCTTCGATGTTCACCGTTGGTCGAGACACCAGCCGTTCCAAAGCCTCGCGCCAGCCAACGTCTTTTACCCAATGCTCGACTCCCAGGAGCTTCTTGGCCTGCTGCTCATCCATGCGACGGGCGCCCTCGGCGACCATCGCCTTTTCCGCCGCACTCAACGGGCGTGCCTTCTCGGCGAAGCCGTCGATGGCCGGCTCGTTGCCATCAGCCGAGACCAGTGTGTGTAGGGCCTGGACCAGGTGCCAGGCCGGGCTGTCGAGTCGGGCTTTGTTCGAGGAGTGGACATCCTTGCGCGGACCGCGTCCCCACTTTTCGCCGCTCGACGTCATTTCCAGTTCGATGACGCCTTTGGCGCCGAGATTGATAGTGACGATGCCATCCAGACTCTGCGTAGCGGAAGGCATGAAAATGCCCGTGCATCGAGACAATGCAGTCTGGACTTCCTGCTGCAGCACGATCTGCGGGAAATGCGGTGAGCCAATCTCCTCCTCACCTTCGGCCGCCAAAACCAAGTTGACGGGCAGCTTGCGGCCGGCGCCACGGATGGCGTGGAGCGCGGCGAGCAGGGCGGCCTGCGGACCTTTTTGATTCACCGCACCCCGGCCGATAATCACTTTGCCCAGACCAGGCTTGTCCACCAACGCCGCATCCCAGGGCGGGGACGACCATTCAGCAGGGTCCACTTGTTTGACGTCATACATCAAGTAAAGCCCCACGCTGCGTGGCGCCCCGGCATCCAGTGTGGCGAAGATGCCGGGCTGGCCATCGGTTGGAACGCGCTTGACTTGCTGAAAGCCTGCCTCGCGCAGCAACTGCATGGTGAGTTCGCAACCTTCGGTGACGCCGCGATTTTCCGCGGCGATTGAAGGTTGATGAATCCATTTCTGCAAACGTTGCACGGCCTCGTCGTGGCGCTTCTTGATTTCTGCGCGGATGTCGTCCAAACCGTGATTGTCGCCAGACCAGGCCGACGAAGTATAACCGAGCGCGGCCGCGCCGACTGCGGCGCCTTTCAGGAATGTTCGCCGAGGGATGGGAATCATGGCGGAAGTTTGCAAGGCCGTATCTCAGGCGCAAGGGCAAAAGGCGATACTGACGTGCCTGTGGCTAACCAATGATCCTGAAATGATCACGCTGAGTCGACTATTCGTCGGCGATCATTCGCCCAAATTCTGTTTGAACAATTGCACCAGGAGGCACGGCGAAAGCACGGTGATTGTTTTGCCTTCGACCTTGACGAGCTTCTGCGCCCGGAGTTTCGCAAGGGCGCGCGAAAAGGTCTCGCTAACGGTGCCGAGCTCGGCGGCCAGCACGCGCTTCGTGGCGCCGATAGGAATGCGGACTGGGCTTTCTGATTTGGGGTCGGGACAGCGTTTCACCAGCCAGTTGGCAAGACGCGTCTCGACGTCCTTGAGCGTGAGATCCTCCAGTTGGCTAACGAGCACGCGCAAATGGCCACTCATGGAAGCAAGCATGCGCAGCGCGAGATCGGGCCTGTTTTGCAGCAAATCCAAAATGCCCTCCTTCTGCACGAGCAGCACTTGCGATGTTTCCACCGCCCGTGCGTCGGCTGGGTAACCTTTTTCGGTGGCGAGCGCAGCTTCGGCAAACGATTCGCCCGCGCGAAAGATATGAATGACCTGCTCCTTACCGGAAGCGTTCACTCGATGGACATCGACGGCACCCTTCTGCACGACGTAAAAGCCGTGCGCGGGGTCGCCTTCGCGAAAGAGATATTCGTTCCTGGCGAGTGACTTAACAACGGTAAATTGAGCGATGTTCCGCATGTCCTCCGGTGACAGGCCCGAGAAAAGTTGGCAACAACGGAGCGCCATGGCGATGCCAGCGAGTTTTAGTTCTGCAGCTGGAGCGGTCACGCGGCCAAGATTACTCTGGCTAGCGCCAAAGAGAAACTCTGCATTCTGCGTCGAAAGACTTCGCTTGCTACCGGAATACCGGATCGCTTAGGAATTTAAGCCGTCTCGTGAGACGGGCCGGACTTGCAGACATAGGACAGGAGCCATTCCGCGTCTTTTTCCCTGAAGGCGTGGCCGCCGGAATCGTGGGAGTGTCGCTTTGGCCGCTGTACTTCTCAGGATTGGACCGATTTTATCCGGGCGAGGCACACGCGCGCCTGATGGCGTACGGTTTGTTTGGAGGTTTTATCTTCGGGTTTTTGGGCACCGCAACGCCTCGTCTGCTTTCAGCGCCACCCCTCGGACTGCGCAATGCCCTGGTTATCCTTTGTCTTCATCTGGCAATGGTCATTGCCTTTGCTGTCCACAAAATTGTTTGGGGTGACATTCTATTCCTGTCCTTGCTACTGCTATTCCTGGGGCTGATGTTTCGGCGCTTGAAGCATCAGAAGGACACACCACCCCCTGGATTCATCCTCGTGGGCCTGGCTTTCCTGTGCGTCCTGACAGGGGCGGTCATTGCGCTCTTTCAACCCTGGATGGAAGAGTCAGGTGTTTACTGGATCACGCTCCAAAGACGATTGGTCTATCAAGGATTCGTGCTTCTCCCGATTTTGGGGATCGGCCCGTTCATCCTCCCTCGATTTTTTGGCTTCCCCAGTCGGCATGACTTCCCTGAAATGCTGGCGCCCTCGGCGAGTTGGAAGCGAAAGGCGTATTTGGCGGCGGGGACAGGCGTTTTGATCATCGCGTCATTTTTCGTGGAGACGAGCGGCTGGCTTCGCACGGCGCACGCCACACGCTTCGGCGCAACACTTGTTTACCTTTTCATCGAATTCCCATTCCGTCTGTCGCCAAGGCTTAGCACAGCTCCTGGTTCTTCACTGCGCATGGCCTTTGCCCTTGTCGTGGCCGGATTCATTGCAATTACTTTATTTCCGGCGTATCGCGTAGGCCTGCTGCATCTGACGCTGGTCGGCGGGTTTGCCGTTATCACGTTCACCGTCGCCACTCGCGTACTGTTCGGACACAGCGGTGATCTCGAGAAACTCAAAAAGAAAAACTGGTGGCTCCTGCTCGCCGTCGGCCTCATGCTTTTGGGGATGGCCACTCGCATCAGCGGTGACTTCTGGCCAAAGATCATGGCTTCCCACTACACCTACGGAGCCATGATTTGGATAGTTGGTGTCCTCCTTTGGTGTTCCTGTACCTTGCCCAAGGTCTTTCGGGTTGAGACCGAGTAGGATCAGGCGCGCCAAAAATAGACTATCCATTCGCCGGCCGGACCATGCTCGATCTTCGATGCAAAGCCCTCGACCGAAAACTTTTCGATGAGTGGTGATGGCAGAAATGGAGCTACGATGATCAAGCCATCGCCAGTCTTGAGGGCCTCGGTGCGGGCGCGAATGAGCGACAAGGGCTCTTCGCCGCGAGCGAGCAAAGGGCGGACATCCAATCGTTTGAACCGCGCCATGGGAGGCATAATCATTTGGTCAGCAAATTTTCAATGACTCGCACAGTTTCATGAATGTCCTGGCTCAAACCGACCTGCTGGTGCACGATTTCACCTTCTGCATTCAAAACCGTAATGATATTGGAGTGGCTGAATTGACCGTTTGCGTTCTGCTTGTAACGGACGCCCAGCAGCGCGGCCAGCTCGAGCACGTCATCCGAATTCCCGCGCAGCAGCGTCCAGCGCTCTGCCGTCAGTTGGCGCGCGCGCCGGTAGTCGGCGAGCGCGGCCGCCGTGTCGCGTTTCGTGTCGAAGGAAACCAGCGTGCAGCCGAGGTTGGTGCGCATCTGTTCCGGCAACGCGGCCTCAATGCGCTTCATGTCGTTGACGATGAGCGGACATGCATATTGGCAATTGGCAAAAAACATCGCGATGAGCTGCGGACGGCCTTTCAGCAGGTCGAGCTTAATTTGTCTTCCAGCGTCGTTCGTCCATTTCGATTCGATCTGGTAGATTGATCTCTCCGCGTACGCATTCGCCGAGGTTGACCGTTCGGAACAGGATGCGGTGACCGGATCGGCCCCATTCGCGGCGAAACAGGCGAACAGCTCCATCGTGAGGACCAGGAGGGTTCGGTTGGTTTTCATAAGTCTCTGGCGCATCGGAAGCCGAGGTTATGGACGCAGTAATCCGCCTTCAGGCTGCTGCGGAATCCATAGCGCATAAACGCGGGAAAATTCTCGACATCCTTTGCCCCTACCGCGCCGGCGCCACAAAACAATTGTCGCTCCAGTCCATTGTCGCCGCGAGCATCTCCGGTGACCATCGCGGTACTGAAATCGGCGACCCATTCCCAGACCAGACCGTGCAAATCGTGGACGCCCCAGAAATTGGCGCGACTCGAGCCTGTTGCAGACAGTTTGAGAGAGGCGGGGGAGGAATACCACGCCGACACCTGTCGTTTGAATGCCGCATCATTCGCGCCATCGGGAGAATTCGGGCTGGCTGCTGCTGCGAGTTCCCATTCGGCCACCGTGGGCAGGCGTTTGTGTTGCCATTGCGCGTAGGCTTTGGCTACGAACCAGGAAACAAAAGTGACGGGCGCTTTGGGCGGCGCGTTCATTCCAGGTTCAAGGTCCCCTGCCCAGATCTTCAGATAAGATTCGTCAGCAAAAAGGCGTTTCACCTGCGAACGCCGCCATCGCGGATTGGCGCGGACGAAATTAAGAAAGTCCTCGTTCGTAACAGGCAGTATGTCGAGGTAAAAGCTGGTCACGGGCTCCTCCTTGAAATCCGTCGCGCCTCGAAACAGGGGACGATACACCCCGTTTGAAACAATCACCATGCCAGGCGGCGCTGGTTCCGCCGCGCGCAGTCCCGTACTGGCCCAAAGAATGAGCGCGGCCGCACAAAGGCGTTGGTGGATGATTGGCGTCATCGAAACGATCGCGGTTGATGGGTTATTCGTACTTACTTGCCTCTGGCACAGCCGGCACGACTTCCTTCCGCACTCTGGTGACCTCAGCCACAGTCACCGCCTCGCCGGAATTGCCGAAGCTGTTCCTCACGTAGGTCAAGACGTTGGCGACATGTTCGTCGCTGAGATAGTTCATCGGGATCATGATGCCGTTGTAGGTTTGGCCGTTGACAACAATCGCTCCGGTACGTCCCATCAGAACGCCACGGATGTAGTCTTCCTTCGTGAGCTTTGCCAAAAAATCGGATTTTGCCAGCGGCGGAATCTGTCCCGGCACGCCCTGACCCTCGACTTGATGGCAGACGAAGCACGTCTGCATATAGACCGCTTTGCCCTTCTCGAATTGGATTTCCTTCGTCAGGCCGGCGATCTTGGGATTGCTCTGGATCTCTTCGGCCACCTGCGCCTTGAGCGAGGCCACACGCTTCTCGGCATCCGTGCCGGCTTCGGCTTGTTTGCCTAGATAAACGGCATCCACTTCCTTGCCGGAATAGGCGATCAGATTCGCCGGTCCATCCACTTTCAACATACCGAGCGTTCCCTTGTTGAATGCTCGAAACAACGCGTGGTCCACGAGAATGTAGGTGCCGGGCACTTCGGTCCTGAATTCAACAATCGCCGAACCGCCGGGCGGAACAACGGTGGTTTGCACATTGTGTGTCGGTGAGGTTCCGCCTTCGCCATACACCGTGTCGAAAATCTCGCCGATGACATGAAACGATGAGGAGAGATTCGGCCCACCGTTGCCAACGAAGAGGCGGACGTTCTCGCCCACCTTCGCGGTGATCGCGTTGTCGCCGACAAGCGAGCCAACGGCGCCATTGAACACGACGTACGGCGGACGTTCGTCCGTAGCCTTGATCATGTCAAAACTTTGCAGACCTTCCTCGCCGTATTTGCCGCTGGTATAAAACTCCCCTTGCATGATGTAATATTCGTGATCCACCGTCGGCAGGCCGGCCTTCGGCTCGACGAAAATCAGGCCATACATGCCGTTGCCGACGTGCATTCCTACGGGAGCGGTCGCGCAATGATAAACGTAAAGTCCGGCGTTCAGCGCCTTGAAGGAAAAGCGCGACGAATGGCCCGGCGCGGTGAACGACGAGGCGGCGCCGCCGCCCGGACCGGTCACCGCGTGCAAGTCGATGTTATGCGGCATTTTGTTGTCCTGATGATTATTCAGATGGAATTCCACATCGTCTCCCTCGCGGATGCGGATGAATTTGCCTGGCACGTCGCCACCGAAGGTCCAAAAAACATAGTCCACGCCGTCGGCCAGCTTTTTGGTGACTTCCTTGACCTCGAGGTTGACGACGACTTTCGTGGCGTGCTTACGTGTGATGGGCGGAGGAACGTTAGGGGCGGAAGTAAGAACCGCGACCTCCTCGCCTGTGACTTCCGGCTCGGTAATTTTAGTTGCAACGCTCGGCTGATTGGCTGGTTCAGCCGCTGATCCCGCCGAGACCGTCAGGACGAGTCCCATGGATGTAACTAATAGATGGCTCAGAAAGTTTCGTTTCATATTTTTCGTTTGGGTCTTGTATGTTTTCCAATCTTCACCACTCAGATTATCTCCAGATGCCAGGCAGTTCCTTGACCAAAGTCATGGTTTGGGTGAATCGCAGATTCAGATCCAAAAGTTCCTGCGAGGACGAGGCGGAAATTATGCGACTAGGGCTGACCGCGCGATTTAACGTAACCGACTGTTGGATCGAGAGGGGAAAGGGCGAACGACGTCGTTCTGACGCCTGACAACAATCAAATCGAACCGCAGGCCTGGCCCAATGAAGCATCGGGGGCACAGAGCCGTTTAAGCCCGAATCCAGGCGAGGGCATTGTATAGAACAAGAAAGATGGTGGAGCCGAGGGGAGTCGAACCCCTGACCTTCTCATTGCGAACGAGACGCTCTACCAACTGAGCTACGACCCCATTCCACCAACGGTCCGATAGGGATACTTCTGGCATACAAACGTTTGGGGTGCAAGGAAGATTCCAGGCTTGAAAAGGCCTGCACGGTTTAGGATCCGGACCGGGCAAAAAGACGACAGATAAGGGTTGCTACCAGGATTTGCTCTGCTACTTTAGAGCGCCCTGTTTCCCGGTGGGGTGATGCCTCGCGTTGCCGCCCCCGTGGGGTGTGAACGGCCTTAAATTAGTTTTGCCGCGCCAATTAGCGCTGGTGGCCACAACAACATCAAAATGAATCCCGTGTTCCGCGGGATGGCACGGTTGCGCTTTGGCGCGGCCGGGCTTCTAACCAAAGGAAAATTGTGATTAGTATCGGTGTAAAGGAATTGCTGGATGCCGGTGTCCATTTTGGACACCAGACCAAGCGGTGGAACCCCAAGATGAAGCCGTTCATCTTCGATGCGCGCAACGGCATTCACATCATTGACTTAAGTAAAACGCTCATTCAACTGGAGGCGGCGTGCAATTTTCTGGCTGCCACCGTCAGCAAGGGCGGCAAAATCCTGTTTGTGGGCACGAAGAAACAGGCCCAGCAAGCCGTGAAAGAGACGGCCAAAGAATGCGGGCAATTCTATGTCACCGAACGGTGGCTGGGAGGCACGCTCACTAATTTCGCGACCATCAAGCGCTCGATCGCGCGCTTGAAGCACATCGAAAAGATGGAGGTGGACGGCACCATCAACCAGTATGTGAAACAGGAACAGTCCGTGCTGCGCCGGGAGGCGGCGCGCCTGGTGAAATTCTTCGACGGCATTCGCGGCATGGACAAACTCCCCTCCTCAATGTTCGTCGTGGACATCAAGCGCGAGCACAACGCCGTTGCTGAGGCCCGCCGGCTGAAGATTCCAGTTGTCGCCATCGTGGACACCAACTGCGATCCGGAACTAGTGGATTATCCGATCGCGGGCAATGATGACGCCATCCGGTCGGTCCGCATGTTGTTGGCCACCATCGGCCAGACCATCACGCACGCCCAGGCCGAATACGAGGCCAAATACGCCCGGCGCAAGCCGGCTGAGGAGCCAACGGCGCCGCCGGCAGAAACTGAAGGGGTGCCCGTTCCGATCGCGGCAGCGAACACCGCGTCCGCGGAGCAACCGGCGCTGCAGCCTTAACGTCCGCTGGCTCGGGAATTTGATGGAAGGGGACTGGCTCCTGGCCCAATTGACAACTCTTAACAAGACCAAATTTTCTATGGCTGAAATAACTGCCGCCATGGTCGCCAAACTGCGCGAGATGACCGGTGCCGGTTTGATGGATTGCAAAAAAGCGCTAATCGAAGCCAAGGGCGACCTGAACCTGGCCGTCGACATTTTGCGCAAAAGGGGCGCCGCCACAGCAGTTTCCAAGGCGAGTCGTGAAGCCAAAGAAGGTGTGATCGCCCAGCACATAGCACCTGGCGGACGCCTGGGTGTGTTGGTTGAAATCAACTGTGAAACAGATTTCGTCGCGCGCAACGAGACCTTTCGCGCTTTTGCGGACGATGTCGCTCGCAGGCTTGCGGCTGATGGTTCGGTGAATTTCGATCACGAGGTCCAGGAGCTGGTTGCCAAGATTCGCGAGAACATCAAGGTGGCTCGACATGCGCGCATGGAGGTGAGCGGCGACGGCATGGTGGCGGCCTATATCCACACCGGCGCGAAGGTAGGTGTTCTGGTTGAGGTTGGCGCCGACCGTGAGAGCACAGTGTCGAACGAGGATTTCAAACAACTCGTGAAGGATATTACGCTGCAAATTGCCGCTGGACATCCACTAGCCGTTTCGCGTGAGCAAGTGCCTGCCGAGTTGATAGCTAAGGAACGCGAGATCGCCGCGCAATCCGATCGCCTCAAAGGCAAGCCGGCGCAAGCGATGGAAAAGATCATTCAGGGCATCCTGGAAAAGTATTACCAGACCCATTGCCTGGTGGATCAGGGATTCGTGAAGAAAAATTCCGAGGTCAGCGTGAAAGAGCACGTCGGCCAGGTCGCCAAGCAACTCAGCGACGAGATCACGATCCGACGCTTCGTCCGATTTCAGGTGGGCGAAATCACGAGCGGCTAACCCCACTGGCCCGGAGGCGGCTGGTCCGGCGCGCGGACTTTCCAGTCCGCAGCTATGCTCGAGACGAAGCTTGGCGGGCGATTCTTCCTAGCGCTTTGCGCGGTTCGCTCATTGCTGCGGACTGAGGTCCGCGCTCCGAGCCGATGGTGGTGTCGAATCTTGCCACTTGCATCCTGCTATCGCGCTTTGAATTGACGGTCTCACCTGCGAGTGGTACAAACCCTGCGCGTCTCCGGTTTTCGACTCAGATGGATGCCATGAAAGAATCAAGCCAGCCCAAATACGGTCGGATCCTGCTGAAATTGAGCGGCGAAGCGCTTGGCGGGGAAAGCGGCGTCGGCATCTGCGCCAAGGCAGTCCAAGGCATGGCGGAGCAGATCCGCGAGGTGCGCGAGCTAGGTGTGCAAGTGGTTGTGGTGGTCGGCGGCGGCAATATTTTTCGTGGCTTCAGCGGCAGCGAGCGTGGCATCGAAAGAGCCACAGGCGATTACATGGGGATGCTGGCCACCGTCATCAACGCCCTGGCGCTGCAGGATGCGCTGGAGAAGTTAGGCGTCGCCACGCGCGTGCAGAGCGCTATCACCATGGCCCAGGTGGCCGAGGCCTTTATCCGGCGGCGCGCTGTGCGGCATTTGGAGAAAGGACGCGTGGTCATTTTCGGCGGCGGCACAGGCAACCCGTATTTTTCGACCGATACGGCGGCGGCCTTGCGGGCCAACGAGATTGGAGCCGAGGTAATCCTCAAGGCGACCAAAGTGGACGGCATTTACGACAGCGATCCGAAGAAGAACGCCAAGGCCAAACGGTTTTCTCAGATCAAGTACCTGGATGCTTTGCGGCAGCAGCTTAAGGTGATGGACTCGACGGCCTTTTCTCTCTGCATGGATAACAAAATGCCCATTATCGTTTTTGATTTGTTCCGCCCGCACAATCTCAAGCGAGTGGTTGTCGGGGAAAAAGTGGGCACGCTGGTGACAGGGTGAGGGAGAAGCTCCGTAATCCAACCATCAAGCTCCAGGGAAATCACAGACCCAAGCCCCAGCTTCGAGGCGGTGATTGTGGGCGGACGTGCTCTTGATCTGTCTATGAAGATGGACCGAGGCGGCGTATGGGGCAGCTGTTCGGTCGTCGACACGTTCTCGGATTTGGTTGGTTTTTCCGGGATTGATTTTTCCCGCTACCGGGGCGATTGAATATTATGATGTTTGCGTCGCGGGAAGATGCGGGTCAGAGACTGGGCCGTTATCTAAGCGAGCAAGGAACTCAAGCTGATCTGGTATTGGGATTGCCGCGCGGCGGAGTGATTGTAGCGGCGGAGGTAGGCCATTGTCTTCATTTACCGCTCGATGTCCTTATCGTCCGCAAGATCGGTCATCCGTGGCAGCGGGAATTCGCCGTGGGCGCATTGGCGGAAAATGGCGTAGTGGTGCTTGATGAAGGCTCGATCGGCCCAAATCCACTGATTCAGGCGGAGTTGGATGAGATCATCGAGGAGGAAAAGGAAAGATTGCGGACCTACCAGGCGAGCTTTCATCCGGAAGGGGCGTCCGAATTGGGCGGCAAAACCGTGCTCTTGGTGGATGATGGCCTGGCGACTGGCTCAACCACAGAGGCAGCGGTGTTATCGGCCCGAAAACAGAACGCTAACAAAATCATCGTCGCAGCGCCCGTCGCCTCGACCAACGCCGCTGAACGGCTCCGTCGGGTAGCGGATGAGGTTTGCGCTCTCTTCGTCGATCCTGAGTTTGATGCGGTTGGCCGCTATTATGAAGTGTTCGGGCAGACCACCGACAAGGAAGTGCTCGATCTCCTCCGCTCCGAAACTGCGCGCGGGGCGTGAGTCTGATTATCTCGGTGATGAAGAATTGGCCTCGCGGGCTTTGCAGGATGTAGACTCCATAAACGGCCCCGGGCGAGAAAAATTGGCTCCAGAGGCAGGGCTCGGGCAGCTTCGCCTGTTATTTACGGAGCATTTTGCCTCTGTTTCCTAGGAAATCAAGAGAAATCTCTTGAACTCTTGCAGTACAAGAACGAACTCCACCACTACCGCACCCTCTCACTTTCCCTCTCACTTGTCTCACCATTCTGTTGACCAAAAAAACAAGCTTCGCCCAGGTGCATGGATCCGCGCACGAATAGTTCGACATCATGGTCAAAAGAAAGGCGGGGTGCTCGAGAATGGCGGTGTACGTTGCGCTGCGATGTAATCAGGTCCAGTGGCACGGTTCCACCACCAGCCCGCGCGCATCGGGGAATGACGCAATTTGCTCGATGATAACTCGCGAACTCACCTTTTCAGAAACTTCAACTGTCGCTATATGTCCAGCCGATTCGCTCCTCGGAGCCGTCTCCAGAGCCTGTCACCTCGGACTGTGCACTATTAGAACCGGATGCTGACGCGAGCGCAGTTTTGGGATCTAGCAGCTTTTTCCGCAGCGCTGCTGCTTCAACCTCTGCGAGCGTTGGATTGAGTTTGAGCAGCACTTCCCAGACGGCACCCAGATTTTGCGCGAGCATTTTCATGGAGTCCTTCAGTTGCCGTGATCCAATATCTTTTGCTTTCGTCTCTTCCTCCAGTTGCCGAATCCGCTCGTTTTTGATCATGTTCTCCTGCTCCAGTCCCGCGAGCTTCTCATTCACAGCGCTCAACTCGGTTTGAGTGAACTTTTCGTCGAGGCCCCGTGTTTCCATTCCGGAACGAGAAATGTAGATGTCAACAGTGTCTGTGCCGAACCTCAGGCCCAACCTATAGCAGAGCTCCTGCCGATTGAGCCGAGTCGCATAATAAGTTGCAGAAGTGTGTCGGAAAAGGTGGAAGTGAACCCTCCGTTTGAGCACACGCCAGCCGAGCCGCCTTAGGAACTGTTTGTTTGCATCATAAGTGCCGCGGAAGACCGGATCCTGAGGTTTGATCCCTTCCGCTATTCGCTGGGCAAGATATTCTCTGACCGCCTCCAGCGAGAACTTCCAGTAGAGCGCGACAGTTCGGCCCAAAGTCTTGGAATATTCCTCTTTTATGGTGATTCGAACAAAGTTTTCGCTGCCTTCCGGCAATTGAATATCCTCATATCGAATATTGTGAAATTCTTCGGCTCGGGCGCCTGTGTCAAACAGCACTGCCAACAAGAACCGTTGTTTCGCGTTTCGGCAATTCCTGTAGAGCATCTCTGCTTCGGCCTCTTTGAGAAAATCAGGCGTCTTCGACTGGGGACGAGTGTCGAGCCAACCTGCCAGCTGCGATGCTTTGACTGGCCCCAAACGCCAGCGAAGAAAAATCCTCAACAGAATACGCATGTCCACCTGCGTGCTGTGGGCAAATGATCTGGGATTAAGGCGCGTCCGAATGCTCCCGGCGCCGAGAGCTTTTTCAAATTGTTCGATGTCCCGCAACCTAAGTCCTCCGGTCGGTTTGTTGAAAAACTCCAGTGGCGCACGTAGGCCATGTAGATATTTCAACTGCCGGCGCTGTGAAATCTTTTTACCCCGATTGACTTTTCCCAAGGCGAGATCGTCCAGGAAATTCAAGACCTCGCGTTTTACGGATTGTGGGATCTTCCATTCCTGCTCAAGAATCCGCTTGCCTGCCTCGACTGTGCCATGGTCGATACGAATGCGTTCTGCCATTCCGAAGGATGCTGCTCAATGTATTTAAATCTTTCGGGAGGGGAACCGATTTGTTCCCCTCCGGGAAAAGAGAGAGAACATTTGTGTTCCCCTCTGCAGCTTTACCGAGAAAGATAAATCACCGCCCAGAAGTGGCCGGGGACGCTTGAATCGGCACTGATATTGCCGACAGTTCGATTCCATGGCACCGCCGCTTTGTGGTTGGCTGCAGCCCCGTGGCACCGTGTAGGCCATTCGCTGCCGGTTACTTTCCAGATACGGGAATTCCGATTCAACAAAATGCTGTTTCTTCCCGCGCAACGCTTTGGCCAGTGCGTGCAAATCAGCTAGGAGCGAGGAGGCCCGGCCCTGCTTGAGTTTCTTGATGGAAACATTCTGGCGCAAAGGCCGCTGGCATTTGCTGTTCTCTAACCTCCTTCACGGCGACCCCACAGAAATTGAAACGCGCCTGCGGTTGGCATTCCCACCTTAGCGATTCGGCCTCAGCGTTGTAATTGTTGCAGAATTCTCTTTCCTGCCGGTGTTAAGAGGTAAAGCTTCCGGGACTGTTTTTTTGTTACGCCGGCGCACCGAATCAGCCCAACCCCGAGCATCTCCTTTAGCGCGCGAATCACCTGGTTTAAGCTTACCAATCCCTCATCCCGTATCTGCTTTCGGATTTGGGTCGCGGTTTGGGGAAGACGCGTTCTTTTCTCCAGACGATGAAGACCCTGTAATGTAAGGCGTCGAGTCTTGGCTCGAACAGTCCAAGAATATTTCCGCCAATCGATGCCTTCCTTGGGCGCTTCAAAAGCAATCCCAAACGCCCATAGTACCGCTGCCCTGCCTTCTGCAGTCAAATGATAAAGCGAGCCTGTAACCTGCTTGGGGTGCAGGCACACCACCAAGCCGCGCTCTGCAAACTGTCGCATCAAAAACCAAATATCACGCAACCGGATCCGAGGACTCATCACTCGTGCCGCATCACGTATCTCCGACGCGGTCATCGGCTTTCGCAAGACCTGAGCGACCGCAGCGCGCTGGTGCCCTCGGGTTAGCCATTGTGTGTAATCATTCTGTAGTGACATGCCTTCTGTCATCACTTTAGGGTTAATAAAGGTTGCGCCCAATCGATTCGGAACCTAAACAGGCGCCGATCTGGCCACTGCAGTTTCCGATTGCTTCGATGGCAAAGCTTTTATTGACGCGCTTCCCTTAAGAAGGGATGGAAGCCTACTATCTCCCTCAAAAAGCAAATCTTCCGACACTCCCAGATGCCGACAGCGCAGACACCAACCTCGACAACCTGCTTCATCTCAAAGCCCGGATCTTGCGAAGCAAGCTCGAGGTTTTGGCGTCGGAAATTTACACCCGGCTCAACTTGTGGGATAGGAACCTCAGCCGGATCGACGACGCCAAAACGCGCGTCGAGGAAATTCTCCGCCGATTTACCCAAATGGCCAATTACCACGTGCGCGAGCACAGGGACAACAATCTCTTCCATGACCAAATTTTCAATCTCGAAGCTCAGCGCCGAGCGGAGGATGTCGCCTGTTGGCGCGACATCGTCTTGGTCATGAGAGACTTTTTGTTGGCCTGGGAAGCTCATGAGCACGCCAAGGCCAGAGCCATTTTCCTTCAACATGCGGGACCAGGACTTGAAAAATATCTGTAAGAAACTGAAGCCTGTTTTGGGCGCAAAGGCCGATTCGTTGTGGAACGCCTATGCCACAGCGGAAACGCTCCAATCGAAGCAGGAATCCGAAGCGTTAATTCAAATGTTGGCCATCCAATATCTGTCACACGCCGTCGGCGATGAGCCTGTCCTCCTGCCACCACCGACGCAGGAGGCTGCTGCGGGGGATTTTTTACTCGGTACCCTAGTTTATGGACGAAGAGGGCTCTATCCTCTTTATCTTCGCCCCGAAAATTTTATTAAGCACATTGGGATCTTCTCCATTACGGGAGGCGGGAAAACGAATGTTGCGCAACTGCTGCTGCTCGGTTTGCTAAACAAAGATATTCCTTTCCTGGTCGTGGATTGGAAGAGAAGCTATGCGGCGCTCCGCTCGCTCCCTCTCCCAAAAGCAAACCGCATCAGGGTTTTTTCTGTCGGCAGGAAGAGCATGACTTCATTTAACTGGAACCCGCTGCGTGGCCCGCCCGGGGTCCATCCAAAGACTTGGATCGCAGTTCTTGCCGAGGCCTTGGAGCGATCTCATATCTCCGGGCCCGGCGTAGCTGACATTCTGATCGATATCCTGGATAAAAAATTCGAGGAATTTGATTTCTATGACGGTGTGCCCGAACAATACCCCAATTTCTTTGACGCCAGAGAAGAGTTGGAACGCGTTCAGTTCAAGGGACGGCGTATGCTCTGGCAGGACAGTTGTTCGCGGATCCTGCGGACGTTCACGTTCGGACCGGCGGCGGGAGCATTTAACGCACGTCATCCTGTGAAACTCGAGGACTTGCTGGATCAACCGGTCGTGATTGAACTGGACCAGGAATTGCCAAAACCGCTCCGGGTGTTCTTGAGCGATATTCTGCTGCGTTGGGTTCATCTCTACCGCCTCGGGCAAGGAGAGACTAATACGCTTCGGCACGTCATCTTTTTGGAAGAGCTTCATAATCTCTTTCCCAAGACCCAGCTAGAGAAGCAAGCCACGAACACACTGGAGAACGTGTTCCGAGAGATCAGAGGCTTCGGCCAGGGACTCGTGGGAATCACACAGCACCCGTCCATTTTGCCGATCTTCATTCTCGGCAATTGCCATACTCTGATCATGCTAGGCCTACAACACGAGGATGATATTATATCAGCCAAACGGGCGTTGTTCCTCGATCCGGGTGATGAAGTGTTTCTGGACCGGCTCCGAGTCGGCCAAGGAATCGTCAAGATCAAGGGTCGCACGGGACCGTGTCTGGTTGAGTTTCCCCTGGTTGCAGCACAGCCAGGCCAGGAGCCAGGGGCGGCCACAGGTGACCTAGGAGGTCACGATGATTCAAAAAAGGGTCTGGATTAAATCTGGTATCGTCGAGGAGCTCGACGAAAAGCAGTGCCGCCTCATTGGGCTGGTCTATTCGAACATCGTCCTTTATTACCGCAAGCTCTACCGGACGAGGCCTTGTTATCAATATCCACTCAGCCTCTCTCGTCTGATGAAGTTATGCAACCGCAGCAGCTACGCCGTTAGCATGGCGTTGCGATACCTGGCGAATACGGTTCCCCTTGAATCAAAAGAAGCCCCGCCGATCTTTTATGACCGGCGCAGTGCTGTCAGAAATAAATCACACCGCCCCTACCGAATTTTCCTTCGGCACGGCAATAGGGATTAGGAGAGAAACATCGAACGTGATACCCTCCTGCACGGTGACGCACTGACCATTTTGACAACGATGCCCGCGGACAGCATCGATTGCCTCGTTACCTCACCCCCTTATTGGCAATTGAGAGATTACAATGTGCAGGGCCAACTCGGGCTGGAACCCACGGTCGAGGAGTATGTTGCAAAGCTGTGTGATATCTTCGATGAGGCTCGGCGCGTGCTAAAACCAACCGGCACGTGCTGGGTTAACATGGGCGACAGTTACTCTTCCGTTGGACACGTTAATGGCGGCTTCAACAACCGCTGGCATCGTCGCCTATTCCCTTCCGATAAACAGTCCCAAACCGATTCCCAAAAACCCGTCCGCCCTCAAACCGGCCTACGGCAAAAATCGTTGCTCTTGGTTCCCTTTCGCTTTGCACTTGAGATGCTCAATCGAGGCTGGATCTTGCGGAATAGCATAATTTGGCAGAAACCAAACTGCCTGCCCGAGAGTGTCAGAGACCGGTTTACTGTCGATTTCGAGTACCTGTTCTTTTTCACAAAATCACAGAATTATTTCTTCGAACCCCAATTCGAACCTCACGGCCCGGTTACGAAGCGACGCGTCAGGGCCTTTCGCCGGAATAATGAACGGTTTGACCCAGCCCGCCACAAGAATAACCCCTCTCCAGGTCAGCCCAGCCCGTATGAGATTCTGGAGCGGATCAGCCGGAACGGTCTGAACCCTAAGGGCAGAAATAAGCGTTGCGTCTGGACGATCCCCGTGCGCGGCTTTGCTGGCCCACGTTTTGCTACGTACCCCGAAGAATTAATCGAGACGCCGATTCGGGCCGGATGCCCAATAGGCGGAGTTGTGCTCGATCCGTTTTTTGGTACTGGGACTACCGGCATGGTCGCACGCCGGCTCCAACGTCACTTTATCGGCATTGAACTGAACCCCCAGTATGTCCAGCTCGCCAAACAGCGGCTAGGCCTGGCAGACCCAAGCCAGAAGTATGATTGATTACACATGGGTACCATGTGTGGGGAAAAACAAGACAAGGTCGGTCTTCGTTTCCGAACCTTTCGTAATCCAAGTTTTTAAATTTCCAGCACGTCCACTGGTAATGAACAACTCGCCTGCCTCACCAAGATTACCGCCAATCGATAAACCAAACGCGGGACATAAATCCGATGAGACAGGCGTTGCTTCTGAGTTGGACAAATATCCTCTCGAAGTCCTGGAAGCACTGCTCATGATCCTTAAAGCGCGACGCGAAGCTGAGATCCGCTCGACCTGACCGTCCCCCTTAGTTTCCAGTGAACCAAACTGAAGTCATCTGTTGTGCCCTGACGGCAGATTACCCGGCGGTCGACTAATTGGGCTGCGCCGCAGCATTCTCCCAATACACAGTATCCATCATGTCTATTCCATGGCCGGGATAACCGAATGGGTGACGCAGCATTCGCGTTTCGATGCACTTAGTTCCGGATTAAGTACTGACCAGCCCGAGCGGCAACCTCATGCACAAATGGTTCCCTGTTTCAAGCTACGCCTTGTCCAAACAGGGACTCGTCACGTTTCATTTTCTCACAACCGAGTCTCACCATTCATTCGATCAGCGCGCGGCGTCCGAACCGGTCGAGCACAAACCTTTTTAAGCTGGGGTGCTGTGTTAATTCAATATGGTTGGAAGAACAAGGCGCAAACGGGTACGTGTAAAGGACTTTCTCGAACTGGCCAAGGAGCTACGCGCCAAGCTACACGAGATCGATCAAAAACTCGACCACCTAATTCAAAGTTATCGCAAGTTTTATTTCACCTCAGACTTTTCCCACTCAAACCATCGCGAGCTCACCCACTGACCTTTTCAGATCAGTTCATCATTAGGCCGTTCAAGTTTTTACAACAGCGGCCGCATACACGAACTCACGAAAGTAAAGACGGCTGGATTCGAGTCTGGCCGAATTAGCGTGAGCCTTGTGCTCATCGCCAACGAATTTCCGCCGGCAAGGAGAACTTTAGCAGCAGCCGGCGAGTGCGACTGCCTTGCGACGTCCCGCGCTTGTGGAGAGAAAAAGAGAAAGGTAAATCATCATGAACATATGTGTAATTGGAGGCCGATTAACCCGGAATGCCACAGTCAAAGGAACGGATCGGAAGATCCTGCGCTTTATTGTGGAAACCCGGGACGGCCATGAAGAAGGAGACAACAAGGAGAGGATCAACCAGGTCCCCTGCGTCCTGTTCAACCCAACGCCAGAACTTGAGCAAACGCTTGCCAGTCAAGGCGAAGGGTTGCGCGTGGAATTGCAAGGCCGCATCGCCACCTGGGACAATAACGGAAGGTCCGGCACCGAAGTGGTCGTTTTCAACTCCAGCGTCACTTTTGTGAAGGACTAACCAAATCCAACCCAAAACCACCGCAACAAGGAGAGCTTCGGCTCTCCTTTTTGCTTTCTAGAAAGGAGCATCATGAAAAGCGTCGAGAAATTCGTCGGCTTCGATCTGCTCAAACAGTCGGTATCCATGGCCCAGGTTCTGAGCCGTTACGGACTATTGGAGCGGTTGCATCGAAGCGGGGACACTCTGAGTGGAGTCTGTCCCATTCATCAGGGCCATAACCCCGTGCAATTCCGTGTCAGTTTATCCAAAAACTGCTGGATTTGCTTTGGGGATTGTCACACCGGCGGCAGCATCGTCGATTTCGTCAGCCGAAAGGAACGGATCGGAATCCGGGATGCCGCCCTGTTGATTCAGGATTGGTTCCAAGTGCCCTCGGTTCCGAGCGGCACTGACGGCCGGAATGGCCACAAACCGCCAAGTCGGGTAGCAGCCGCTGCGCCAGAGTCATCGCCAGACAACAACGGCCCGCTAGGCTTCACCCTGGGACCATTGGACCACGAGCACCCATACTTGCGCCAGCGTGGATTGGCCAAGGAGACGATCACGGCATTCGGTGTGGGTTATTGTGCGCGTGGGACATTGGCCGGCTGGATCGCCATCCCGATTCACAACTGGGCTGGCAAGCTGGTGGCCTACGCTGGTCGTTGGCCGGGCGAACCGCCACAGGGCACGCCCAAGTACCGACTGCCCAGGGGTTTCAGGAAGTCACTGGAATTGTTCAATCTGCACCGCGCTCTCTCGGCTGACGTCAGCAAGCCTTTGGCCATTGTTGAAGGCTTCTTCGGCTGCATGAACGTGTGGCAGGCCGGGCACAGGTGCGTGGTGTCCATCATGGGCAGCATGCTATCGCAGGCACAGGAGGAACTCATCGTCAAGAGAGCAGGCTCCACCGGAAAAGTCATCCTGCTGTTCGATGAAGACGAAGCAGGCCGAAAGGGGCGCATAGATGCGCGCGAGCGTTTGGCGCGATCGGGGACAGTCGAAGCGGTGAAATTTGATGCTGAAGGCATGCAACCCGACCGCTTGCCTGCCGCCAGGCTTCTCGAACTGCTCCGCTAAACGGAAAGGAGAATCGCCATGCAAATCAAACAACCTCGGGAATACAAAGTGGTCTCCCTGCGCGAATGTCCTACCCCGGACACTTTGCGCTTGTGTGAAACACCGACGCATGCGGCCGAGTATTGGCGTCTGCACATTCAGACCGCGCTCCACTTCAACGCGGAGTGTGAATGTCTCGCAACGCTGATGCTAAACTCTCGCCGGCGAATCAAAGGACACCACTTCGTTTCCATCGGCACCTTGGATACAATCATCGTGCATCCCCGTGAGGTCTTCCGCGCAGCGGTCATCGCCGGCGCCGCCGCGATTGTGCTTATGCACAATCATCCCAGCGGCGATGCGACACCATCGGAAGCCGATATCCGAGTCACGCGCGATCTAGTTCGAGCCGGGCAGTTGTTGAAGATCGAAGTCTTGGATCACGTCATCGTTGGCCAGGGCCGGGACGTCTCGCTGCGCGAGCTTGGTTACCTCAGTTAAGCAATAGGAGGGGGCTCATGAACAAGAACCAGGCCACCGTCCAATGGACACTGCCCAAATGGGCAGCAGCTCTCATTATTGAAACCCTGAAGCTGGACTGCGAATCGTGCCGGTTTGATCCAGAGCTGCGCAAACAGCTTGCCGCAGCCTTGGATGCCATCTCGGAAGTCGATCCGCATCAGCCTCAGGAACCTCAATGAGGTTCGGCTACTTGTCGTAGATTCGAACCTCTCACCCCAGTTCTGGCGCAGCGTGCCAGGCTGCCCGAAGGAACTCCACCGGGCCATACCGTGCGCTGCGCTTGAAAATCAGATCAACCATCAACCAGAAGAAGTTATGCCACAGAACTCAAAACAGGTTCAGTTTCAAAAGGAAAAAGAAACGAAAAACACGGTGAAATTCACGGAGGCCCAGAACCAAGGCGAACCGCCGATTATCGGCACGCTCTACGTCCAGAAATGGTTTGTCGGCAATGCCGCAAACCTCACCGTCACCGTTGAGGTCCGGCAAGGTATCAGCGGTAGTCTCGAGAAGGAGCCGCTCAGCATGCTCGCGATGTAGCTGCACGAACAATCCGCCGCTTAACAGGACCATCTGCGGACGGCATAAAGCCGCCGGTATTGGGTGGTCAACTCGCACCTGCCCTCCTTTCCGGACGGCAGAGGTTTTCTCCGCCAGACGCGGCGTTGGTTGCCGTTCGGAAACAGCGCCGCGTTTGTTTTGTTCACATCAACAAATTGAAAATCAAGCAATTAGGAAAGGAGATCTCTATGGGCCAATATCATTATTTGGTCAATCTCGACAAAAAACAGGTCATTCAACCCTGCCAAATCGGCAACGGCATGAAACTCCAGGAACAAATTGGCTGGGCATATTCGACCGCCACAGTGCTGGTCATGCTCCTGGCCGCAAGCAACAAACATGGTGGCCGCGGGTCAGGCGATTTCTACGTCAACCATCCGCTCGTCGGCTCGTGGGCCGGTGACCGCATTGCGTTCGTTGGCGACTATGCCGCCTCGACCGATCTGCCCGGTCTGGATGCGCCGCTTATCTACGAGCAATGCAAAGCGGCTTGCAGTGCAACGACGAAAGGCGACCGACCGCCCGGATGGGAACAGTGGACCAATATCTCGCCCCAGGTGCGAGAGATGATGGCCGCCGAGTTCCATATCCAGTACACCGGCAAAGGATGGTTTGATATCGTTGAGCCACGAACCAAGAAAGTCTCGCCCAAGCTCTGCCCAGACATGGCTGAGATAAGGAGCGCGCTCCTGAATTAATCAGGCCAGCCCACTCCCTTCCAGGAACAGTCGAAACCCCGGAGAGGCCAGCTCCAAGCCGGCCGCTCCATTTTCAAGAAAGGACCAAACAATGCAAAACAACAACAATCATCTATTGGATGCTCTCACCCGTGAGGGCGTGTTAATCACCGTATCGGTCCGCTATTGGCGGGCAACCCGTAAGCTGAATCCCGAAGACCTCGGACTTGACCCCGAGAATGTGACTGAGCGCCTGATCAGCCTCGGGCACAAGAAGCTCTTGCCCAGGGAGGCCTTAGAACCATTTGCTCTGATTGAAAGCAGGGCTCATAGTCTCATCGAGGCCAGCACGTTTCCGTTTCTGAACGGATTGGGGCATTTCCTGCCCAACACGAAACTCGATCACGTCTCGTTGCGGTTGCGTAACCTTGAAACCGAGTTCGGCCGCGCCCAGCAGACATTCCTCAGCAAGTACGCGGAACTACGCGAGCAAGCGGCAAAGGAATGGTGTGAAGCAGCCAAACGGTTGGTGGCGGACCCTGAGCGACTCGTCGCGACCATTGAGGCGTCGTTTCCAAATCCAGCCATGATGGAGAAATCCTTCGCCTTCGAGGTGCAGTTGTTTCAGGTTCGCGCACCGGAAGGGCTGGAGCTGGCGATGGTCAGTCAGGGTGAGCAGGAGCACATCATCAACGCCCGGCAGAAAGCGGCATCAGAAGCTTCAGCGCAGATCCGAATGGGCGCTGAAAAGTTCGTTGCGGACTGTGTGGCATCGCTGCGCAACCAAACCGCCGAACTCTGTGAGGAAATGCTCGAAAGTATTCAAACCGGCAAGACCGGAGTGCATCAACGCACACTCAACCGCCTAATCCGGTTCGTGGACGAATTCAAGCAATTGAACTTTGCCGGCGATGCGGAAATGGAGGCACAGTTGCAACGGGTCCGCCAGGAATTACTTCTGCGCTCCGCGGAGGAGTACCGGGACGACAACGCTGCACGGGCGCGGTTGCAACAAGGCTTGCAAGGCTTGGCGAAGACCGCTCGCGAACTGGCTCAGCAGGACAACCGTGAGCTAGTCGAGCGCTTTGGGCAGATGGGCCAGAGGCGGTTCCACCTGGCGGCATGAAGGAGCGCTTATGGCCAGCATGCTTAATAAGCGTCAGGTAAGGCTGTTCACGTTGACGCAGGCTCAACAGCGGGCACACAAGTTCACGCGAGTCGGCAGCGATTTCTATGTGAAATGCGAAGCCACTCTGCGCGAGTTCATTCGCAACTACATCCATCGGCTGCCTTCCAAGGGCAAGACGATTCTGTAATCACACAGGAACCGGCTCGCTGTTCCCAGTCGGGCCGGTTCATTTCTCAACCTCAAACCACCCACCACCCAAAAACCCAGCGGCGGTGGGTCAACACTGTAATCAACGCATGAGTCACTTCACTACCATACAAACACAAATCAAAGACATTGAAGCGCTGCGGGAGGCGTGTGCCGAATTGGGCTTCGAGCTTCTGCGCGATGCACAGGCTCGTGGCTATGGAGGCGGCAGCCAACGCGGCGAATTCGTTATCCGATTGAAAGGTCCGTACGATGTGGCCCTCAACCGCCAGAGCGACGGCACCTACGGCCTGAGCACAGACTGGTGGGATGGACACGTAGAAAAGGAGGTCGGCAGCAATTATGGCCGGCTGATCCAACTTTACGCAGTCCATAAGTCGGCACGCGAAGCACAGAAGCGCGGGCTGAGCGTTCAGCGCACGTTGCGCAGCGACGGTTCGATCAAACTGACGATTGGAGGGATGTAAGATGAAAACCGTTGAAATCATCGTCAATTCGTCAGGTCAACTTACCATCAATGCTGCAGGGTTTAACGGCACCGATTGCGAAAAGGCGACCGCATTTCTGGAGGAGGCGTTGGGCAAGCTCACGGTCAAGCAACGCAAGCCGGAGTGGTACCAGCGCAATCGGCGAACCAATCCACAAAAGGTCGGCGCATGAAAGTGGGATAACGTCGATAGCCCATAACCAGAAAGGAGCAATTACCTATGGGATTAACCATTCATTATTCGCTCAGCGCCAAGGGCGACGAGGCCCAGGCGCGGCGCATCATTCAAGCATTACACCAAACAGCGCAGCTCTTGCCGTTCGAAGAGCTAGGTCAGATCGTAAAAGTTTCTGGTCAGCAGTGTGACTTCAAGAAACGTCCGCAGAACGACTCATTGCGCTGGTTGTTCATTCAGGCTGTTGGCAGCGTCGAGTTCCATCCACAAGTTCGGCAGAAAGAAACTTCGACGTGGTTCGATGTCCCACCATCGACGCTGATTGCCTTCGAGACCTGGCCAGGTGAGGGCTGCGAGTCAGCTAACTTCGGCCTCTGCCGTTATCCGCCAGTCATCGAGACGGGCTATGGTCTGCTCAAGACCGGACTGGCAGGCTGGCGTTGGAGTTCCTTCTGCAAGACTCAATACGCCAGCAATCCGAACTGCGGCGGGGCTGCTCACTTCCTGAAATGTCACTTGTCAGTCATCGCCATGCTTGACCGGGCCAAACAGCTCGGGTGCTTGGACGGTGTAAGTGATGAAGGGCATTTCTGGGAGAAGCGCGACCTCTCGGCGCTGTTGCGGGAAATCGGTTCATGGAATGAGCTCCTTGCCGCCTTCGGCGGAAAGCTCAAAGACTTCCTGGCCGATAACCCGGTTGTGCTCCAATCAACGATTGCGCATTACCCGAACTTCGAGCAATTGGAAGCTGCCGGTCAGAGCCGATTGTCCCCTGAACTCCAGCAGCTCTTCGCGCTCATTGGACGGGTCCAGGTGAGCCAGCAGCAAGGCTCAGAGGTTTCCCCTACGCAAGCACCATAAGCCTATGGACCCCATCATCATCACCATCGCACCGAACGGCACGGCCCGGTGTCTCTGGACCGAGACTCTGCCTTTGCAGGAACTCGGTCGGTTGGACGTTCAGCGCGCTTATTCGGTCGAGTTCGACAACGCGGCTCAGGCCTGGCGGGTCTTTGACGCAATGGGCGACTGTCTCTATTGCTCGCCCTCGCGCCAAACTTGCCTGGTCTGGGAGGCCAAACACGTAAATTGGCTGCTGGAAAACCCCTGACTATCACACCGAAAAACATAAACCCACTTGGCTGTAGCTAGGCGGGTTCTTTCTCTAACCACAAAACAAAAGTAAAAACCTCATGAATACTCAAATTACAAACTACATTCGAGCCGGTTACCCGGGCATTTACCTTGCCTCGTGTGAAGAGGCGCGGATCGAAGCGGAATTGAAATCAATCGCCGCCTCCTTGGATCATAAGTTGTATGCCTGGTCGGTTACCGAGGGCCTGGTCAATACCGTAGATGGAAACCTGTTACAGGCCCAAGACCCCATCCAAATGATGGAGGCACTCGATGACCTGCCGGAGAACACCCTGATTCTCCTCAAGGACTTTCACCAGTTCATTGAGGATGGAAATCCAGTTCTGGTACGAAAAGTCAAGGAAAGCCTCCGCACCGCAAAGACAAAAGGAAAGACCCTCCTCATCGTCGGGTGCCGGCTCGCCCTGCCCCCGGAATTGGAACGGGAATTCGTCGTGGTCCAGTTTGCGCTTCCAGATAAGGAGCAACTTGGCATCGTCCTCGATAACATCGCCATATCGGCGAAGCTCCAGAAACCCGAGGGGGACGAGCGCGAACTGTTGCTGGGCGGGGCTTCCGGGTTGACCTCCATCGAAGCCGAAAACGCATTTGCGTTGTCGGTTGTCGAAACCAGGAAACTCACGGCCGGAATTGTCGCGCGTGAAAAGGCCAACGAAGTGAAGAAGAGCGGTTTGTTGGAAATCTGTCCTTGGCCAGCAACGCTCGATGATATCGGCGGCCTCGATTGCCTGAAATCCTGGCTAAGTCAACGGCGCGATGCCTTTGGTAAGGAGGCCAGAGCCTATCGGCTACCCGCCCCCAAGGGCCTGCTGATCGTCGGTATTCCAGGCACAGGCAAATCCCTCACAGCCAAAGCCACCGCAAGTGTGTTCAGCCGTCCGTTGCTCAAGCTGGATGCTGGCCGGCTGTTCGCCGGCCTGGTTGGGCAGAGCGAGAGCAATCTCCGCTCGGTTATCGCCAGCGTGGAGGCAATCGCACCCTGTGTGCTCTGGATTGACGAGCTTGAGAAAGCGTTCAGCGGTTCTCGCGGTTCCGGCGCATCGGACGGTGGAACAGCCAGCCGCGTTCTCGGAACATTCCTCTCCTGGTTGCAAGATCGGCAGGCGCCCGTGTTCGTGGTCGCCACCGCCAACGACGTCACCCAATTGCCGCCCGAGCTGGTGCGAAAGGGCAGATTCGATGAGCTGTTCTTCGTCGATTTGCCGAATGAGCAGGAGCGGGAAGCCATTTGGCGAATTCAAATCGCCAAATTCGGTCGCCAACACGACAAGTTCGATACCGCCCAACTCGCCCGCGTAACCGGAGGACTGACCGGCTCGGAAATCGAGCAGTTATTCATCGATGCGCTGCATGAGGCGTTTAGCCGCCGCGCGGAGCCGGATGATCTGTCAATCGCGATGTTGCTCAACGAGCTTGTCCCCTTGAGCAAGCTCATGAGCGAGCAACTCTCTGCGTTGCGACAATGGGCCAAGGGGCGCGCTCGTCGTGCCACATCTGCGGAGCCTGAACGACAAGGACGAAAAATCGCGGCATAAATGAGGGGGAGCCTGCACGAAGCGGGCTCTGCCCCCGTCGACCCCTGCAGCCCGGTGGCAAGCGAGGAAGGTGGGCGGCATCTTCAGGTGCAAGGCGACCGCTGGTTTCCGCAAGGCGGCTTGGCACCGCGAATGACGTCTGAGTTTGATCCTGATATATTCACTCTCGCCTTAAAAGGGGCAGTCTTGCGAAACATACTCCTCGCAGGTCCTCAAGTTCTGGGATGGCGAGATCATAATCATAAAACCGGCCACTGGAGGTTGAACGGAAATTCCCGGCTTCCAAAAGCTGACATTGTTGCAAAATCCATTTGTCCAACTCACAAAGTATCGACGCAATCTAACCGGACCCTTGATGCTCACATTTGTCAGGTATGTCATCTCTGGTACACTGGCAAGAGTTGATAAGGCGGCGTCAGTGCGAGCACGGCCAAACTACTGCTATAGAGGTTTCCAAAAAGCGCATCGCCCCCTTCTCCTTCAGGCGGCCATGAGCCATCGGTCGCCTGTCCGCGCAAAAGTGCTTCGGCTAAGGGAGGAAAGAACTGCTCCCAATACCTACCCCCCAATTGAGCCATGGCCTGGCTGCAGTAGTAGGCACTGTAGAAAAAGCGCTCCTTCTTCCAGAGTGATTCGCCGAATTTTTTGAACGGATGGTTCAGCAACCAATCACCGGCGGCTAACGCCATTGGGTCTTATGCTCTCCACCCAGGGACAATGCAAGAATTCCAGGAGGAACCATTCCCCGGGTCGACCCTACGTCTCTTCCGCCTTCCAGTTTATAGTTGAAGAAACCGCTGCTCGGGTCCCAAAGCCTGACAAGATAGTCATTGGCAAGGGCCAAATCCACATAACCTTCTGCTACTTACCTCCTTGTATAGAACTGGCAAAAAGGTGGCGGAAGGGAGTCTTTGTGCGCCCATTTTCCCACCTCTAGGTTTTGGCCATAAGACCCGATTCGCCACCCTGGGGAGGCAGTCCACTACCGCTTGCGGAGTCTCTCATGGACTATCGAAGGCGGTCAAGCCTTACCCAGGAAGCTTTTGCCAAGCAAATTGGTGCCAGCATCGAAAGCGTCAAAAACTGGGAATCGGGCCGCACAGTACCTGTAAGGCAATTTTGGCCCGCCATCCGCTCAGTCCTCGCGACGCTTTGACCCATACATGAATGGCAAGGTCAGTTACGGCTGAAGCAAATCCTTTGAAACAACGAAGTGTCATTCGTTGCCTTTTCATTCGTGCCCGGACAAACACACACTAAAACCTCGATTTCGTGAAGCTTATTTGAAAGCTCGCTTCACCGAAATGAGGGTTCGATTCCCTTCACCCGCTCCAACTTCAAAATTTCCCTTGTAAAATCAACTCGCCAGGAAGCGCGCCCAGATTTCACGATGCAAAGTGGGAATAAAAGTCAGAATAAGCGCTCGCAAATTCAATTTGAGCAACAGCGAAGCCCAAGCATGCCAACAATTGGCCCAACCCTATTCGCGCGGCACAGTGAGAATGGCTGAGGGCGGCGAACTGCACTTTCAAGGTCGCTGAGAACTGAGCCGACATGTCGGGCCCAGGGCTTAGAAGCTGAAGAAGAAGAAGTCCGAGTCAAAACCTCTCAACGAATGCCGGCCCGCTTCTGCCGTAGGCAAGAGCGATTTGATTTGGTCGCAGGCAGCTTGGCTTAGTAAGCGAGATTGACCAAGCGAACTTGCCAGCTTTTCCAGCCGGAAGACGAAATTGACCTCATTGCCGGAAAGATTTTCCTCACCCAGCAAGCCGCCCCCACCGGTAAAGACTTTGCCGTAATGCAGCACAACGCGGAACGACGGGCGCCCGATGTCCTGTTGCAATCTCAGATCGGCCAGCGCCGCCGCAACGGCGGCACCAGCGTTATGCCGATCGAACCAGTAAGCAAAAAAACCATCACCGAGGAACTTGTTAATCGTGCCGCCGTGCTTTTCGATGAGTTGTTTGCACTCGTCAAGCCAGCGCCCCGTAACGCGCGGGGCTTCCCCCTCCGGCAGGCGCTGAATGAATTGAGTAGAGCTTTCAATGTCGGCCACTAGCAGCCAGCAGTTTATAGCCGTTATTTCCTGGGCCGTTTTTGAAGTAGTGGTGTGTGACCAGGTTGCGGGAGGGCGCATCGCGGGATGATGAAAAGTGAAGCTAGACCCGCCAATTTTGATCTGGTCTTTATCGCTTAACCGAGTCGGATGGCTGACCCGACGACCATTGAGATAAGTGCCATTGGCGCTGCCCAGATCGATCAGCCAAAATTCGTGAATGTCCTGGGCATGCACCATGGTGTGCCGACGCGAGACTTTCTCGTCGGCAAGCACAATCTGGTTTTTGCGGCCGCGTCCCAAACAACAGGTCGCCCCCAGCGGCGTTTGCTTGCCATCGCTCCATTGCAGCCAGGCGACTAAAGAATCTTCGTTTTCCACGGCCGTAGTATGACGTCTCAAAGTTGTTTTCGGTAACTGAATCTTGCACTATACATAGGACGGCCGTTTCCTCATCACGGCCAAGGCACAACTCGATAAAACCGCTGCGCAGAGCTGTCCGCGAGCCGGTCCTGGAAATCCAGCGGCGCATTGCTCGTGCTGTTGGTGTACAGCGGCTCCCAACAGTTTGTACAAGACAAGCTCGGGCTCGATTGCACCACGTAGCCTTGACTGGCTGGTCCCGTCAGCCGAAAGACGGAAGCTCCGTTGCTGCTCACGATTTGACCCTCAAGCCGGATTGGCAGTGCCACCGCCACGTTGGCTATCGTGTTTGTGATCGCACCGGCGAAGTTGCGGACAATCACGCTGTAGCTACCGGCCTGCGCCGCCTGCAGATTGTTGAGCGCGAGGGTAGCGTTGGTGGCCCCGATCATCACCTGGCCATTGAATAGCCATTGATAAGTCAGGTCCGGCGTCGGGCTGTTCGTCGGCGCATAAAAGATAGTGCTGCCACCCTGGTGCACCGTTCGATTCGAGGCGCAGCAGGAGAGGGTGGGAGGCAAGCCCAACTTCCAGTTCAGACTCATGGTGCCTTTGGCCCCATTAACCCCGTCCACCGCCAGCAGATAATCCGTCGCATTGACGGCATTAAAGCGCACCAGACTACGAATCCCGTCGGGCGCGCCATTATTGTCACAAGCCACCTCGCGAATGTTCAGCAGGCTGGTTCCGGTATAGACCGCCAGCACCGTGTCAATGGCGCTGCCGATGGTGTCCACCTGCATCACTCCAGCAGCGGTCGTGTGCAGCCCCAGCCATTTGGAAGAACCTCCCAATACACCGCAATGGTTGGTCTCCCCCAGCGACGTGGTCGCCGTCGTGTTGTCCAGCACCTGGGAATCAATGGTTCCCAGTGACACTAAAAGAAAGCCGCCCGAAGGATTAGCCACCTTGAGACCAGCCGAGCCTGGCCCCACCTCCTGAAACAAGTCCTCCAGTTTGTCCTGCGAAATCACCTTGGGTGCGATTCCGATCTCCAGCGAGGCGTCCAGGCTCTGGGCGGGGCGACTGGAAGCATTCATCAGCTCCACATGGTAATTGCCCACGTCGGGGCGACGTACACTGCGAACCGTTAACGTGGCATCGGTGGCTCCGGGAATCGCGCGGCATTCGTGGAACCATTGATAGCTCACCGGCGTTGGGCTGCTGACGACTACAGAGAAAGTGGCCGTGTTGCCCTCGAATACCGATTGGCTCAGCGGCTGGGTCAAGATTCGCGGAAAGGGCGTCGTCGTCGTATCCAAGTCCCAGGTCAAAACGATCTGGCCCGCGGCTCCCGCAAATCCATCAATGGCGATCAAGTACTCCGTTCCATTGGTGGCATTGAAGGAAGCTTCGCTGGTCGCAAAACCCCCGCGATCATCGTCAGCGGCCACGACCACCAAATTGCTGATAGCCGTCCCCGTATAAATTCCCAGCAGGGTATCGAAAGCGCTTCCCCGCGTGCTGAAGGTGGCGATGCCGTTGGCCGGAGCGATCCAGCCCAGCCAGACTGAGCGGCCACCCGGCTTCCCCGCGTGATTAGGCTCGCCGCTTTCTTTGGTCGCGCTGACGTTGCTGCCGCTGCCCACACCCGAAGCGGTCGTAATGGTCGAGCGGCCAGCCAGATTGTCGGCCAATGAGAGCGCAGTGCTGGTCACAAGCACGCTGGCAATGTCACTGTTGACCGCGCTGCCGAGACTGGCTACCACCACACTGTAACTTCCGCCATCCCTGGGTTGGGCATTAGTGATAGTCAGGATCGGATAGATCGCGCCCGGAATGTTCACGCCGTTGAGACGCCACTGATAGATCGGCGGAGGGCTGCCACGGGCCACCACGCTCAGGGTAACGGTGGCGCCTGGAGAAACGGTTTGGCTGGCGGGCTGAGCAAGGATGACCACCGGAGCAAGCACCGTCAGAGTCGCTGGCCGGCTCTGCACCAGGCCCAGGGTGTTGGTCACCACCAGCACGTAATCGCCCGAATCAGCAATCTGCACGCTGGGAACAGCGAGGCTGGAGGTGGTCGCCCCTGCGAGATTGGTCCCGTTGAACTGCCATTGAAAAGCCAGCGGGATCTGGCCGACCGCCATTGCGGTGAAGTTGATATTCGTGCCCACACCCACTTTCTGGCTCTGCGGCTGGAGCGTGATGCGGGGAGCGCCTTCAGGCGGGAAGGCCGCCAAGTGCGGATGATACTGTCCGCCGATGTTTTGAAAAGCCCCGCCGGCAAAGGCCATCTGCGGCGATGCCGCCAGCGTGTTGACCGGCGCGTCCATATTCGGGTCCCAGGCCGTGGCGTTGCCAGGGCAGTTAGCGCTGAGCGCGGCCAGGTAGTTGCGCGGTTGGCCACCCATCGTGGTGAAGGTGCCGCCGGCATAGACCCCGTCGCTGGAGGCCAGTACCGCGTTGATACCCGGAAAACCTGGTGCCTGTGCATTGGGCCGCCAGCAAGTCGGATTGGCTGAACTGAGGTCCACGGCCGCAATGCGGCTGACCGATTGCGTGCCGACCATGGAGAACTGACCGCCAATATAAGCGCTATTGCCGAGAATTGAAATAGAAGAGACCTGGTCGTTCACGTTGGGATTCCACGCGGCCACGGACGCTGTGGCCCCGTCAATGGCGGCCAGGCGACTACGCTGCACGCCGCCGATGCGCGTGAAGATTCCTCCAACATAGACTTGGTTTGCTTGAAAAAACAAGGACTGGATCCGGGCATTGGCGTCGGCCCTCCAGGAAGTGGCCGCGCCGCTTAGCGGATTAAGTGCGGCCAGGTTTGTGCGCGGCAGACCGCCCACGCTGGTGAACGTTCCTCCGGCGTAGATCGCGCTGCCCCCAATGGCCAGAGCGTGTACGATTCCGTTGGCCGACGGATCCCACGCCGTCGCCGCCCCGCTGAACCGATCCACGGCGCCCAGTCGGTTTCGGACGAGCCCATTGATATTGGTAAACGGGCCGCCCAGATAGAGCATGTTGCCGGAGATCGCCAAGGCATAGACCCCTTCGTACGGAGCATTGTTGATTACCGAACTGCCACTGACCTGCGGGTTCCAATCCAGCGGCTTGCCTGTCCGCGCATCCAGCGCCGCCAGATTTTTCCGCACCTTCCCTCCCGGCCCCAGAGCTCCGCCCGCCAGCATGGTTCCCTGTGCCAGAGCGAAGGCGGCCACGCCCGTGTCCGCCTTGGGATTCCACAAGGTAGCCTGGCCTGAATCCACATCCAGCCCCGCCAGCGAAGCCCGATTCTGGCCGCCGATGGTTGTGAACTTTCCGCCGACATAAAGCGTTCGGCCGACCAACTGCAACGTCAGCACGTCATTATCGGCATTGGGATTCCAGTCCGTGGCCGTGGCGCTCGCCATGCTCAGCGCTGCAAGCCGACTGCGGTTGGCTCCGCCGATACTGGTGAAAGCGCCGCCCACATAAACCTTGTCGCAGGAGACCGCGATTGAGGTCACCGGGCCGTTGGCGTTGGGGTTCCATGGCAATACACACTCGTCCAAGTTCTTGGTCGTATCCAGCGCGGCCAGGAAGTTGCGGATGGGCCCATTAGTCTGCAATCCACCGATGCTGGTGAAGGTGCCACCGACGAAGAGGATGTTCTCGGAAATGGCTAAGGCATCCACCCTCGACCCGGACTGCGAGCCAGTGAATCCGTTCGGAAACCAACCCGTAACAGTGCCAGTGGCCGCGTCCACTGAGCCAAGATGTTCGCGCGCGATGGCGTTTGCGGAATCAACGGTGTTGTTGATAAAAGAAAAATATCCGCCTATGTAGAGCGTGCCAGCGGATAAAACCAAGGTATTGACGCTGGCCTTTGGAAATTGGGTTGTCACGTCCGCCCGCCATCCGGGGAGGACTCCGCCCGTGGCCAGCTCCAGCGCGGCCAACAGCGACCGATCCTGGCCGCCGATGTTCCTGAATGTGCCGCCGGCGTACAGCGTCGTCGGGCCGGCCGCCAGCGCCAGCACCGCGCCATCGGGGTTAGGCACCCAGTTTGTATCCACCGTACGGTCCGCGAGGATATGCGCCAGGTTTGGTATCGGGAACCCACCGACCGCGGTGAACAGCCCTCCGACAATCCAGCCGCCGGCGTTGTCGGTCACGATAGCTTTGATCGCACCTTTGAATCTTGGGAAGCTGAGGTCTGGCGCCGCGGAAACCAAATCGAAGGCCGTCCCGGTTTCAGAAACCGGGCCGATGTAATCGAACAGTCCGCCGATATAGACCACGCCGTTGGTTTCGACTACAGCGTTGACCGGACCGTCCGGCACCCAAAAATCATCGCGCGGAAAACTGGACGGTTGGGCGAGTCCCCCCGCCGTCATGCAGAGGAGAAAACACATACCCAACCAAGCCGTCTTAGGCGCACCCTTACCGAGGAAACCGCGGCATAGACCATCGGCCGTCGCTCCTCTCTCTCCCCCAAACGGGAACAGGGAGGGCCCGCCCCCGCGTTGATTTGGTTCGTCGATCATCATTTCAACTCCCTTTCAGCGCGTTCTATGATGCGTTGAGCGTAGCCGATCCAATCTTCAGCCCGCGGGGCAGCGATCGGCGCCACCTGCGCGCGAATCTTATTTTGAAAAGCGCGCAACTGGTTAATTCCAGCCTGGAGGCGCTTTGCCGCAAGCAAATCTCGCGCTCTCTCGAGGCTGGCCAGCAGCGGCCACGGGTTCTTCCCACCGAAATCAGCGGCTTTGAGCACCGCCAAAAAATCCTCCACCCATTGTGGCACCGGCACTGGCACCGCCGTGATGTTGCAAATGATGTCATGGGGAAGAAAGATTGGAATGGTCGTTTGCCCGCCAGTGTGGAGGACATGCGGGCCGGGAGCCAGCGGCTCCAACATCAGCCAATAGCCATCAGCAATGATTGGATCAACAAGACCAACAATCGATTGCTGGTAAAAGAAGCTCGAAGGGTTGTCTGGACTTGTAAGATCAAGGCTAAAAACTGGCGAGGTGGCTCGATGATCGAGTAGGTTCGGCACTGCCACGCCGTCAATCGAGGCATGCAGTTCCGCTGGTACATCCAGAACTCCATTGAGCGTATCGTGCATCTGTTCAATGGTTAAAGGAGGAACGGTGTCGATGTTGTCGATGGCAATCCCCAGCACGGGCAGCAGGATAAATCTGTCCTCTGGGACCGTGAAGGCGCGGATGCATGGTGGCGGAGTTATCCCATTGAGTGGCGCGATGAAGAACACCATTGGGTTAGGCTGTCTATTGTTTGCCCACCGGCCATTACAATCCAAGATGGGATTCTCATTGGTGGAGATTGAATCAATCCAATGCCAACATTCGGCCGTCCATTCGCCGATGGTTTTGCCGGCCACCACTGCATCGTTCGGCAGCACCTGCCCGCAAACGGAGGCCGTGAGGGTGGCTCCGACCAAAAGTACGAGGTTGGTTTTCATCGGCGTTTTCTCTCTTTGGTTGAAATCACGGCCGATCAAGCTGACTCGTCGCTTTGTCAATGATGCGCTGCGCGCCTTGGGAAAACTGATCGGCCAAAACTGGATCGGTTCGAGCAACTTGCGCCCGGAGTTTGTTTTGGAAAGCGCGCAGTTGGTTGATTCCCGCGAGCAGGTTTGTCGCTGAGAAGGAAGCCTTGGCTGCATTCAAACTCACGCGTAAAGGCTCCTGGTGTCTGTCCGCCAGCTCGCTATTATCGAGCAGTGCAGTGAGTTCTGCGACCCGGTCGTCCAGCGGAACCGGCACGATGGTGATGATTTCCGTAATGTCCTGGCTGAAGATGACGGGTGGAGCGGTGGTGGCCCCGTAATTAACAACGTGCCTTCCCGGCGCCAACGGTTCGATCATCAGCCAATATCCATCGGCCACGACCGGATCGATTAACCCTGTGATCGGGTGGCCATACTGAAACGTCTTCAGATTGTCTGGGCTCGGAAAGTTAAGGCTGAACACCGGCGAGGCGGCCCGATGATCCAGCAGGTTGTTGATCGCAACTCCATCAACAACGGCATGCATATTCAAAGGCAGGGCCACGAACTGCGCCGCGAAATCGCGCAGTTCCTCCACCGTCAGCGGCGGCTCCGTGTCGATGTTTTCCACATTCACGTTGAACAAGGACAGGAAGAGAAACTTCCCCTCCGCCACGCTGAATCTGCGCACAACGCTCCCTGTGCTCTCAAGAATGCCGTAAAGGAAGAACACTGAGCCTCGCGGTTGGCTGTTAGTTGCCCAACGACCGTCAGGGTCAAACACCGGGTTTTGGTTGATTGGGATGGAATAAAGCCACGTCAACCATTCGGCAGACCACTCGCCGATGGTTTTCCCGTCCACCGTGGCGTTATTGGGCAGTACTTGCGCCTGGACGGCTGCCGCCATCGCCAGACCCAGAAGCGCCGAACAGGCAGGCTGCGCGAGCCTCAAGGCTCCTGACTTGGTGAAACAACTGTCGCCCGGTTCCCCTCCCGGGGAAATCCGTTTCAATCTTGCACGGTTCATCAACTACGTTACGGACCATTAAACTCGTTTTTCAAAAAATCGGAGCTTGGGATTCATTTGGGATTGGGGGTTTGGGATCTGAGATTTGGGACTTTTGGCGACTCTGTTTCCGCGCGCCGAATGATCCGCTGCGCCTCGTGGCTCAACTCTTCCGCCAGCAACGGGTCATCCGGGGCCACTTGCGCCTGGACCTGGTTCTGAAAAGCGCGTAATTGGCCGATGCCGGCCTGGACAAGCTTGGCTGCAAAGAAGTTCCTGGCCCGCTGCAGGCTGGCGACCAGGGGTTCGTGGTTCCGAATGCCAGATTCCAAATCTTTTACCACCGCCAAAAACTCCTCCATCCACTGCTCCAACGGCACGGGCACGACTGTAATCCGCGCAACCACGTCGTTGGGGTAAAAGAACGAATTGCGATAAGTCCCGCCGTAATTGAGGACGTGCCATCCGACATACAAGGGTTCAAGCATTAACCAATAGCCATCCGCCGCGATCGGGTCATCGAAGCCGACGATAGGTACCCCATAGGCGAAACTCAGAAGGTTATCCGCATTCGTGAAATCATAACTGAATACCGGTGAGATAACTCGGTCGTCGAACAAACCCGCAATCGGCAAGCCATCAATGCTGGCGTGCAGCTCGGCAGGGTTCAGGACGATATTGGCGCTTTGCTCCCGCAACTCCTCGATTGTGAAGGGTGGAAAGACGTTGAAGTTGTCCGATGCCACCTCTAGCAGCGGAACCAACAAGAACTTGTTTTCTGGCACGGTAAAAGTCCGCGTCACCGCGCCGGGAACGAAGCCGAGAACGCCGCCAAGAAAAAAGACGCTGCCACGCGGCTGGCCTACATGAGCCCAGCGACCATCTGTGTCCAGATGCGGATTTTCCTTGGTCGGAATCGGCAGAACCCACTGCCACCATTCGGCCGTCCAGTCGCCGATCGGCTTGCCGTCCACGGTGCTGTTGGGCGGCAAGACACTGGCAGCGGAGACGAGAAGGCGGAGGCCGAACCAGCCAGCGAGAACAGCTTTCATTGGGACTCTTCTGACCGCAGGCGTTGCCGGGACTCACACTTGGGCAACTAGCGGAGAGACGCGTGTTTTATAGCAGAACGCTCACCAACCGGCAACGAAAAATGTGCGCTGCTCAGGCCAAGAACTGGCCAAGAACTGGCGGGAGGCAGGCCGCCAGCCACGCGGTCAGTACAATTACGTACGATGTGGCTGAAAAAATTTCACCTTTTTTCAAAAAGACGCCTTTGGCTCCGAATCACCCGTGGGAAGAACGCAATGACGTTCAGACCGCAACAACGAAACAAACAAGCGTAATCACCAAACGAACAGGAAACCATGAAAGTCAAGACCAACATCAAGGCCGGCTTGCGCGCGTCAGTGTACGTCTGCTAAACAGCCCATCCTTCAACACGAAACGGGGCCTTGAGTCGCGACGAAACAGACTCGAGGCCCTGTTCTAACTTCCATGAAGTCAACCCAACACAACCGCCCATTCGCCGCTCAGCTCCTCGCCTTCCTCGTCGCTCCGACCTGGGCCCTTGTCCAGCTCGTCTGGCCACCTTGCGCGCCTGCAAGCGAAGCGACTGACAGACATACCCAAGTCAATCTCGCCCAGCCCGAGCTGGAAGAGCGGCAACCGGCGAATTTCGCCTTCATCGAGGTCAACGGAACCTACGTCGCCCTGGACCGTGATGGCGCGCTGCTGCGATCCAGTGAGGACGTGCTTTGGCCCCGAAGCCAACGAACCCACGTCCTTCTTTACGCTCTGACCTGCGGGGCAGGTTTATTCGTGAGCGTGGGTTACGGCGGCATAGTTATGCTCTCGACCGACGGCGTCACCTGGAGCGGTCGAAGCGCGGGAACACCCAGTTCCCTGCACTCGATTGCTTACGGCCACGACCTTTTTGTAGCGGTTGGCAATGAAGGGGTGATCGTAACTTCGGCCGATGGAATGAATTGGAGAAGTCAGCATTCGCCTACCGAGGAGCGGCTGCGCAGTGTGGTTTACGCTCGCGGAATGTTTGTGGCGGTGGGTTACAACGGGACGATCCTCACCTCCAAAGACGGGGTGAGTTGGACCTTGCGCAATTCGGGAATCGAGGATCGCCTCCAAGGCGTCGCGTATGGCGGCGACATGTTCGTGGCCGTGGGTTGGCATGGTCGCGTTCTCACATCGAAGACTGGAATTCATTGGGCGAAGGGCCCCCAGCTGAACGAAGATCTCCAGGGTGTGCAATATGAGAGCGGAAGATTCTTAACTTTCGGCGCAAGCGGAACACGCCTGTTTTCTGCAGACGGAAATGCCTGGAGGATTGAATTGGAGAGAAAACCGGCACCCATGCAGCAGAATCTGAGCTTGAGCCTCGCTTGGTCGCAAGGAGGCGAACATGCAGAGGAGGAGAATGAAAACAAGACATCTCATTGGCACGCGCGCTAACGACGGATTTCGTGGATTACACTGAGAAACGAGTGATCTGCTCCTCGGTATCGCGCAGGGTGCTAGACGCTATTCCTTCCGCAGGATTCACGCCTTTGTCCGTGCAATCAACTGTAATCCGTGGTGAAGGTCGTTGCCTTTTGTCTCCGGTAAGAAATTTCAGATTTTTTCAAAAATGCGCTTTTGGCTTCGAATCACCAGTGGGAAGAACGAAATGACGTTCCGACCAAAACGAACAATAAACAAATACAACATCAAGCAAACACAAACTATGAAAATCAAAACCAACATCAAAGCGGGTGGAACCAATATGAACCACAACGAGACTTTAGTCCGCGGCCTGAAAGTCAAGACCAGCGTCAGGGCCGGCGGCCCGTCGCTTAACCACAACCAGACCCTCGTGCGTGGGCTGAAGGTCACAACGAATGTCCGGGCGGGCGGCACAGCCATAAACCACAACGAAACCTTGGCGCGTTCGTGCGCAGAGCGGAGCCTCTGATCGCAAACAGGGATTAAATGTCCTCCTGCAGTGAGGGGACACCGGGTCCTGGACATGGAATCGTTTGTCCGCCAGGACCCGGCGACGAAAAAAGTCCGCTGCGCAGGCCAAGTCTTGTCAGGAGGGAGCTTTCAGTGACGCCTTCAGTACAGCTACGAACAACGTGGCTCCTAATTACCTATGAGAACGACGGCGATCGGAATAAACCAAAAGGAGTGCTATGAATATCGAAACCAAAATCATAGAGAGCGAGAACCCGAACCATAACCAACCGCTAGTGCACGGGCCCAAGCCCGGAACCCGAATCGACGAGGGCGGAACGCTGACAAATGCCTTCGCCAAGGTTTTGGCACTGGGCTTCTTCGTCATTGCTGGCTCAGCTTGCGCGGCTACGCGCACGGTCACCACGCTGGCCGACAACGAGCTTGGCTCGTTGCGCGCGACCCTGCTGGCCTCTGCTGCCGGTGACACGATCGATTTTGCGGTCACGGGAACCATCACCTTGACGAATGGAGAACTGGTCATTGACCGTGATCTGACGATCCTTGGTCCAGGTGCGAGCAATCTTATTCTGAGCGGTAACCACGCTAGCCGGGTGCTCAGAATTGACAGTGGAACAGTAGACCTTTCCGGTGTGACGATCGCTCGTGGGCTTAACACTAACATTGTGGCGTACGGCGGCGGAATCTCAAATGGCGGTAACCTCGTGCTTTGCAACTGCCGGCTTTATGAAAACGCCGTGACGGGTTTCTGGGAAACGGCCGGCGGGGGAGTTTACAGTTACCCCGGAATCTTGACGATGAGTAATTGCGTTCTGGCTGGGAACTCGGCATCCGGAAGTTCGTCTGGCGGTCTCGGCGGCGCGATTTGCAACGGCGGGGCCTTGATGATCATCGACTGCCTCTTAGAGGCGAATTCGGCCTCCGGGGGCTGGGACCTTCTAAATCTTGTTTCGGGCGAAGGCGCCGGCGGCGCCGTTTACAACTCTGGCACCGCCGCAATGAGCAAATGCACCCTTTCAGGGAACTCCGCATCCATCGACAATTCCGAAGGTGGCGCTGGCGGTAGCGTGTGGAACGGCGGCACGATGTCAATAAACAATTGCACCTTCGCTGCCAACATAGTGCGCACAGGCAGTACGTACCCTGGGCACGGCGGTGGGCTATTTAACATGGGGGTAGTGGCGTTAACTAATTGCACATTTGCTGCAAATTCGGCCGGGCTCGGAGGAGGAGTTGCCACGGGTTTTGGAAACAGCGCCATGACTTTACAAAGCTGTACCCTCTCGGACAACTACGCTGGTGCAGCACCTGATACTGGGGGCGGCCTTTTTGTAGGCTCTGAGGGCTCAGCCTCGGTTCGAAGTACAATAATTGCAGGCAACGTAGGTGGTAGTAGTCCAGATGTAGAGGTCCTCGAAGCTGGCAGGCTAAGGAGCGATGGCTTTAATCTGATTGGCAAAGTGGATGGCAGCAGCGGGTGGGGTGCCAATGATCTGATTGGTTCCACCGCCCTGCCGCTCGACCCGATGCTCGCCCCTCTGCAAGATAACGGTGGTCCAACTCTGAGCATGGCGCTGTTGCCGGGCAGTCCGGCCGTTGACGCTGGCTTCAGCGGAGGTATTGCGCTCGACCAGCGCGGACACCGGCGGCCAGTCGAAGATTGGACTGTCCCAAATGCACCCGGCTCTGACGGCAGTGACATTGGCGCCTACGAGCGTGATGTCCCCCTTCCTCCCTCCATCACCAGCCAACCGCTAGATCAAGCCGTCATCGCCGGCCAAAACGCCATGTTCAGCGTGACCGCCGCGGGCGGACTGCCACTTTTGTATCAATGGGCCTTCAACTCAACGTGGATCGCGGGAGCGACGAACAGCAGCTTCACAGTTACGAATGCCCAGGCGCCGAGCTCAGGAGGCTATCGGGTTGTGGTCACGAACCCCGGCGGTTCGGTGACGAGTTCGGCCGCGACATTGACCGTCAATTACGCCCTGACGTTCAGTGTTGTTGGTGGTGGGCTCGTTGCGAAGGATCCAAATCAAGCGTCTTACGCGCCATATGCCACGGTAAAGCTTTACGCGATGCCCAGAGTCGGCTGGGTCTTCACTGGCTGGTCGGGCAGTGCCAGCGGAAAGGACAACCCTCTGAGTGTGATGATGGACGCCAATAAAGTCATTCAAGCCAATTTCAATTCTGCTATCCCGGACATCATCATTGATAACACCAATGTCGCGGCCACGTTTGCGGGCTCCTGGTCAACGGGTGATTCCAAGCCAGGCTATTTTGGCGCGGATTACTGGTTCACGCCCGCGAGCGGAGACTTCAACACCGTCGCTACTTTCACACCCTCCCTGGCGACGCCTGGCAGGTATGACGTCTACGTATGGAACCCAGAGGTTACCGCCGGACGAACCCTTTACACGCTTTCCTATGCCGCCGGCCAGTTGAGCCTTGAGGAAATTCCGCATGCGGGCAGTGGGGGGGCTTGGGACCTGCAGTTCGCGAATTCTCAATTTGCGGCTGGAACGAACGGCTTCCTCCAAATCCGCAGCGCCTCGCCTCAATCCAGCCAATTTATTTACGCTGACGCGGTGCGGTGGTCGTGGTCCGTGAATCAGAAACTGGTGCCCTGGATCAAAGACATCACAAAGACAGGAGCCAGCGTGACGGTGAGCTGGTACTCCGAAACCGGGAGCGTATATCGCCTGCAATACAAGACAGACCTCGGCGCCGACAGCCCCTGGATCGACGTGGGTGGCGATGTCACGGCCGCTAACATCCTGGCCAGCCAGACTGACAGCACGGCCGGCAGCGCGCCAAGCCGCTTTTACCGGGTAATGGTCTTGCCCTGAGACATCAGTATTTTTAATTAAGAAACTGCGATTTCATCTCGAATTCGTGTGAAACAGACACGCCGCTCGCGGGTTCAGTCACGTGAATGGTCCGCGGAAAAAACTCTGTGTATGTCCGCAGTCTGCCTGATCCGGGCCTGGTGTCAGGAACCCGGGCGGTGCCTAAGTCACCGTTGGCGCCGCGACGGCGTGCAACGCGCCGACCACGCTCTGGACCGTTCTAATCCAGAGCGTCGGCCAAAAAGGCTCCAAATTTTTTCGAAAACGCACTTTTTGGCCCGAATTCATTGGTGGGAAGAACGCAACGACGTTCGGATCAATACAAACAACGAATAAATGAAACCAAATCTAACTCCCTTATACGCTGTGCAAGCCCAAGAGTCATTAATGTCAACTGCGTGGTGGGAGCGAAGCCTCCGGGCCGGACCGCAAAGGAACCAGTCCGCGCCTGCGGCGCACAAACGGCAGCCAGCATCGCTCATAGCTTTGGTCAGCGAGGTCCGTCAAGATAACCGGAGGGAGGATCGGGCCTGGTTAGCGCTGGCAATTTCGGCGGCGGTTCTGCTGGCCTTGAGCCTCAGGTCGTGAAAGGGACATTTTCTGCTGTCACCACAAAAAGTTTGGTGATTTAGTTGAGCTAACCAACACAGAAATCAGAAATTCGAACTCCGAGATCCGATTGAAACCCGAAATCCGACACCCGAAGTGGCACCGACGCGCGCAGCAGCGCAGTGGCCCTGGTGGTGCCTTGAGGGCTCGGCTCGGAAAGCTCCTCGGCTTGATCATACTGCTCCTGTGCGGCTCACAGCGTATGGTGGCCCAAACCAATGCGTCCTCGGCTTCAGAAACCAATCAAGTGATCCTGGTCGAGATGGAAGGGACAGTGGAGGTATTGCGGGCGGGCTCAAGAACCTGGGACGCAGTGGATATCACGCATAACATTCTTCATCCGGGGGATCGGCTGCGGACCGGCGAGCGGAGCCGGGCGGTGGTGCGCCTCACGACGCTGACCCCTTTTCGACTGGGGGAACGCTCCTTGCTGCAAGTGCCGGAGCCGGAAAAGCGGAGTATTCTGCAGATGCTCAGGGGAGTTCTCTATCTGTTCCATCGCGACAAGCCGGGCTTATTTCCCATCGGCACTCCGACGGTATCAGCGGTCGTTCGCGGCACGGAGTTCGCTCTGGAGGTTGGAGAGGACGGCACGTCCACAATTAGCGTGCTGGACGGCACGGTAGAGATGGCCAATGAGTTCGGCCAACTCCAGATCGCCAGTGGCGAGACCGCGGTCGCAGCACCGGGTAAAGCTCCTTCAAAAACGGCGGCCATTGAGGCCATCAATGTTATTCAGTGGAGCCTCTATTACCCAGGCATTTTGGACTTGGATGAACTGGAGCTGACGGAACCGACGCGGAAAACACTGGCCGAGTCGATGACCGCTTATCGAGCCGGCGATCTGCTGGCCGCTCTGGGGAAATATCCAGAGTCGCGACAGCCTGAAACCGACGAAGAGAAAATTTATTTAGCTGCGCTAGTTCTGGCGGTGGGGCAAGTTGAGGAAGCAGAGAAGGCGTTACATGGGTTAACTGGATTAAACGAGGTGAATGGCAAGCTGGCGGGCGCGCTGCGCCGCCTTATCGCAACGGTCAAACTTCAGTTTTCTTCCTCAACCCTCAACCCTCAACCCTCAACCTCTTCTGAGTGGCTGGCGGAGTCCTACTACCTGCAGGCGCGCTTCAAACTGCCGGAGGCCTTGCTGGCGGCGCGCAAAGCGCTGGAGAAATCTCCTAACTTTGGTTTTGGCTGGGCGCGAGTTGGTGAGCTGGAATTCAGTTTTGGTCGGACTAGCGCGGCCCTGGAAGCAGTGGACAAGAGCTTGAACCTGTCGCCGAGGAATGCCGAGGCCCTGGCGCTGAAAGGTTTTCTACTGGCCGGCCGGAATGAGATCAGCCACGCGATCTCTGTCTTCGAGCAGGCCATTGCCATTGACGGGGCCTTGGGCAACGCCTGGCTCGGTCGCGGGCTGTGCCGGATTCGTCACGGCGCAAGAGCGGCGGGTCTGCGGGATTTGGAAACGGCAGCGCTCCTCGAACCGCAGCGGGCATTGCTCCGCAGCTATCTGGGCAAGGGCTTCAGCCATGCGTGGGACAATCAGCGGGCCGCCAAGGAACTCGAGCTGGCCAAACGCTTCGATACGAACGATCCGACAGGCTGGCTCTATTCTGCCCTGGTCAAGCAGCAGGAAAACCGTATCAACGAAGCGGTGAACGATTTGGAACGGTCGCAGGACCTGAATGAAAATCGCAGCCTCTATCGCTCACGTTTGTTGCTAGACCAGGACCGGGCTGTGCGCGGTGTAAACCTGGCTCGTGTTTACGAGGATGCAGGTTTGTCGGAGGTCAGTGTGTGGGAAGCTTCCCGAGCGCTGAACGAGGACTACGCCAGTTTCTCGGCGCACCTGTTCCTGGCCGACAGCTTTCAGAACATGCGTGATCTGCGGGGGTTTAGTCAGCGCTTCGAGACGCCGGCGGTGAACGAGTATCTGCTGGCCAATCTGCTCGCGCCAGTAGGCGCGGGAACACTCGCCCATTCCGTATCGCAACAGGAATATTCGAAGTTGTTCGAGAGTGATGGTTTCGGATTGGCATCAACCACGGAATATTTGAGTCGCGGCGCCTGGCTCGAAGAGGCGGCTCAATATGGCAATTTCGGGAATTTCGGTTACGCCCTGTCGGTCTTTCATCAGTCCGATCCGGGTCAGCAGCCGAACAACGATATCCTGCAAACCGAGTGGTCAACTCAGCTCCAAGGGCAGTTCACGCCTGACGATACTGCCTACTTCCGAGCGATCTATAGGAACGCTCAGGGCGGTGACCTGGCTCAATATTTCGATCCCACAGCGCCGTTTGCCTCGGGAGGTCCAAACACGCTGGAGAGATTCAAAGAGACCCAGGAGCCGCTGCTGTTATGGGGCTACCATCATGAATGGAGTCCAGGGATCCACACGTTGGCGTTGGTAGGACGACTCGAGGACAGATTTACTGTTACCAATTCCCAGCAGCGAACATTGCTCCTGCAGCGCGACACCAACGACCTCATCAACACCGTTCTACCGATTACCATCCAGCAACAATACCGCAATGAACTGGTGATTTATTCTGCCGAGCTGCAACAAATCGTTCAGAGGCACGACAACACGGTAATTGTCGGCGCCCGCTACCAAACGGGCAACTTCGATACCCAAAACCTCCATACCAACGCCTCTTTCATTCTGCCGTTTTTGTTCCCGCAGGATCCGCAGCAAGTGAACACAGATTTTCAACGAATAAGCTTTTACGGCTATGACAACTGGCAAGTGGCGGAGCCATTCTTGCTGACGGCGGGCCTGACCTATGACCGCTTAACTTACCCGGTCAATTTTCGGTTTGCACCGGTCTCTGAAGACGAACACACGACTGACCGGCTTTCTCCCAAGGCCGGATTTATATGGACGCCCACGCACGACACGACGTTGCGTTTCGCATACACCCGCTCACTGGGTGGGGTCAGTTTTGATCAGAGCTTTCGGCTTGAGCCGGTCCAAGTGGCCGGCTTCAACCAGGCTTTCCGGAGCGTCATTCCGGAATCTGTAGGTGGGGCTAATTCCGCGCCACGATTCGAAACCTTCGGGCTTTTGTTGGAACAGAAAATGGGCCATGGCACGTACCTGGGCGCTGGCGGCGAAATTCTTCAGTCAAAGGTGGACCGCGTCCTCGGTACTTACGATTTTCAAGGGCTGTTGAGCCCGATCACCCGGAGCAGCGCTGCCGAGCAGCTTGATTTCAATGAGCGGTCCTTTTTCATCAGCGCCTATCAACTCATCGGCCGTGATTTGTCGCTCGGCGCACGCTACCGGTTCAGCCGGGCGCAACTGATGGATCTCTTCCCGCAAGTGTCCCCTTCGGCCACTCTGCAGGGCGGCTTCCATCGCCAGCAGGATCTGGAAGCAGTCTTGCATCGAGTGGATCTCACCACACTCTACAACCATCAGAGCGGGTTCTTTGGCGAAGCGCAGGCTACATGGTATCACCAAGACAGCCAGGGCTACTCGCCCAATCTGCCCAGTGAAGATTTTTGGCAGGTCAACCTATTCGCCGGCTTTCGCTTTGCTCAGCGCCACGCTGAAGTGCGCCTTGGGTTGCTCAACCTCATTGATCAGGATTATCGCCTGAACCCATTAAATTTGCTTCCCGATTTGCCGCGCAAGCGGACTCTGCTGGTCGGCTTTCGATTTTACTTCTGATCTCGGCCGGATAGGGCTTCTACAGGAAACGATTGTCGCTGGCCGTCTCACCATTCGCTTGCAGTTCCGCTATAGTCCCGAATCGCTCAGAGAATATCCGTGCCAATCGGGAAATCCGTGGCTACAATCTTCGCTCGGAAGCAAGCCACGGAAAGCGTCGTGATCTTAAAAAATATACCGGAATGGCGGGACGGCGCGATCGGCGCTGCCCTCGCCATCGGTCTCGGCTGGCTGCTGCTGACGCCGCTGGGAGACGGGTTGGCCAATTTGAGCTACGAACTGCCGTTTGTGTTCCGCCCGAACATTCACGTCGAGGATGCCGTGATCCTCTACATGGACGACGATTCGCATCTATATCTCCACCAACCGATCCACCAAGGATGGGACCGGTCGGTCCATGCTCGCACCTTGGATCGGCTCAAGGAGTGGGGCGCCAGGGCCGTTGTGTTCGACGTGCTTTTCGAGGAATCGACGATGCCCGAGCAGGACAACGCGCTCGTGCAAGCCGTCCAACGACATGGAAACGTAATCGTCGCAGGTTCTATTGAGCCTCAGATCGAAGGCGGCGCGGTGATTGGCGCCAGAGAGAGGCGTCCTTTCACCAATGTGTTTCGTTGCGGCATAGCTGAAACTCCTGGCCCTGACCGCTTCGTGCGTCAACATTATCGCGACAACGCCTTTCATTCGCCCAGCCTTGCCCATGTCGTCGCCCAGGCGACCATGCCTACTCCACCTTCGGATCCTTCTGAGGCGCGCTGGATTAACTACTACGGGCCACCCGGAATAGTTCCATTTTTCAGCTATTACCGGGTGCTTAGCAACGCTATCCCCGTCGAACAAATCTCAAAAAAGGTGGTTTTCATTGGCGAAAAGTTCGGCGTCGGTTTCACCGGCGGCCTCGGGACGGATGACTTTCGCACACCCTACACACGCTGGACTGGAAACAAATCGCCAGGCACCGAAATTGTGGCCACTGCGTACCTGAATCTGCTGCGCCGGGATTGGCTGACCGAACTGCCAGGTATTTACGAGTTGCTGTTGGTGGTCGGCTGTGGGGCCTTGCTTGGCTTTGGTTTAGTCAGGTGCCAGCCGATGCGAGCGGCTGCTATTGGGGCCGTTAGCGCGCTGCTGCTCTCCGGCGGTGCCATCCTTTTGACCTGGCAGAGCTTGGTCTGGTTTCCCTGGCTCATTCCCGTGGCCGTCCAAGTCCCCGCAGCCGTCTGTTGGTCAGTCTTGGGGCAGACCCGAAGGTTGCGTCAGCAAAAGCAGGCCTTGGAAGTGCAATTGGCTGCCGCACAGGTCGCTGCTCATTCTGCTGAAACGGCCGTTGATCAAAGGCCCACGATTTCTGTTGTGCCGGCGGAGCAGGCTCCGCCACCTATACCCGACCACACTCTCGTGCGGCCCATCGGCCAGGGAGCTTATGGTGAGGTTTGGCTGGCCAGGGACATCATCGGCTCCTTCCACGCCGTCAAGGTCGTTTATCGGAACAAGTTCAAGGATTCGTCCCCCTTCGAGCGCGAGTTCCGCGGCATCCAAAAATTCACGCCCATTTCCCGCTCGCACCCCGGTTTCGTAAACGTCCTGCATGTGGGGCGAAATGATGAACAGGGATATTTCTATTATATCATGGAATTAGGCGATGACCAGACCGGCGGCCAGAAAATCGATCCAGCCCGTTACTCCCCCAAAAACTTGAGCAACCAGCTCCGCCGTTCCGGGCGGTTGCCGCCCGAAGAGTGCCTGCAAATCGCACTCAACCTCTGCTCTGCCTTACACCACCTGCACCAGCACCAGCTCATCCATCGCGACATCAAGCCCGCTAACATCATCTTCGTCAACGGCGTTCCGAAGTTCGCCGACATCGGCCTGGTAACCGAAATGCGCGGCGCGGGTCGGGATGTGACTTTTGTCGGCACCGAAGGCTATATTGCGCCAGAGGGGCCAGGCTCCGCTGCCGCCGATGTGTACAGCCTGGGTAGAGTCCTTTACGAAATCTCCACGGGGTTGGACCACGCACGATTCCCGGAATTGCCGACTGTCTTAATGGCCGACACCCTGGACACCCAATTCGTTCTCCGACTCAACAAAGTTGTCCTGAAGGCTTGTGAGAATGAGGTCGGGAAACGTTTTCAATCCGCCGCGGAAATGCACGCCGAGTTGGAGCGGTTGCTAACCGCTGTGCCCAAGGCAGGCTGGGACCCTTAAATGGCTGGCAAGATGCGTAACCTATGACCTCTGACTCCAACGAATTCATCCCTACTCGCGCCAGCCTCTTAACCCGGCTCAAGCACTGGGACGATCAGGAGGGTTGGAAACGGTTCTTCGACACTTACTGGAAATTGATCTACAGCGTCAGCCGCAAGGCCGGTCTGGGCGACGCCGAGGCCCAGGATGTCGTGCAGGAGACGATTATCGCCGTCGCCAAAAAGATGCCGGAGTTCAAATATGACCCTGCGGTGGGCTCCTTCAAAGGCTGGCTGATGCAACTGACTCGCTGGCGCATTGTGGATCATGTCCGCAAACGCCAATACGGAAGCCAGGGCCAAAAGCTGCGCCGCGAGGAAACTTTGGACACCGCCCTGGCCGACCGCCAGCCCGATCCGGCGGCCTTCGATCTCGAATCAGTTTGGGACGAGGAATGGCACACGTATGCCTTGGCAGCAGGCTTGGAAAAGGCCAGGAGCCAGGTTAGCCCAGCCCAGTTTCAAATTTTCCACCTGCACGTCATCAAGAAACTGGCGGCCAAAGAAGTGGCCCAGCGGCTTGACGTGAAGCTCCAGGAGGTCTATTTCGCGCGATACAAAGTCGGCCGGATTGTGCAGAAGGAGATTAAGAGCTTAGAGAAGAAGATGGCTTAGAACCAAGAAGCCAAGCACCAAGCTTCAAGCTCCAGAGAAGCGCCAAATCCCAAAACCCCAATCCCAAGCCCTGATATTGCTCGTAGAGCGACGCTCGTTTGGGGCTTGAGGTGTTGAGACTTGAGATTCGAGATCTTTTTGGGGTTTGGGATTTGGATGTTGGATTTTGGGCCTCATCCGTACTACAATCATGCGAATCTTTGTTTTTTCGACAAAGAATTTTTCCGTGTGGTTGCGGCGTGAGCCGCGCCAGGTGAATCCGTGCCCATCCGTGGTGAGGATTTTCGCCTCAAAAAAAATCTCACATTCTTTCAAAAACGCCCTTTTCGTCCCGAATCCACTGGTGGGAAGAACGAAACTACGTTCGGACCAAAGCAGACAGCAAACAAATACAAATCGAACAAAACACAAAACTATGAAAATCAAAACCAACATCAAAGCCGGTGGAAGCACGCTAAACCACAACGAAACCCTGGTGCGTCCGGCGATGCGCCGCAGCCTCAAGGTCAAGACCAGCATCAAGGCTGGCGGACAAACCCTGAACCACAACCAAACACTCAGCCGTGGCCTGAAGGTGAAGACGAATGTCCGGGCAGGCGGACAGACGATGAACCACAATCAAGCCCTTGTGCGCGGGCTGAAAGTCCGGACGGGCCTCAAGGCGGGCGCGATGACAGCCAACCACAACGAGACCATCGTTCGGGGTTAGCCGAGGTGGGGCCAGCAGAGCTGCGTACCAGGCCCTTGCCTGGAGGCATGCTTCAAACGGGTTCATGAGACCGATGCGGTCCTCCTGAGCCCATTTTTGTCTGGCTCCGCGCGGGTTGGCTGCCCACGACCGGTTGAACCAGACGCGACCGAGGTAACGAGACGCCTACCGCCTCTTATTTACCCGAGCCGTCCAAAGCTCGCCCGAAAGCGACTTGCCGGGGCGCCGCGACCGGTTAATTTCGCACTATGTCAAGTGTGGCGAACAAGCATGTGGTTTCCCCCCGTCAGTTGCTCCATGCGACGAATACCCCCACTTATGTCTGAGCTGCAGCAGGTTGCTAAGGCTTGCCGGCTCCACGATCAGGCCGTGGCCTTACGCGCTGAGGGGCAGTACCGGCAGGCCGAGCGATCAGCGCTTCAGGCGCTGGCCTTACTGGAAACGAGTCAGGGGCCGAATCACCCCGACGTGGCCAATGTGTTGAACAACCTGGCGGGCCTTTACCTGGATAAAGGCGATTGCTCGGCGGCGGGGGCGGTTTGGTTGCGCTCGGTCAAAATCATGGAACGGTTTGCGCGGGACGGCGGAGATGCCGCCCGAATTCGCGTCCAAGCCTTGAATGGCCTGGCCACGTTTTACCGGCTTCAAGGAGACTACCGTAAGGCCGCGGCGCGTTTCAGAAAGGCGTTGGCGATCGCAGAGAAGAAGCTGGGGCCAAAGGATCTCGAAGTCGCCTCCACGCTCAACAATCTCGGGGTGGTGTTTAAATACCAAAACCGCTTTGCCCAAGCTGAGCGGTTTTATCGGCGCGCACTGACGATCATGGAGAAGGCGCTCGGGCCGGCCCACCCGAATTTAGCGACGGTGTATCATAATCTCGGAGGCCTGGAGCATGAGCGGGGCCGCTATGCGCGGGGCGAGCCCTTCGCCCGGCGCTCGGTGGAAATTCGGCAGCGCGCACTGGGATCCAACCACGTGGAAGTGGCAGCGGACCTGGCGGCGCTGGCCGGGCTGCTGGATGGGCAGGGCAAGGACGATGAAGCTGAGGCGCTTTACCGTCGGGCGCTGCGCATCTTCAGGCGCGCCTACGGCACGGAGCATTACGAATTGGCGGTCAATTACAACAATCTGGCGGCCATAAAACATCGGAAAGGCAACCACGCCGAAGCGGAGCGGCTCTACAAACGAGCGCTGGCCATCAAAGAAAAGCTCCTGGGTGCCAACCATGCGGACGTTGCGATGACGCTGAACAATCTGGGAGTATTTTACAAATCTCAGGGCAGGTTCCCGGAAGCCGAGCCATTATTTAGGCGCGCATTGGCCATCTTCAGGAAAACCTTCGGGCCCAAACACACCAAGGTAACCATCTGCCAGGAAAATTGTTCCGATTTGCTGCGCGCGAAAAAAGCCGCCGCGCAGAGGTAGGGCGCGGTGTCCTCACCGCGCCGGGGCCGATGTGAACAATCTGCGGCGGCGTGGGGACACGCCGCCCTACCAGTGCGGCGGAGGGCGATCGTTCGGCCGGTAAATCCACGGCCATTCTTCGGGTCGTTCGCATAGACCCCACCGGACTGGGTTCATCAAGATATAGGCGGTCTTTTCCTCCAATTGATGATGATCCCGCAGCCGATGATCGAAAAAGTCTCTCTGCCATTTTACCCCGTGGTTGCGGGCCAGGAACTTCTTCCAATCGGTCACCGTGGTTTTCAGGCTGGGCTCGGGCGGCACGGCAATAATCCCATGCAGGTGATCGGGCATTAAGAGCAGCAACCGGCAATGCCACCTGAACTTCTCATGATAAAACGCGGCCGCCGCCAGAACGGTGTCACCCGGTCCCGCCCTGCAGAGGTGGTTTTGGCCACGCGGCTCGCAATTGATGGTAATGAAGAAGAAGCTTCCAGCGGGTACCCATTGCGGGACGGTGTGCGGCAAGCGCTTGCGGCTCGGTAAATCGTCCATGAGCGAGGGCGATTGTAGCAGAAGCTCCCCATTTTGGGTAGGGGCCAAGTGTCCTCACCGCGCCGTATTTGTGGTGCGGCTCGCGGCGGCGTGGGGACACGCCGCACTACCATTTCGGAGGCCGATCGTTAGGCCAATAAATCCACGGCAGCCCACATCCGGGTTTGGAGTCTCAAGGTTCCTTTGCGACTTGTCCCGGATTTGGGGTTTGGATTTTCTTCCGTTGGTCACCTCAAAGAATTTTTCAAAAACCGCCCTCTCCGCCTCGAATCCACCTCTGGAAACAGAAATAACCAACCAAGAAGAAAGGCACTGAACATGAAAACAAACAGCAAATACGATTTGAAAACCGAGTTGACCCGATTGGACCGCATCGCCCTTCACTTGCGCTGCCTGGTGCGCGACCACAAATTCCGCTGGCACCTGGCCGGCGTGTTGCGCGAAGTAGCCCTCCACTGAACCCCTCCTTGTTTGCCCTTGACACCGGTGGCTTTGGATTTCCCGGTCTTTCCAAAGCCACCGCTTCTTTTTGGCCTTGCCGCCGGTCCCGGCAGCAGAAGGTCTTAACCACGGAGTTCATGGGTTTCACAGATTTCACGGAATGAAGAAGTTGGTCTGGCCTCTGCATCACATGCGGCTGCTGAATCCTCAACACTGCTCCAGAAATTTTGTCCTTTTCAATGGTATCTGTGGAATCCGAAGTGAAGGTGTTTGCCCCTTTGTCCGCCAACGAAAAAAATTTCACATTTTTTCAAAACCGCACTTCTTGCCCCGAATCCACTGGTGGGAAGGACGAAACGTCGTTCAGACCAAAAACTAAACAATAAACAAATAAATCAACAACAAAACACAAAACATGAAAATCAAGACCAACATCAAAGCCGGTGGACCCGCCCTTAACCACAACCAGACCGCCATCCGCGAGCGGGCCAAGACGACCGGGCTGAAGGTGAGGACCATTGTCAAGGCTGGCTCACTCACCAACAACCACAACCAGACCGCCGTGCGCGAACGGGCCAAGACGACCGGGCTGAAGGTGAAGACCATTGTCAAGGCTGGCGCACTGACCAACAACCACAACCAGACCGCCGTGCGCGGCTGACGAAAGGCGACGGCCGGGCCAGCGAAGTGGCTTGACTTCATCCTCAGCTTTGGGCCACGCTGGCCAAAGCCTTCTTGTGTGCACCCGTGGTCGAGGTATCGCTATGAGCTCCAGGTTGTCCGTGCCAGAAACAGACACAGCCTTCGAAGTCATCGAAGCCATGCCAGGGTTCTGCAAGTTGACCAAACGCTCTGGGACCTTGGACGGGAACCTGCCCTTACGTGCAGCCCAACACTGCATGCCGGTGGTTGAAGGCAGCGCCGCAGGCTTTCAAATCGAACTTCTCCAGCCGATAACTCTGGCCCGTGGCAGGACGCGGCGGGTGGTTATGGACATGACCCCAGTTGCCTACCAACAAACCGAAGAGCAAGCGCCTAAGGTTCTCCAGGATCTTTTGAAGCGCGGATTGCTGAAGCCGGGGGGCCATTGGGAGAAACTATTCCAAAAGAGCGCAATTCCCATGAGTGGTACGCGTGTAAGATTCTGGACGGGGCATCTCGTGCGCCCAAGGCCTGGATACTGGTTGTTCATTTCCGGGGCTTTTAACCGCCGCAGCCGGGTGAGGGTCATTGAGCACGCCGTTTGCGACCCGAACGGGTGGGTTCCGCTGACCCTTGAGATCGACGGGAGTGCGCTCGGCCGGGAGTCATTGTGGATCGAGAACGAAATTGCATGTGTTATGCCCATTGTTCCCGGCATGGATATTTCGCTATCGCGTCTCGAAGGCTCATTGGACGCTGGCCGTAGGTTTTGTGAGTTTTACGACGCGAGTTATTTCCAGCAAAAGCCGTTACACCCCACGGGGCGGTACCGGAAATTACTTTCCGGCGCTCCTAAGACCATCGCCGACCAGGGAACATCCCTGTTCACCTTCGCTGGACCTGCCACTCATAGCATCGTCTCGATCGACAGATTTGCCACCCCTAATGGATTTGCCAGGAAGCCAGGAGACGGCCTAAGCATGAAGTATGTCCTTGTCCGTAACATCGCGAGAATCAAGGCGGAGTGGGATGGTCAATGTTTCATGGAATCTGAGACGCGTATTCCCGAACGAGAGATAACGCGTCTCAAAGCGCTTTTTTTGAAACATTACGGCGAAGAGGCTTTGCAAAATGCCTGCGAATTCCTGGAGCGGTACTTTTACACCCAAAAACGCGACGACCCAACCTTTCTGATCGCACCGTGGGCTTTCATGGCGACACCCAGCGGTTGGTGGTCGCTCTTAGATGGTTATCATGGAGACAAGTACGATGGTATGCGCGGAGTTATCGCCACTGACATCTTTCAAGGATTAGGCATGGTCTATCGACTTTACGGTCCATGCCGGATTTCCTTACAGGTTGGTGCGCCCTTGATGAGGATCATGCCCGTGCCGCGCAACGTGTTGCGTGTTTCCTACGCAACCCAATCACTTTGACAACGGCCACTTGCGGCAGGGCAGTACTTCGATGCATTGGAAAAACGCGCGCGCAGAGGCCCACCCCCGAGGCTGAGAAGGACTTGGCTTCTTCGCGTGCATCCTACATTCTTGGTGGCCCCTGCCGCCTCGGAAGTAGCGCAGATTTGGAATTGACTTTGTAATCTGCTCTATCACGGACTTGTAACCCGCCGGGCCTCGGCGTTTTCGGGGCGCGTTTGTAGAAGATGATCTCAAGCGCGCGGCGGAATTGAACGCCAACGGTTTGCTGGCCAAGTCGGATTTTCTCAAAACCCAATCGGAAGCGCAGCAGAAGCGTTCTGCAGCCACGGCCTTGAACCTCACGGCCAATCGCATGGAATCCGAGGTACAGTCCAAAGAGAAAACCCCGTGGTTGCGGGCCAGGAACTTCTTCCAATCGGTCACCGTGGTTTTCAGGCTGGGCTCGGGCGGCACGGCAATAATCCCATGCAGGTGATCGGGCATTAAGAGCAGCAACCGGCAATGCCACCTGAACTTCTCATGATAAAACGCGGCCGCCGCCAGAACGGTGTCACCCGGTCCCGCCCTGCAGAGGTGGTTTTGGCCACGCGGCTCGCAATTGATGGTAATGAAGAAGAAGCTTCCAGCGGGTACCCATTGCGGGACGGTGTGCGGCAAGCGCTTGCGGCTCGGTAAATCGTCCATGAGCGAGGGCGATTGTAGCAGAAGCTCCCCATTTTGGGTAGGGGCCAAGTGTCCTCACCGCGCCGTATTTGTGGTGCGGCTCGCGGCGGCGTGGGGACACGCCGCACTACCATTTCGGAGGCCGATCGTTAGGCCAATAAATCCACGGCAGTCCCACATCTGAGTTTGGAGTCTCAGGGTCCTTTGCGACTTGTCCCGGACTTGGGGTTTGGGGATTTTGGATTTTCTTCCGTTGGTCACCTCAAAGATTTTTCAAAAACCGCCCTCTCCGCCTCGAATCCACCTCTGGAAGCAGAAATAACCAAACACCAAGAAAGGCACTGAACATGAAAACGAACAGCAAATACGATTTGAAAACCGAGTTGACCAGGATCGACCGCATTGTTCTCCATCTCCGCTGCCTGGTTCGCGACCACAAGGTCCGCTGGCACCTGGCCGGCGTGTTGCGCGAAGTAGCCCTCCACTGAACCCCGCCATTCTTCCTCGTCGCCTCGGTGGCTTTGGATCTTCGGCCGTCCAAAGCCACCCTTCTTTTTGCTCCCAATGGGTCTTAATCAAGGATTTCACCGATGAAGAAAGCAATCTGCTTGTTGAAATTGGGAACGAATCAGGAGCCTATGTTCCCGGCGCAGACAACCGCCAAACACCAAGCACCTCGACGGTGGAGTTCTTTGCCGGAAAAAAATTCATCTTTTTTCAAAAGCGCACTTTTCGCCGCGAATACACCGGTGGGAAGAACGACATGACGTTCGGACCAAAGACAAAACAAAGAACAAATAATTCAACAACAAAACACAAAAACATGAAAATCAAAACCAACATCAAAGCCGGTGGACAGCAGTTGAACCACAACGAAACCCTGGTGCATCCCTCGACGCGGCCCAGCCTTAAGGTCAAGACCAACATCAAGGCTGGCGGGACCGCCATCAATCACAACGAAACCCTCAGCCGTGGGCTTAAGGTCAAGACGCGTGTCCGGGCAGGCGGACAGCAAATGAACCACAACCAGACTCTCGTGCGTGGTCTCAAGGTCAAGACGAATGTCCGGGCGGGCGGGCCGGTGTTGAACCACAACCAAGCCCTTGTGCGCGTGCTGAAAGTCCGGACGGGCCTCAAGGCGGGCGCGCTGACAACCAACCACAACGAGACCATCGTTCGGGGTTAGCGGAGGTAGGGCCAACGGGGGAGCGCGCCAGACAGTTGCTTGGAGCCACTCTTCAAATGCTATGAAAAGGTTTGTCCATGCATCTCTGGACGGTGTTATGGCTTTTTTGATCCGGGTCCAGCAGGTCCGGCCAAACAAGCAGAAACGTTGCGCTGCTCAAAGGACGGTTGAAACAACTATTCGAGTCAAAAGAACGATTCCTTCTCTGAAAGATGGCAGAACCTTCGAATCGTTCGGTTTGGCTGTCATGTTCGCCGTCGCGATCGTCGTCGTCGCCGTCGGATACGCACTGGTCTGCCTTCTACAGTAATAGTTGGTCAACGTGGCTGACGGCATTCCATGAGCAGTCCTTCAAAGGGTCAAGAGAGCAGTTTGATTCTCTTGAACCCTTTCTTAATGGAAAGCGGGGGATACGCCGGTCTCCAGGCGCCTCTCGAGTTAAGGAGTTACTGACTCGCCGGCCCGATTTTCAGCATTGACTCGCCCGCTTCTTTCGCTAGGAGATTAGATTCATGCCAACGACCTTCTCCCGCTCCCTGCGCTCGTTGGAAGCGGACGGGTTTCGGCGGTCTTTCTGGGCGCTGCTGATAGCGCTGCTGCTTTTGGGGGCCGGGGCCGGCTGGTTTTTTTTCGCCAAAGTAGCAGTCTATGAGACCACCGAGCGGGCCCGCCTCGAAGTCGAGCGTGCCGCCCATCCCATCGCCGCCCCAGTAGCCGGGCCGATTGCAGCCACTCACTTGGCTCTTGGGCGAAAAGTTCGGGAAGGCGATTTGTTGCTCGAATTAGAGAGCGAAAGTGAGCGATTGAAGTTGGAGGAGGAAAAATCGCGTTTAGCGACTACTGGCCGCCGCAGCGCCGCTTTGCGAGACCAACTCAACGCCGAGGAACAAGCCTGGCCGGAGGAGAAAAAAGCCGCGGCGCTGTCAATCGACGAAGCACGCGCGCGCCAGCGCGAAGCCGAAGCCGCCGCCAAATTCGCGGAAGGTGAGGCGGAACGGCTGAAGCGCCTCAGCGACAGTGGCCTGTTGTCCAAATCGGATCTGCTCCGTGCGGAATCCGAGGCGCAGAAGCAACGTGAGGCAGCTTCTGCGCAAGGCTTGACCGTCAATCGCCTTGAGGCTGAATTGAAGTCGAAAGAAAAAAATCGCGAAGTCCGCGTGGCTCAACTTCAGCGGGACGCGGCCCTGCTCGACGGAGAGATAGACACCATCCAGGCGACCATAAAACGCGATGAATTTGTGGTCGAGCAGCGCCGGGTCCGAGCGCCCATTGCCGGGGAATTGGGCGAAGCCGCTGAATTACGGGCCGGTGGATTCGTCAGTGAAGGACAAAAGATTGGCGCCATCATTCCTGCCGGTCAACTGAAGCTCGTGGCCGAGTTTCCACCGCTGACTGCTGCCGGGCGGCTCCAGCCGGGCCAGCCCGCGCGCTTGCGTCTGGCCGGTTTTCCCTGGGCGCAATATGGCAGCGTAGCAGCCACCGTGACGAGTGTCTCAAGCGAACCACGCGACGGCCAGCTTCGCGTCGAGCTTAGAGTGATACCCGGATCGGTCTCCTCGATCCCCCTTCAACATGGGCTGTTGGGCACCGTGGAAGTGCAAGTGGATCGTCTTTCGCCAGCGACGCTGGTGCTGCGGGCGGCGGGAAAACTGCTGGCCACGCCGCGCCCGGCAGCTCCGTTGACCGAGCCGGGTTCAGTGACGCAACGGTGAGCTGAGCATGAATATCCAGGCAGCAGGAACCAAATTCCAAATCCCAAATTCCAACCTCCAAAGAAATCTCAAATCTCAAATCCCAACCTGAGATCAAACCGCAAAGAATGAAGCCTCGAAGCCGCTTCCTCGCTCCCGAAGTGGTCCAGACCTCGGCAATGGATTGCGGCCCAGCGACGCTAAAATGTCTGCTCGACGGTTTAGGCATCCCCGTCAGTTACGGTCGGCTGCGTGAAGCCTGTCAAACCGATGTCGATGGCACATCTATCGATACGATGGAAGAAATCGCCGCTCAACTCGGTCTGGAAACCGAGCAAACCGTGCTTCCCCCGGATCATCTCTTGCTGGATGAAGCCCGAGCGCTTCCGGCGATTGTGGTTGTGCGATTTCCCAATGGCCTGACCCATTTCGTCGTCGCATGGAGACGTCATGGGCCACTGCTGCAGTTGATGGATCCGGCCAGTGGCCGACGCTGGACTGGCAGCCAGGCATTCCTCGAAGAAGTCTATGTTCACGAAATCCCCATCTCCGCAGCCTGTTGGCGAGAGTGGGTTGAGGGGGATGAGTTTCTCGGGGCGTTGCGACGACGCCTGTCCGACTTGGGAGTAGCACAGATCAATCAACTGCGGCTGATTGACATGGCTCGGGCGGATTCAGACTGGCGCACTTTCGCGGCGTTTGATGCGGCAACGCGCATGGTCGCTACTCTTGTGCAGGCCCACGGTCTTCAAAACGGCGAGGAAGCGGCTCGCACGATCGAGGCGTTTGTTAAGCGGGCTCTCGCCGCGGCCGACAGTACAGCGGTCATCCCAAAAGCCTACTGGTCTGCGCGGGCGGCAGCGAAAGGCGCGGACGGCGAGGAGCAGGTGCTCCTGCGGGGCGCAGTGATCGTCAGAGTACTCGGAAGGAAGCCGAAGCAACAAGAAACCGTAGGTGAAAATGACCCCGTCTCAACGGCCCAACGCTCGACACGCAGAGAGGAACACGAGGCCGCAACGGAAAATGGCGATTCTTCTCAAAAAGGAGTGGCAGCAGTAGCTGAGGGTCCTGACAGAACGAATCGTAGCCTTTCGCCGGAGTTGGTGGCGGCCCTTGCCGAGCAACCAACCAGTCCGTTGCGCGAGCTAGTCAGGTTACTGGGCGCCGACGGCCTGTTGGCCCCTGCTGCGTTGTTTGGCACGCTGGTCCTCGCGGCAGGCGCAGTGATATTGGAAGCGGTGTTGCTGCGAGGCTTATTTGATCTCGGGCGCGATTTAACTGTTTCCGGTCAGCGGCTCGTTGCGATGCTCGGAATACTCGCTTTCGTGGGCGTTCTGCTCCTGCTGGAAGTTCCCATGGCGGGTATGGTTCTTCGCCTGGGTCGCAGGCTGGAGACACGGCTACGAATCGCTTTCCTCGAGAAAATTCCGCGGCTGGTAGATCGCTATTTTCAAAGCAGGCTGATGTCGGATATGGCCGAGCGCAGTCACGCGGTCCAGATTCTCCGCACCTTGCCGGACGTCGGCACCCGATTCTTACGTGCCTGTTTCGAACTGATTTTTACAGCGGCCGGCATTGCCTGGCTGGCGCCCGCCTCCGCGCCCATCGCGGTACTGGCGACCGTAACGGCTTTCGGTCTGCCTTTTTTGACCAATCCGTTGCTGACAGAGCGGGATCTTCGGCTGCGCACGCACGTGGGTGGCTTGGCTCGTTTCTACCTCGATTCGCTGCTGGGATTGGTCGCCATCCGCACTCACGGCGCCGAGCGAGCGGTCCGCTCCGAGCACGAGAGCCTGCTGGTGGAGTGGGTCCGCGCTGGTTTCGGCCTGCAGCGCACCGCCGTTCTCGTCGAAGGCTTGCAGGCATTCATTGGTGTCGGTTTCGCCGTATGGTTGCTGTTCGGTTATCTTGCGCGCACGGTCGATGCCGGCGGAGTCTTACTCCTGGTCTATTGGGGACTGAATCTACCGTTCCTGGCCGAAGAGATTGCTCTTTACGCTCGGCAATATCCCGCTCTGCGCAGCGTGACTTTGCGTCTTCTGGAGCCGCTGGGGGCACCGGAGGAATCCAACCTGTCTGCAACCGATCACGCTGAGCCTGTAACTCACGCATCACGCATCACGCATCACGCATCACCTGCGTCCATCACGCTTTCCAATGTCAGCGTTCGCGCCGGTGGCCATTCCATTTTGGAAGACCTTAGCGTTCGCATCGATGCCGGGGAGCATGTGGCAATCGTGGGCCCGTCGGGTGCCGGCAAATCGAGCTTAGTCGGGTTGTTATTGGGTTGGCACCGACCCGCCAGTGGCCAGATATTGGTGGATGGCAATTCGCTTGACGCAAGACTGCTCGAACGGCTGCGCCTTCAGACCGCCTGGGTCGATCCGGCAGTCCACCTCTGGAACCGCTCACTGCTCGAAAACCTTTGTTATGGCGTCGATGGCGACGTGGGCGCGAACATTGGTTGGGTCATGCAGCAGTCGGAGTTACTGCGCGTGCTTCAAAAACTGCCTGACGGACTGCAAACGCGTTTAGGGGAAGGGGGTGCACTGGTTTCGGGCGGCGAGGGCCAACGCGTGCGATTTGGCCGCGGGTTGTTGCGAAAGAACCCACGACTTGTGATTTTGGACGAGCCATTCCGCGGCCTGGATCGCGAGCAACGCCGCCTGCTAATGGAACGGGCGCGGCAGCATTGGGAAAGTGTCACGCTGTTGTGCATCACGCATGACGTCGGTGAGACGCGCTCGTTTGACCGAGTGCTGGTGATCGAAAACGGAAGGATCGTTGAGGATGGCTCCCCAAAAGAGTTGGCCGTTATGTCGGGCTCGCGGTACGGTGCTTTGCTCGCTGCGGAACAAGCGGTGCGAAAGGATCTTTGGGGAGGCCAAATGTGGCGCCGTGTGTCACTCGATGCCGGTAGGCTGGTTGAACAATCATGAGCGCGAGCCCCAACGATCTCAAAGCATTTGCCTGGCCCACGGTACGCCTGGCTGAAGCCATTGAATGGCTCGCGCGAAGAAGTGACCTCGCCCCACACACTGTTGAACTTCCTGCGGCGCCATCGGATACCCCGAGTTCAGCGGCCTTGACGAACTGGTTTAATGGGATCGGTCATTCATTGGGAATTGAGATTGAGCCCATCGACAATTCTTATTCGGAAGCGGATGCATTGGTGAAACGCTCCGCTCCAGCTTTGTTGCAGGTACAATTTGGTTCTGAGGCGCAATTTCTCGCGGTTTTGCCATCCGGAAGCGAAGCCGTGCGTTTGCTCAGCCCCGATCTCAATGCGCACCGCGTTGATCCTGAAGCAGTGCGAGCAATGCTGTGTCAGCAAATCGAAAAGCCGCTCGTCGCGGAAACAGAGAAACTGCTCGAAGAAGCCGGCGTGGCGCCCGCGCGTCGGCCGGCCGCCTTGACTGTCATCCTACGTCAGCAGCTTGCCGGGATGCGCATCGGCGGCTGCTGGCTGTTACGCTCGGCGCCGAGCGCCAGCATCTGGCGCCAGGCGCGTGAGGCTCGCATCCCCTTGCGCCTCCTGGCCCTGCTGGGAGCGCACGCCATTCAATACCTTTTGTGGTTGGTCTCCTGGTGGATGATTGGACAGGCCGCGCTGCTGGGGCGCTTTGACTGGGGTTGGCTGACCGCCTGGGCTTTGGTCTTGTTCAGTATGGTCCCGTTTCGGTTATTGGTCACCTGGTGGCAAGGCTTACTTTCTATCCGTGTCGGCGCACTGCTCAAACGCTCTCTTTTGTTCGGCGCTCTTCAACTCCAACCCGATGAGATTCGCCACCAGGGCGCCGGCCAATTACTGGGATGTGTTATTGAATCAGAGGCGGTGGAATCACTTGCGTTGAGCGGCGGATTTCTGGCCGTAATGGCGGGATTGGAATTGGCCTTAGCGGCTGGGGTAATTGCCTTGGGACTTTCGGGTTTTTTGCTGGTGCCGTTGCTCCTCGTGTGGATCGCGGTAGCTCTGGGGCTAGCCTGGCATTACTCGCGAAATCGCGATTGGTGGACGCGGTCGCGCCTTAAGATAACCAACGAGCTTGTCGAAAGGATGGTTGGACACCGCACCCGTCTGGCACAGCAAAGGCGGGACCGTTGGCATGACGGCGAGGACCAGGCGGTGAGCGGCTTGCTCACGCTCGCTTTGGGTATGGATCGCTCGGCATTATGGCTGACAGCCATCGTGCCGCGAGGCTGGCTGGTGCTCGGCTTACTCGCTCTTACTCCATCTTTTGCGATGACCAATAATCCTCCGGCAAAACTCGCCATTGCGTTAGGTGGTGTGCTATTGGCCTTTCGTGCGCTACAACGATTCGCGGGTGGCCTGTCGCACATTGCGGGCGCAGTTATCGCCTGGAAACAAATTGCCCCGCTTTTTGGCGCGGCCAAGCGTGGCAACGAGCCGAATACCTCCATGAGTAATGGAACTCACGGACCGGATTCCGCCCGCGCTCCAGAATTGCTCGAAGCTCATGACCTGAATTTCTGCTATCGGGATCGCGGTCTGCCTGTGCTTCGAGCGTGCAGTTTGAAAATTCGTCCGGGCGATCGCATTTTGCTCGAAGGTCCATCGGGCGGCGGCAAATCGACTTTGGCTTCGATGTTGACCGGTTTGAGAGTGCCGGATTCCGGTTTGTTGCTGTTGCGTGGACTGGATCGCCATACCATCGGCCTCAATGGATGGCGGCGCCACGTCGTCGCCGCGCCACAGTTTCATGAAAACCATGTGCTGACCGGCACATTTGCTTTCAATCTTCTGATGGGCGGGTGTTGGCCCCCCGAACCTGAAGCGCTTGAGAAAGCCGAGGCCTTGTGCCGCGAGCTGGGGTTGGAAGATTTGCTCCAGAGGATGCCAGCCGGTCTGCTTCAACTCGTAGGCGAAAGCGGATGGCAACTTTCGCACGGCGAAAAAAGTCGTTTATACATCGCTCGGGCGTTGCTGCAGGGGGCGGAGCTCGTGGTGCTCGACGAAAGCTTCGCTTCGCTCGACCCGGAAAATCTTCGACGAACGCTAAAGTGCGTCCTCTCCCGCGCCCGCACGTTGGTTGTGATAGCACATCCATAATGGGGGCTGTCATTCAACAAAAGGCGGACGTAAGAGAAAATTGTTCACGCGGTCAACTCCTCCTGCTTGTGCTATTAAACTAATGAATCACTCCACTAAAATCTAATCGGTCTGACATATTGAATGCTTTTGGTCGCACGGGAGCCGTCCCGTCCGGTCTACTGTTGGCAGCTCCTTTTACTCTGTCACATAAACCGTGTTAAACTGAACTCATGGAATTTGTGACGCTCCATGAGCTGTCCAAGGAATTCGATCTCCCCGCTCGCGTTGTGCGGTATCGTTTTCATCAGCTCCGCAAAGAGGGAAAGCTAAAAGAAACCGAAGATTGGAGGCGCGATGATTACAGGGACACACAACATTTTGTCTGGAAGATCAATCCCCTCACCTTTATGAGGCAAATTGGGCTAACTCCAGTCAGTCAACGGAATTCAGCTATCCCCTTTTCTAATCCTGTTACCAAAGCTGAAACCGTCCTTAACGAACCTGTCAACGAGTCTGAATCGGCCGTTAACAATCCTGTTAACCAGCGAGAGCCCGTCTTTACGGAAACACGCCGAACTGGTAACAAGGTTGATGAAAAGGCGGAATTCGCTGAACCGCCTCGCCGCTTTGAGCATGAAATTATCGATTTTCTGCTTTGATTGAACGCGATTTGCATTGCAACCCGACGATGACCCACTTATCATGAGCCAGTTCATGCATCTTTTGGAGAAGAATTTTCGACACGTGACACTGCCCTGATTCGTTCCGGCCAAAGAATTAAGCGTTGCTCAGCCATTTGGTCCACAAGGCTAAGTACTGCCTTCTGTTGCTTCACCAGGGCCGCCCGCGCGCGCTGGTACTTCCGGTATTCGGCCGCCCGCCTTCGTACCGGTGCCTGCTTGTCCTTCGGCACACTGTAAATTTTATCCTTCCCCTTCTCACTCCGCGTCAGAACCCAGCTTTGATGTAATCCCCCTCGCGTGCACCGGCAATTCGGTTTGCCGCATTTGCGCCGAAGCAGATAAAACGAACCTTGGATCATCGGTTGGCGACTTTGGAGTTTGCGCAAAATTATCGCCAACGCACTAAATGCTTGCAAAAGCGCTTTGGACAGACTCGTTGTTTTTGCCTGCACGTGTCTGAATGTATACTTATGAAGAAGATACAGAAGAGCATAGCAAACGCAAGGGGAGAATGATTCATTGAAGGAGGTTCAAGTCGGCGCTGATCGTTCGTCGAAACTGGAGACGCAATCCAAGTCCGCTAAGTCGGCAGTTTGGACCACTGCCACCTTTTTCTTTGCATTCCGGCTTACACATTAGGCGGCTGCGAATTCCTCGTGAGTTCACGGTCCGCGCATTCCGTTGACGTTTCCTCGCAGAATTTCCAAACAGTCCTTTTTTCTAGAGGCTGCCAAGTTATCTGTGTAAGTCGGTTTTAAGCGGGTGTGTTGGAACGCCATCATCTTGCATGCGTCGGCGAAACAGCTCATATACTCGCGGCAATTAAGAAAGGAGAAATGACGCCACACGGCAGGCAATCTCCTCAAATCAATTAGTGCTGGAGGAGGCGGAAATTCTCTGCAGAAAATGCCCGGGCCAAGCTCGTCAGGACGGGCAGCAGGAAAATCGGTCGTCCGAACACGCCTCACGCCGCAAATGGGTTATGTGCTCGAAAAAGTCTCGTTCGTGGCTTCAGGCCAGCGTACTTTACGCGCAGGTCTCCCATCGATGAGACACCCTGCCTCGGAGATTGATACAGGAAATTAAGACACCCTCATCTGTTTTGGATTCGATTCTTCTAGGGCCGCAGAACCATCCCCAATTCCACGCCTGTGCACCTTGACGAGCCATTTCTTTTACATGCGCGAAGTCAAGCATTTTTTCGAGTTTTTTCTGGCTAAAACATGGCTGACTGCGTATAAGCGCGTTCCGTTTCTGGTGCTTTTCTTTCATTTCTTTGCCTCCATGCGTTCGATACATATCAGTAGCTGAATAAGTATATAAATCTTTCGGTTGTTCAGTCGCCTCCTACTTATGTGAAAGACGCTTGCGCCCGATACCGCCTCGTCATATCGAGTCCGACTGGCCGCCAATGCTCTCTGGTTTAGCGCTGAATGTGAATGTAAGGTTGGGCAATAGACAGCGAGGCGATTAGGTGCCGCAAAGACAACCAACTCGCCTGAACCGAGAGCGCATTTGAGCGTGGTCCTGAATGCGGTGAACGCGGTGAAATGTGGGAGATTGACATCATTCGACGCGGTACATATTTGCCCAAGATGGAACGAACGCTGATTTTTCGGTCGAATTTAGCTGCCGACAAACCGCTTCAACAGTTCAGTGCGAAATTCTACGATTGCTACAACTGTACGGCGAGCTCGGTGCTCCTTTGCAGGACGGTAGTTTAAGGTCCAATTGTGTTGCCTCTCACGCAGAACCCGGGAAATCGTCCACCTTGCCCACGGCCGGCATCGAATAAATGTCTTCTGACATTCGAACCTGACATTTTCACACAAATAATCATAACTGGTTGAATCACAACGAGGTTCCACCGGCAAAAAATTCTGAGCTTACTCCAAGCGCGCTGGGGGGCCCGCAAATCCCCACCCTCGGACCAATAACCATCGCTATTCCTGCTCAAAAACCTGGTTCGTGAACTTCGGCGTCCGGCAATTCTCCGAAACCCTGCGGACGAATTTCTCCGGAACGCCTCCCGGCTCCCAGGCCCGAATCTCGATGGTAATTGTTACAACTAAATTTCCGAGCCGTGCAAAAATCTGCGAATGTTCCCTACTATTGATAGCTGGCAAAGTGTGTGTACAATTTTCAAAAGCGCTCGGTGTTCAATGAAGTGCAAACCCACGGAAAATAGTCCCATCAATATGGAACTGCCGACGGCGCAGGGCGACCGATGCCCTTATTGCCAGAGCAATCGCTGGATTTACATCGAGAGCAGCGGCACCATGAAGCGGTACGACGCTTCACGAGGAACAATGAGAGACATTAGTTTTGCGCGGTACGGCTGTAGCAAATGCGGAGGAGATTTCCTCGTGGAGGATGCGATGCGCTTCAAAACGACGAAAGACCCGAACAGATGTCCGCATTGCAGTAGCCCAAAAGTGATCGTCGCGGTCGAGCTTGCACATGGAGTGGTAATAACGTGCACCAAGTGTAACAGATTGGGATTATTTTCAGATCCCGGCTTTGAGGGCACGATCACTGAAAAGGACTTGGCAGCAGCAGGTAAGCTAACTCCTGAGGCTTTGGAGTTCTTTGGCAGGCGTGGCGTCAATTATGAGATTGCGAAAGCGAAAGCTCGTATGGCTGCCGTTAAACGCCCAGGCAACCGGAAACCAATGGGCCGAACTCCAAAGAGCTAAACCACTAACCTCTCGCCGCCCATTGCGCGGCCCGTCCGATCCGACAGCCGAAAACAAGATTCTTGCTGCCCCCTCGCGTCAACTCCAAGCCTGTTCGTCTCTTCATCTAGTCGTCGCCTCCTCTCGTTTTTCGATTTGACAAGCTGTGATACCCACCTAAACTTGAGCTGATATTCGAGTCAGGGGCTGATTTAAGCTTAAACAGTTTCACCTGACGCGTTGCAAAAAGCAACGCGCCCCGGCTTTGCCCAAGGGCTGGATGCAACATTCCGATGAGGGATGCTGCTCCAGCCTTTTCTTTTTGATCAGGTTGGTTGCGGCATCCGAATGATTACATGCCGCGCGAGTTAGGCCAAGCAATCGATGAAATCAGCATCCGATCGCTAATGCCGTCGGAGGTTGAGAAGCGACTCTTTGGACTAGGTCCATTCAGACTGCAATTGGACAGATGCCGAATTACTGCGCCGTATTGTGTTCGCGAGCGGCTCGGTCATTTTTGTCGAAGGTTTGTTCTTTCGATTTGGCACGGACCGTCGTTACGAATTGTCCCGGAAGTCCTCTGGATTCCATATCTGGAGCTTGTAAGAACTCGGATTAGCGATGCTGCTTCGGCTGCCACTGTAATTTCGAACCTCCGACAAACATGCCACGTGCAATCTCTTGATCACCACAGTCGGTGGAACGTTCCCACGGAAATGGCGTCAAGAGCTGGACTGATATGTGAACACGGCTCGATCGTCCTGCTTCCAAACCAATTTTGGGTGGAAGTTTTATCAGAAAAGAGGTGGGAAGAATTCGTGTCCCAAACTCTCCAGCTCGCTCGGGGAACCGCAGGTCGGGAATTAGCAAATGGATAGTGGCGGCACGGCGGTCAATATTTTCATCATTTCTCCCGCAAGGTCCCATTCATTCCCAACCAACCCCGTTGCACAAGATATTGCCCACGCGATACTGCTGGCCATGAAAGTCAAAACAGGAACGGAAATGGAGAAACCAAGATTGGCGAGCTTCGTAAAAATGCAACAGTCACAAGTAATCTATATTACAAGCCTGGCAAAGAGGACCCGGGTTTGCATCCACGAAGGCGAAAAACAGCCTAAGTAATTCGAGACCCATATTCACGAACATAACTGAAAAGAGCTATGCGCTGGACCAACAGTTCGACAGAAAAATGGGCGGACCTTCTCCGATTGGCGCTCAAGTTCGTCCTGGTCATCAACGCGTTTATGTTTGCGGTATTTTCGGTATGGTTCACCGCGATGTTTCTGTGGAGGTTGTGCCGCTATCTTCTGCGTGCATGGCTTGGTCACCCCTGGTAGTGGAGGCTGGACGTAACCATGGACCGTTTCGATGACATTCATTCCGAGCCGGGAGCCACTGCAATCCGACGCGACGCGAACCTCCGTACAACATTCGACGCAGCAGGCCAACGGAAGGATATCCTGCTCGAAGGGAAAGTAATTTCCATGTCCGCTGAGGGCTCTATTGATTGCGCAACCACGACATTCACCCATTCGCATCACTGCGGGCACCTGGCCACGGAGCCGATCGGGCATATCTGCGCGGAGGAGGGCTGTGCCCGCATTTCGTGCAAGGTGTGCTCGGCAAACGCCCGATGTGCCCGATGCTTCAAGCCACTCTGCTTGGAGCATGTGCAGCAACTGGTGACTCCCAAGGTCACGACCAACCTGTGCGAGGGTTGTAAAGCGGCCGTTATCCGAAAACAGCGGTGGACCGCACTTCTGCGTTTCGTTTGCGAGCCATTTATAGATTTCGACTCGCCTCAGGCACCATGAAATCCCCGCATCACAGTTCTGACGATTCCGCTCTTGGGCAAAAAATGCTTTGGGGCCTCAATCACGGGGTCTTTAGACACCGGCTTGGAGCGTGCCTGAAGCGGGCATGGTCCCTCGGAATTTCAGATTCTGTTATTGGACAACTCGTCGAAGATGAGTTGCGTCCTCTGCGACAGGCGGAAGCACTCGGCCGCTTGCCGCCGTTCAAAGCGGCGCGCCTCAAGCGGGGGCAAGGCGTGCTTGGCTGGGACATTCACGGTGGCCCCATTTACTTTATGCTCGCCTGGTTGTTGTCTGGGCTCTTGCTGATATCCACGACAGGCGGTGGAAAATCTAATCTGCTTTGCTCGCTCGTCCTTCAACTTGCTCAACATTGCGTATTTTGGCTTAGCGAATCATACAAGGACCAACTCAGACAGTTACACCCATTATTAAAACGCCTTGGCATGGAATTGATCATTATCGGCTGTCGCGATTGGCGTTGGAACTTGCTGCAGTCGCACATACGCGATGCCCGGCTCCAGCTCACGCTCGTCGTCGATCTGCTGACACGTGGACTGAAGTTGCCGCCGCGGAGCCGGAGTATTCTGGCCCAAGGCATGCATGAACTGTATCGCCGATTCGGCATTTGGTCAGGCAACCGTGCCGCCTGGCCTACTCTGTTTGACCTTTACGAGTGGGTGCGAGTTACCCGGGGACTTAATCCTCAAGCGCGTGACGCTATTCTTGACAGGTTAGGCGCGCTGCTCCTCGCTTTGACGCCGGGCTGCGCGGCGTACCGTTTCGGCTGGAGTTCCTCGGCCTTAGCTCGGCACCACATCCTGTTTGAAATGCGCGGCACCACCGAGACAGCCAAACAAATCTTGCTCAATTCGCTGCTGTTCTCTGTGTTTTACGGCGAGGTCGAACGTGGTGTGGTTAACGGACCGCCACGCCTAGTCATCGCTTTTGACGACAGCCAGCGGATGTTCGACGTCGGCGCACAAAACGAGGACCTGGCATCGATTGATGAGTTGGCTGGCGTCATTCGTGGCACAGGTATCAGTCTTTGGGTCCTAGCCCAGTCAGCGGCCGGATTGTCACGCCGACTCATTGCGAATCTGGGCAATAAGATCATCGGGCCGTTAAGCATCCATGAAGATTACGCCAGCCTTGGAGCTGATATGGGATTATCCGCAGAACGGCTTGATTGGGCGCGGCTTCGCCTGCGCCCGGGCCAATTTATAGGCCAATTGTCGCAAGAGTGGCGCGAGCCATTTGCGTTCGAGGTACCTCTTCTGGAATTCAATGAACCGATGACCGATTTGGACGCGGCTGAAAGTCTGCGAGCGTTGGACACTTTACCCACGGTTTTTGCTGATGAATTTGCCCACTGGCAACCATATCCGGTCGTCGAACTTCAGTCACCAGTACCACCATCTGTTCTAATTCTGGGCGAAAATGACTTAAGAGTGCTACGCGAAGTGGTCGCCAATCCAGGCAAACCCAGCAGCTATTATTGCCGTGCTACTCGCCTCAGCGGACGGCGACTCGCAGACATCCGAAAGCGTCTCAGCGAACAGGGATACATCCGCGAACACAAAGTCGCGCTGTCCTCCCGTGGACGTGCCGCCATTTTACTTGAGCCGCTCGCGCCTGGCGTTGAGGCGCTGCGAGCCAACTCGGAGAATCCCTAATGCGAGGCAGATTCCTGCACAACAAAGTTATGGTGGCCGCGTTACTGACAGCTCTCCGCTTGCGTGGTTACCCATGTCGTGTTGAACACGCCATAAGGCGGGGCCAGCATCCCCGTTCGGTTGACATTTTCTTTGTTGCAAACGGCTGCCACGTCGCAATCGAAGTGGAACAAACGACGGCGCGAATTCCTCACGATATTGCCAAGGCCATGGCACTACGGGTCGATCTTCTCCTGATCGTAGCTCCGAACGCACAGGTTGTCCTCGACGCCCGGGCCGCTGTAGCTGGTCTGACGGCCGCTACTCATCCAGAGACAATTCGAATTCAAGTCATGCCGCTGGGCACGGCTCTTCAATGGATTGCCAATAATTGTCCAGGCGTAGCTCCGCAGGATGTCATCAGTGGAGTAGGGGATGCAAACCATCAACCAAACTAAATTTATGAAAATCCGTTGGAACAACCTGAGCGTGCTCGTTCTCGCACTCGGTGCTCTCATTTTCTTTTTGTGGCACCGCGAGGAAGCGCGCGGGTTCTTATCAGCGGCAACACGAATCGGGCCGGACAATTCTACCGGGGATATGACCTTGGGCCTTATCACTATCGGTATCTGCGGCGCGGTGCTGGTCGCCATTGTAAAAATCTTATGCCAAGGGCGGTCAAACGACCCCCATCCACCTCCTCGCCGCGGTCCACCAACCGACCCGGAAGCGTGAAGGAAGGCATGTATGATTGATAAAACAGTACTGAATTTGTCGAGGCTACCACTCCGATTGAACACCGGCCAAGGCGCAGCTCTACTCGGTGTTCAAGAACATGACATGCCCGTCCTGGTGAAAGCCAAGCTTATCACACCCTGCGGGGCTAAGGGCGGCATTGCGCTGAATGCGCCGAAGTATTTTTCATCAAGTCTTCTGCTCGAATTAATGAGCCATCCGGACTTCGCCGATCGGATCAGCTCTGCCTTAAGTCGCCATTGGAAAACCAAGAATTCGGCCCGATTTAGCAACAAGCTTAGCACCAACTCTTGAACGATTGAGCACAGGATTCTTATGAACCACCGTTTAAAATTCCTGCAGAAGCACTTGGGTGATGCAGACCCCGAATGGCCTTGGCTGCTGCTGCTTTCCGCGAGCGTCTACTTAACCGCCGCCCTGGCCTGCGAAATCACTGAAGGTGAAACATTCCTGGCCTTTTGCGCAGCCCACGCCGAATTGTTAAAGGTCCTCTTTGTATTCTTTTGCTCTACCCTGGCCCTTTCTGTAGTTGTCCTCGTCCGCAGCATCCTCAATGTCGACGAGCAGTGGAAAACAAGCCTGCGCGTCATTCAGACAGCACGTGTGGGGGAGAAACAGCAGTACACATCCCATGAATCGATTGACTTGGGCTGCTCCGCACAACTGGTCCAGCCGGGTCAAGTACCAAAGGCGACCGGCCCACGCAAGTTTCGCCTGGAGCTGGCAAAAGATCTATTGCCGCAAATCCATCGACACATTACCGATTTCCTCCGCGAGAATGGGGAGGAGAATGAGACTGGTGGCATATTGGTAGGCGAGTATTCATTCAACGAGAGCAACTCCACGGCAAAGTTCACTATCCGTGGCTTTATCGATGCCGGACCGAAAGCGGAGTTCTCGCCTGGCAGCATTCTCTTTGACGCCGATTATCAGGCCGAGCAAATGAGGCTGCTTCAACTGGAGCATCGATCGGGCGTGAATATCGGCTGTATTCACCTTCACCCCGGCAATATGGACGTCTGCTCCGCCGGGGACGCCAGGACGGACTTCGAGGCCGTCCGGAACTCCACCACGAAGGCATTGATCTTTGGGATCATCACTCGCAATAACGCGCGCAGCTCGCCGGACAGCGTCTTCTTCCAGAATTGCAAGTTTGATTTCTATCTGATGGCTGAAGAAACCAGTTTTGAGTACGTCCCGCTCAAACCACAAATCCTGGATTTGCCACCGCTGCAATCGTCTAAGGCGGTGGATGCGCTGCGCAAAATTCGAGGACCGAGCATAGTGTATGACCTTGCAGTCTTACGCCAATTGCCCGGTCTGGGCCAAACGACTCTCCGCAAAACGGGCGAGGGAGACCATGGAGATCTCTTGCTCACCACCAACTGCCTCGAAGGGCTAAATGATCTCCATGTCTGGGTTCGGTGCGACGGCAGTCTCGATCTGACCACTGCGGCTGGAGATGGTGAAATGCTCGCCTTGCACGGGCCTTGGGAACAGCCTGAGAATGGCCGTCAAATCTGGCTCTCACATCTTGTGCTTCTGGGGCGCGGCAAACTAAGCGAGCGCCGTCCCCGATTCGGATACCGAATGCACTTCGCGGGATTGCTTGAAAACAAGCATCGCCTGGTTGCGGAAGTTAGGGCGATGAAAGAGCGCTTTGGCGAGCGCGCTGTTCTTTGTCGCAGCGGCGATACTCTCTTTTGGGAATATGTGATCCATGAAAGTGGCCGGTCGCTGCCGATACAGGTCATCTACCCTGAAACATTTCCAGCGGAGCCGCCGCAGGTGATCAGTATGAAGCCATTACCGCCATCACCGCACCAGCTTCCTGGGAATACTCTCTGCTGGATTGATACCTACTCCAACCACAGCGGCTGGAATCCAGCCAGAGATACCGCAGTCATTGCGGTGAATGCCGCACACCGCTGGTTCGTGTGCCTCCTCATTTATCTCAGCAACGGGGGCAGGTGGCCAGAAGGAGCGGACTTTTGAAACGTAAATTTTCGGAATCGAGTGATTCCGATTTAGAGAAAAAACCAAATCAAAGAAAATCGTTATGGGAAAACAACATTCAGACTTCACCCCGCTTGATCCTCAGCGGGCGCAAGAGCTCGAAATGATTATCGACGAAGCCGCACGGCGCAAGGAAGCCGTAGTCATCGATCCGGATGTTGGTGTTGCTGGTTCAACACCCGCCAACCTGGTCTCCCCAATGGCTAACGCTTTGGTACGATACGGAAAACATTACGGTTGAGGAACCGACACGGTTGTCTTTGACGGCAACCGAATCATGAGGGCACTCGCAAGAGTGCCCTCCTTTTACTCGGTAGAGTCCACGAGACTGAATGAACATGAATCGCGGAGAATTCTATAAACGAGTCTTGCCCATCTTTCGTCCCGAATGCTTGCGCAACAAAAATGCCATCGTCGTGGGAGTCGGGTCCGGCGGCGGGCGAGTTGCGACAGAATTGGGCCGTTTGGGGGTCGGGTTAATACTGATCGATCTTCCTGGAGAGGTACTGGAGGAACACAATATCTTGCGCCACGAGCTGGGATACCCTTCTCTCGGCAAGCTTAAGACTGAGGAGCTGGCCAAACACATTCATCGCCTAAACCCCGAAACGGCCATTGAATGTATCTCCTTGGACGTCGTTGCCCACAAACGAGAGTTTCGAGACATAGTCGAAGCGTGGAAGCCCGAGTTGGTTCTCGCCTGCACCGATAACGAGCCCAGCCGCCACCTCTTGAGTGAGGTGGGCGTGCAAAGGCACGTTTGCGTCATCGGAGCCGCCGCCTATACTGGCGGGATTGGAGGAGAGGTTTGGATCAGTCGGCCCGGCGCGCCCTGCTACGGCTGTATTACCGCTCATCAGCAGAAATCCGACACCAGACCGAAAACGCAATCGACTATTGATTACACCGACCTGGATCTGCCGGAACTACGCTCCACCTGTGCACTCAACTTGGACATTGCTCAAATTGCGCTGATCCAAACGCGCGTCGCGCTCAATTTCCTCCTCAACGGCCAAGTGGACTTGCTCGGGCTTCCCGAAAAGGCGAATCTCATCGTCTTTGCAAACCGGCGGTTGGCTGGGCATTTCGAGAGACCTCTGCAGGCCGAGACTTTTCACATCCCGCGACAATCAGATTGTCTCACCTGCGGAAATCACAGCCCCGAAGAGATCGATTTAGAGGCCGAGCGTATCTTGCAGAATGTCAAGCAGCGCTGATATCAAATTATCCTGTGCACGTTCAACCCTCAGCCGAATATGGCTCGCTTTCGTTCGTCGGCTGTTCCAGTTGCAACTGATTGACCAGCGGTGTTCCTCATTGCTGGCCGGCCGGAGTGTTACTCTTTCGAAGGAGGTCGTCCGTGGTGCAACTGGCCTGCACATCGAGTGCACACTCCTCTGGCCGATCTTTTTGCCTCGGTTTCGACCCCCGTTGGTCTCGCTTCAGTTTGTGCGTCATGATTTGGGCCGTATCCCACCCATTCCTCGATGCAAGCAGTTTTGGCGCGAGACTCATTTGTCTCTGGACATTATGACGACCGCTGTTTCCGAAGACCTCGCCCTCCAGATCGTGCGCATCCCCGACGGTCGTCCCTTACGAGAGATTAGGTTCACTGCTTTAGACATGAAGCGCGTTGCGTGCGAGTTGTGCGTATCGAATGCGGAAATCTATGCTGTGGACCAGGGGCGCCGGATCCGCTGTGATTGCTTGCACGACAAAGTCGACCACGTCCTCTTCAGGTTGGATTTGCGCCTCACGAATCTCGAACACTGCCGCTTCCTGACTCAGGTTTGTGCCGAGCTGCAAACCGAGGTGGCGCCATCCGCCACCGCCGCCAGCGGAAGTACGACATGGCGCAATCGACTCGAATTTGACGGCGGGGAGGCCCTGTTCGAACAGCCGCTCGGTCCAACAGAAAACCTGATTAGAGCTGGGTTTGGCGAGCACATCCTCAAAGTGCGGCTGGGTGATACGGTGCTGGTTGAGAAGAAATTCCGGCTCATACCACGAAATGAGATGCTACGGAACACTCGTAGTGACGTGGTAACAAAAACTGAGTTGCGAACGATTTCTATCATGGCAGTAAACCACCGGGGAGCTGCCGTTCCGCTGGAAGTCGTGGCCGAGGATTTCCCGCAGATCAAAGTCACCCCCACGCTGGAGGTACCCCAGCTCGCGCCACTTGTTTCGGAAATTGATCTGTCGATGGCCTGCACGATTCGCCGCGGCAAAACCGAGCGATTGTGCCACCGGGTTCCGGTGCTCTTGAGGGCGGGCAGTCAGCGCCTGGAACTTTTCTTAACGCTTCCAGCCGACCTCTTTGACCCTGGCCCGGGTCGTTATCATTTGGAGGTGTGGCTTGGCGATCGCGTTCTTAAGTCGGTCTTTTTTGTTCACCAGACCAGGGCACAATTGAAGGCGGCGCAAGCCGAGCTGATTTTGCACAGCCTAAGAATAAGCGAGCCGCGACTCTTGGTCGTTCGCGACCACTCGCAGTTGGAAACGGACGACGTGTTTGCGACCGATGAAGCTCTTGTCACGGCGTTTACCATAACGGGGCAAGGTTTCGATGAGGAGGTGCCAATGATTAAATGGCGGCTGAATGTCCGCCTCATTGACACCAATTCGGGTGACGTTCACCAGGAGTTTTGCTTCCTGCAGGCCAAGGCCGGTCCGAATTCGCACGAACTGCGATGGCCACTACACGGGGCAGATCGTGAATTGGCGTCCGGGCGGTACGCCTTCCAACTGGTCAAACGGGATGTCGTGCTCACAGAATTCCAGTTCCGGATGTTGGCTATGGAGGAAATTGCCCCTTACACCAGGCAACTTATCCTGAGCAATGTTCGTGCGGAGAACCCTCAACTGCTTATCCAAGCAGGGGGGATCCGCTACCAAGCCAGCCAAATCCCCGACAGCAGCGATTTCTTGTTGCCCCAATTCACACTCCTTAGCGCGGGTTGCAACTCCATCCTGCCTGAGATCGAAACCCAACTGCACCTGGTACTTATCGGAGAGGGTGACAAGCGCCAGAGCCTCATCACGTTGCCGGTTACTCTTTCCAGTCGGCCGCTGCCGTTGCACAACCTTGCGGTCAAGGTTCGTGATGGTTCTCTGGGCTCCAATCCGGGTTTACACCGGCTAGGGGTGGAAATTGGCGAACGGTCAATATTAGAATTCTCGTTTCAGATCGTTTCCGAATCGGAGGTGCTGGCCTGTGTGAGCGTGTCTGACCTCGTTATCGTGGCCACCGGCCGATCGGGGCGCAAGCAGCGCAATCCAAATTCTATCCTTCTGAGCGAAAAGCCGGCCATCGATTTGGAGGCGACGATCCGGACCACCCTGCTCGCACCGAACATGACGGTCCACGGCATCTTGCTCTTCCGGTTCGATCGTACGACGGTTGCCCAAGCGAAATTCGACCTTGGGCTATCGAACCCCAGCCAAACAATTCGTGCCAGACGGGTGAATTTGGAATCAATGATTTCAGACAACCGGACGACTGAACGAGAACTCGTCGCGGTGGTCGTAATCGCGGGCCAGGAAAAGGCAACCCGCTCGCTCCGCATCTTTTGCGGTTCCCTTATCAGCAATTTCGAGGGCCAATTGCGCTCAGACGCGGCCCAAAATCCATTGGACGAAGCAGAATACGAACGGATTGTTGGCCGACTCTAGGTCTTAAGGCGTATCTCACAGAATTTGCCGCGGAGGGAAGGGTCGAATCGGATTTGGCAATGTCAACAGTCTGTTGCTAGCCCAGCTCCATGTGCAAGTTGTACGGTTCCTTTGGAGATCAATGGCAGGGATGCAGAAGGGGGATATTCCCGCGGCTGTGATTTGGATGTGAAAATGTCAGCCAAAAGAGGCTCCGAGGGAGAACTTGTTCTGTTTTGGGACACGGAGTCTCGTACCTCTCCAAACGCGAATAAATCGCGGGTCTTCTGGACCGCATCGGGAAATATGGCTGCGTACAGACTCTCGTCAGATGATTCTGGCAAGTGCTTGGCTTTGACGCGGATACGACTGACAAGACAATTGGTCGGCAGGGCTTACCTCGAAACTACGTACCCGAGGGTACACCCGTGTCGATTGGCAGCTTTCGTGCGTGAGGTGAACGCGTGGCGCGCGGCCAGCGAGGACGTTTGTGGTACGGAATATAATCGGTCGAGCTTTCAAGAAGCCCAAAGCGATACTTCGGGCATGCGCCATGGTCTTAGGTTTGGCCATCAGTTTTCCTTTGTCTTCTTTAGGACTCCAAAGTGTCAGTTTGGCTTGGGATCCCAGCACGAACAGCGAGGTCACTAGCTACAATGTTTACATCGGCGCGGCCAGTGGTGCCTATACAAACAGAGTTTCTGTTGGCGCGGTGACAAATGCCGCGGTGGCCGGACTTGTAGAGGGTACTACCTACTTCTTCGTGGCGACAGCCACCGACGCCTCCGGGCTGGAAAGCGACCCATCGAATGAAATTTCTTATTCGGTGCCGCTGAACACAACCAACCAACCGCCGACCTTGAATGCACTAAGCGATCTCGTTATAAATGAAAATGCGCCTCAGCAAACCGTGGATCTTTCGGGCATTACTTCGGGAGCATCGAATGAAATTCAGACGCTGATCGTCACGGCTGTTTCCAGCGACCCCGGACTCATACCCGATCCCGCAGTAAATTACGCCAGCCCCAGCACGACAGGCACTCTGAGATTCACCCCACTGGCTGATGCGTCCGGCTCCGCCACGATTACGGTCACGGTTAACGACGGCCAGGCTCAGAACAATCTTTTCTCGCGCTCCTTTTCAGTCACAGTCAACGCAGTTAATCAACCACCAACCTTGGACCCTCTCAGTGATCTCACGATCAACGAGAATGCGGGGACGCAAACGGTCAACCTTTCGGGCATCACTTCGGGAGCGAGCAATGAACTTCAGGCTCTCACCATCACTGCGTCGTCTAGTAATCCGCAGCTCATTCCAAATCCCCTGGTCAATTACATTAGCCCCAACACAACTGGCAGTTTGACTTTCACGCCGGCAACCAATTCTGCTGGCACCTGCACCATCAGTGTCACAGTCAATGACGGCCAACCGCAGAACAACCTCGTCAGCCGGTCCTTCACGGTCACTGTGAACACGAATGTGCTAGCGGCTCCTCAAGTCGTAATTCAGGTTGTGGGTAAAGGAAAGGTCCTGCCCGATCTGAGCGTACAGAATTTGACGGCGGGAACGAGTTACACGCTCGCCGCCGTCCCCGATCCAGGACAAATGTTTGCCGGGTGGACTGGGAGCATTTCCTCGCCTTTGTCCAACCTGACATTTGTGCTTACATCAAATCTGACCCTGGTTGCGACTTTTGCAGCGAGTCCATTTGTTCTGGTGAGCGGTACATACAGCGGGCTTTTTTATGAGGACGACGAGGTGAGGCAATACAGTGCTGGCGCGTTTGCCGTTACGGTAACCCCACGGACTAATTACTCAGCCCGGCTTCAAATCGGAGCCAACCGCTACTCCTTCACCGGCTTTCTCAATTCGCAAGGCCAGGTGACCAACGTCATTACCCGACACAACGATCTGCCGCTTCAAGTCGAGCTGAGTATGGGCAGAGGCGACCAGTCCGACCAAATTTTTGGTCGCGTCACTGACGGTCTTTGGGTCTCAAGCTTGTGGGGTGAGCGGGCCGTCTTCAACTCAAAGACCAATCCGGCACCTTACGCAGCCTCCTATACTTGGCTTCTGCCCGGGCAAGACGGCGATGCCGACCTGCCGGCTGGGGACGGCTTCGGCACTGTGCGCGTCAACACCGCGGGTCAGGTGCGACTGGCCGGGACACTGGCCGAAGGCACTAGAATCAGCCTAGCAGTCTCGGTATTTGGAAGTGGTCTATCGCCGTTGTATATCCCTCTCTACTCCGGAAGGGGCTCGCTCGTCAGTTGGCTGGCCTTTACGAATCGAGTCGCCGATGATTTCAACGGTCTCCTCAGTTGGATAAAGCCTGCCGACACCAATGCTCACCATTACGCGCACGGGTTCACCAACGAGTGCAATGCCATCGGCTCCGTTTACATGCCGCCAGCGACCTCGACCAACCTCGTGTTCGCTTTCACCAATGCGCAAGTCGAATTCGTGGGCGGAGATCTCAGTTCCAATTTCACCAACTGGATTGCCATCGGGCTGGGTGAACGGGTGAGTAATCTAAGCAGCAATCGGCTCGCACTGACATTCTCGACGGCCAGCGGCACTTTTAGTGGCAGCGCAACCGATCCATCAAGTGGCAAATCGCGCAGCTTCAATGGTGCTGTGTTTCAAAAGATGGAGCTCGGTTGCGGTTTCCTCCTCGGAACCAACCGAAGCAGTCGGGTGGTAATAAGTCAATAAAGGTGCCAAAAGAAGCTCACAGGTTTCAGCGGCTGCGACCGGAAGGCACTTGAAGGCAACATGCCCACCCGATAATATCGTTGCCGGTCGGGGCCTATGTTATCAGAGATGATTGCGGAATTGTCGGTTGCAGTGACGACGCCTCCCAAGTTGCTCCAGTTGGTTTGGGCCAAGTCAGTCTTGTACTGAACTTGATAATTTTGCCCAACTGTGGCAGCCCAACTCAACTGAACTGTTCCACCCGATTGCGTTGATATTTGCAGCGTCGGGGCACCGTTAGTTCCCACCAGAATGATGGCAAAGGCCACGTTATTGGTGAGGTTGGTTTCAATTGTACTTGTCGAGACACTGGCGGTGTTCGTCAGCCAACCAGAGGAAATTGGGGACGCCGTTAGAGTCAGCGTAGCTTGCGCGCCGGAGTAAATAGAGCCGAGCAGGAATATCACCAAGCCACTGGCGATTGTCACGGCGCCTTGACTCGCAATCGTATCCACAAAATTCAATCCCGCCGGCAAGGCGTTGCTGACGGTGACTGACCCGGCGGCATCCGGTCCCGTGTTGGTCACATAAATTGTGAAAATCACATTGCTTCCCGAATCCACCCAGTTTGGGGAGGCAGACATGCTTATCGCCAGATCCGCAACACCGGGAACATCGAAACTGACCTCGTTCGATGGGTCGCTTTCCAACCCGTCTGCATCGTACGCAGTTGCCACGAAAAAATATGTCAGCCCGCGCGCCAAACCTGTCACCGTTGCGGAGGTGTTGGTCCCGACATCCAGCCGAGAATCGTAAGCACCGCTGGCCGTCCCATAGTACACAGCGTAGCCGACGACATTGGTATCAGGGCTGGCATCCCAGGCAAGAGACACAGTTTGAGCTGCGTTTGATTCGCAGCAAAAGAGCGTCGTCAGCAACATTACCAAGAATGCGATTTGCCAATCGAACTCTCTTTGCAAACCGCCATTTCTCCTGGCAAGGCTCTCATTGATATTGACGCTCACTGAGCACGGATCGGATTTGGGCTTTGCGCATCCAGGCGGCCATCCTCGATGTGCGACTTCCGCAATTGCCTGGGATCCAGCTTAAATATGCCCCACCAGGGGAGATTTCGTCAAGAAATTCGTGCCGTCGTGAGCATTTCCAAGGTGACACGGCAGCGAATTGCGCCACATTTTTCGGACCGTTGTTGCGTTAAACAGTCGCGAGAATCGCGAGAATCCGTTTTGACTCCCTGACGGAAGTTTGGTAACATCGGCGGCATCGTGAACGCAATAATCGAGGAATTTGAGATCGGTTTGCGCCGCGAAAACTCGGAAGAAGAAACATGCCAAAAGCGACAATCGGAAGCAGTATCGGGAATCAGAGCAATCGACGGGAACCATATCACCTTCGGCTATTGAGATTCGTTGCGGTCGGAGTGTCTGCCTTGGCCTTCTTGCTCGGCTTCGCTGGCTGCGAAACGGAAAAGCCAGGATTTATCGACAATCCACCTCCGGAACAAGCGTCTTATTCTTCGACGCCGCCAGCCGCGCAACTGCGCCCAGCACCTGCGGCGCCAGCAAGCGCGAACGCGCCGGCAATTACGAACGCACTGGCAAGTACGAACGCGCCGACAACTGAGGGAATGGTCCTGCGCGAAGGAGATACTATTCGGATCTCGTTTCCCGGCGCTCCGAGCCTCGACACGCTGCAGAAAATCCAGCCCGATGGCAAGATTGGGCTCAAGCTGATTGGTGAGGTCCAAGCCGCAGGTCTGACACCGAGCGCCTTGGAAAAGGAACTAATCAGATCGTATGGCTCCCAACTCCAGACGAAGGAAATCAGCGTTACAGTGGAGTCCTCGGCCTACCCCGTTTACTTAACAGGCGCGGTGCTGCGTCCGGGCAAGATCCTGTTGGATCGCCCAGCGACAGCGCTGGAAGCGATTATGGAGGCAGGTGGTTTTGACTATGCCAAGGCGAAGTTGAAAAAGGTGACCGTAATCCGTCATGAAAATGGCCGCACCGAACATTTCATACTAGACATGCGAGGTATCCTCCAGGCCAAGAAGACAGAGCAGTTCAACCTTAAGCCTTCCGACATCATCTACGTGCCCGAGCGGTTCAATTGGTTTTAGTGGCCTCTAATCCACCGGCATTACGCGGTAAAATCGCTGGCTGACGGTCACAACATCAGTGGCAGAGCTGATCGGCGAATTGGCAGAAATATCTGACCCGAGCTGGTTCCATTGCCCGTCTAATTGATCAGCATAGAGGACACGATAATTTTTGCCTGGGATTGCATTCCAGGAGATCATGATTGTTCCGTTCGAGGTGCTGATTGAGTTGATAGTCAAAGGAGGCGCCACATAGATGAGGAAGCTTTTTGCGTCGCTTAGAATTGGGTTCCCATTGTCGGTTACGCGAATAGTCACTGGATTGGTGGTCCCTGCTTGAGCGACGGTCGAGCTCCAGACAAAAAGGCCATTGGAGGCGTCAATGCTAGCGCCTGCCCGTGCGCCCGGATCAATGCTAAAAGTGAGTATTTGGGGTGGGACGTCGAGATCAGTAGCCTGATTCGTGAGGATCAGCGTGCTGCCTGCATGGATGGTTTGATCGCTTATCGCGGAGAGGACCGGCGGATTATTCACCATCAGCACCGCAACATCGCTGTTGGTACTGCCGGCCAGATTCGTGACCACAACCGAGTAATTTCCTGCGTCGGCCGATTGTGCGTTCGTCCGAGTGTACGAGCTCAGAGTGGCGCTTGCTATGTCCGCTCCGTTGAACTGCCAGTGGTAGCTAAGTCCAGCCGCCTCGGGGCCGGTAACAACGCTAAAAGTGACGTTGGACCCCGCCGCAACGGCTTGGCTGAGCGGCTGTGTCGTGATCGTCGGTGGTATTCCACTGGTGCCCGACGCGCTCACCCAGACGGAGCCAGTCGCCGACAACAGACCAGCGACCGCAGTCACGGTGTAAGGCCCCCCAGCGCTGGTGGCCGAAAACACCCCAGTGTTGTCGACGGCGCCTCCGCCGCTGACTGACCAAACGGGCGAAACTGTGATTCGGTTCCCCGAGGCATCCCATGCGTCAGCACGGAAGCCCAGCGTCTGACCGTTTGCCATTTGCCCCTGGTAAGGAGAGATCACCATGGTGCCGTTGCTGGCGGCACCGGACCAGTTCTGATTGGCATAAAAATCGATCCCAAACGTATTGCCCCAGGCCAACGACACCGGATTAGAGAATTGAGCAGTAAAAGTCAGCCCGACTGCCTGACAGTTAACCGTATATGAACCGCCGACAATCAGGTTCCCCAGGACGTAGGAACCGTCACTATCGGTCCAGACTTGATCGCCTGCTGTGGTCGAAATGCGCGCGCCATAAACCGGCTGGCCGGCCGACACGACCCGGCCCCAAATTTGTGCGTTGTTGGTCGGCGTCCCCACAGTGACGATTTCTGACGCCGTCGCAATACCGCCTTTCATATCGGTTACCCTTATCGTAATTCGATATTGGCCTTCGTTGGACCAACTCTTCGCGGCAGTCGGGCTGTTCAGGCCACTGCGGGCCCAAACCTGGACCTCGCCAAAATCCCAGGAATAAGCCAACGTGTCACCGTCTGGATCCGCGGCACTGACGGTGAGACTGACCACGTCTCCGACCGCAGCCTGGTTGGTTGTCGCGTTTAATGCCGTAATGACAGGCGTATGATTTCCCGCAAACGCACCCAAGTTGATGACCAGGTCGATATACTCCTCGCCGACGCCGTTGTTGCCAGTCGCGATCGGCGTGATATGGATTCCGGCGCTCGCATCGTCGTATGTCCGGCCCACAGCTAATGCTCCGTCGAGCTTGTCGCTATTATCAATCGCCCACCACCCGCCAGGCGGGCTAAAGGGATTGTAAAAGGGTGAGGCCTGGTCTCTACTGTACGGCGTCATATCCAGGAGAGTTGAACCATCGCTCCCGTAGCTGGTCTGGGCGACATCAACTGCGACGCCGTTTTGGTACCAGTTCGAGGCGGCGCTCCAGGACGCATAGCGGTAGCTGAGCCAATAACGGCGAGCATAACCGCTATAATCAGTCGCCGGCGTCTCGATGCGGATACCGCGCGGGTTGCCGACTGTGCTGCGGGCGTCGTGACGGAACAGTCGATACGTGCCGTTCGTGGTCACATATTGCACCTGATTTCCCGAGAGCCAACCCAGTTGAACCTTTTCCACAGGATTGTAGTGGGGTTTCGTTGCGTCATCCCAGTCAGACCCGGATTGCGCTCCCATGACGGAGAAATAATGGCCGTATTCTAGCCACTCGCCGTCGGAGATGTCGGCCACGTAACCGCCCGGATTCGAGTCCTTCCCGAATGGTTGGGTTGAGTCGGTGCGCCAGTAATTCGCATGATACAAGCCCAGATTATGTCCCAGTTCATGTCCCGCAGTTCGCAGCGTTGTGTTCGGCGTAACCCAATGAGAGCCTTGCGAGCCGACGTACGAACGGCCGGCGTAGCTGAAGCCCGGGCCGGTTGTGATGACGACGTCCAAATTGTAATTTGTATAATAATATCCGACCGCTGCCGCAGCGGTTCGAGCATCGCTGAGCAACTGCCCAAAATTAGTGTTATAGCTGGTGGCGTAGCTGATCGGCTGAGGCAGGCTTATGTGGACCACGTCTGCAGCCAGATTTGAGTTCACCAGGCCGTGGATGTAAACCTTGCCACCCGAATTATTCATCCAGAAATTGCTGACCACGCCAAGCTGAGTCAGCGCTGTCGCTTCGTCGATCGGATCAACTATCTGGTCCGAGAACCTCGCGATCATGTAAAGCAAGGTATTAGGGCCAGCCGTTGTAGGTATGTAAGGACCGGGCGTTCGATCGTTCGGGCCCTGCTCCGCCGGTGTGGGCGAGTCGCCAATGACAATAGAGTCCCCTAGTGCCACTCCTTCGATTTCCACGTCCGACACCGTCGTTTGGTCCCGCCATTTTCCGAACACAAACGCTCGATAGGCTTTTCCGTTGACCCTGGCTTCATACTCATAACCGTGGCGCCGCTTTGTTTTGTCAGCCTCGACTGTTTCGCTGCCTGGCAAGCCCGCGCAATACACCCCGAAGAAGCCCTGGCCCTTGATTCGCTGCTCAACGAACGGCTGCAGGTGAACCGGCAACCGGTCACGCTCTGTCGCCGGCATTGCGGCATCCACGAACGCTTGCGGGTTTTCTTCCATCAAAGATCGCATCTCCAAACTTCGAGCTTGTGCCAGCCCCACTCCGGTCGCAAGCGATTGTGGGTCACCCGCTTTGGTCGCTCGGGGACCGATTTCCCTTCGAATCGAATCCTCAAAAGCTCTCGTGGCTGCAAGTTGGCGGCCTGATGGCGATCCTTGCACTGAGAGGGCTCCAAACGTGCTCATACAGCACAGCCCAACTCCAAGCAGCACCCCGACGCGTAATGGCGATAAGTGAGTCCCAAAGCACATTGCTGTTGGAAAGCGAACAGTCGCCAGCAGATTTCGGTAGCAGATCAAGCGAACAACCAAACCAAGAAGGCGCATGACTTCACGCCATGCGCCTTCTGAGTGCTCTTATGTGTATTGAACCAAGCCCTTAGTGCCGAGCAACTGACAGGAACCTTACCCGCTCTGACGGATGGGTCTGCAAACCCTCAAAGCTGTCTTCGCGCCGCCGACAATCAGCGCCGCCAACCCCAAAAGGACCGCAGTGGATGAACCGTCCGGAACCGAGGGAGAAACTTCCGGCGTATCCAACAAAACGCTGGCCGTGGTTGTCTGGACGCCGACGACGGAATAAAATGCGCTGTGCCCTGCCGAAGGGGTGTCCGTGAACAGAAAATCATTGGCTGTGAGGCCAGCGATGCCGCTGATGGTAAAACTCATCGAATTGCCAGTTCCAAACCCGCTAAAATTCAAGCGGATGTCGTACTTGCCATCTCCTGCCACCTTGAATGCATCTGTCCCGGTTTGAATCGAAATCAGAGCCGAAGCATTTGGCCCACTTTCCGCGAAAACTAGGCTCTGCGGATCGAGCGCAGGGTTGAGATTGAGATACAATTGCGTGGCGAACTCATTGCCCGTCAATCCAAGCGCTGTTAGTGTCATTCGCACCGTGTTTGCGCCGGAATCGGTAAGTACTGCCCTTAACCAAGGCGAGGACCCGACCGGCGCGTCCCCACTAAACAAATGATCATAGTCATAAGTGATTGAAGCAGCCGAACCTGAGGTTCTGCACATCCAGCCGACAACCACCACGAGCAGGATTGAACCCAATCTTTGTCTTGTGCTTCTCTGCATATGAATCAATTGCTCAGTTCCGGTTCGGCGGATCTGACCAGGCTCCCCTCTGCAGGAACCAAGCCAATCAACATGAACACCGGCATAGACATGCATTCAGCAAAATTAAGCCGTTGACCATCAATTGGTTGAGCACTTGCGATCAATTCCGCTTTTCAACGGCTGGTTGGCACCCGCATATTGAAAATGTAAGGAAAACCGACGCGCGAATAATCGAGATCAGCGTTTTCACACCTAACTAGCTGCGGGTCAACATACCACGCGAACAAGACGAGCCCCAAATACCAGTGTAAAATTGGCCAACATAAGCTTGAACTTATCAGGGGCACGTCTTGGCAGTCGTCGTGGTACTGCCGTTCGCGATGGCCAAGGCATTCTTGAGGCACTCTTGGGTTGGTCGATTCGGATCGCCAGAGAACGTGGTGCCATCGGCACAAAGGGCATTATTGCACGTCGTGATTAGGTTAGTCGCTGTCATGGACCCACCGCAGCCAGGCACAGAGATGATCGTAGCCGGGCAGATAAACTTGTGCCGGACATTGAGCGTGAACGCCGCGAGATGCGCAGAGAATTGGTATGCCATGTTGACTGCATTCCTGTTCTTCAACCAGGTGGCGAAGGCCGACTGCTGGTCGGCGAGTTTGCTCTGAGTAAAATCCTGGTTGGCGCCGGTCGCATTGCGGAGGCATTCGATATTGAGCGCAGTAAAGTCTGCCGCAGTGACCTGAGGCAAGCCAACTGGGTTCCCCCAGAACCCCGGAGTGGCGCCCCCTGTATTAACTGCAAAGGTCACAGTACAGGTGTTCTGGCAGCCGGTTGCTTTGTCCGTCACCACCAGTTGGAAAGTGGCTGTGCCCGAACTCCCCGAGGTATAGGTGATCGTCTGGATATTCGTCGCGCTGGTGATCTGCCAATTTGGGTCAGTGGTCGCAGTTATGGACCAACTATACAAGAAATTCCCTGCAGGACCGCTGAGCGTGTACCCGGAAACATCAGCGACCGGCAAAGGATTTGGCACTGCGAGGGAGCACGGAGGAATCGGATTCACAGTGATAATCTGAGTGCAGGCTGCAGAATTACTGCACGCATCCGTTGCTCTGTAGGTGCGGGTTACCGTGATGACGCCGTTGTTGGTCACGTAAGTATCACTTACGAAACTCTTAGTAGGTGTGCTGCACGTGTCGCCGGCACTTACCTTGCTGGTGTCAGGCGCCGGAATGTTGCCAAATCCGCATACCGTGACGGGCCCTGGGCAGGTGATCGATGGATTGGTCATGTCCGCCGTCCAGGTATAAACCACTGACTTGTTCGTGGCGTTGTTGCAGGCATCGGTTGCAGTCACGGTGAAGGTGCGTGTGATGATGCAGCCGTTGGTTGTGTCCACATGTGTCACCTTAGTTGTGACGGCACTGCATGTGTCCGTGGCCGTCACTTGGGACTTTAGACTCGCGTCAGTAGGTGGATTAGCAGGATTGCAGCCGAGGTTTCCGCCGCTCGGGACAGTCATTGCCGGCGGCGTCTTGTCCACCGTCCAGGTAAAGGTCCTCGTGCAGGTGGTGGTGAGGTTGCAACCCGAGGCGCTGTAGGTAAAGCTTTGTGACCGATTACAGCCGTTGGTCGTGATCGTCCCCGGGGTGCAGGTCACGGTCATCGAACCGCACTCGTTGTGCGCGGTGATACTGGTGCTGCATGCCGGAGGTGTCGGATTGCAGCCCAAGGGCGTCGTGCCGCTGGTGCAGTTGTCAAACAC
>CAYUPI010000007.1:92945-173010 GCA_964446585.1 uncultured Verrucomicrobiota bacterium
GATTGCAGCCACTAGAAGTGATTGGGCCAGGTGTGCACGTCACGGGCACCGAACCGCATTCGTTGTGCGCGGTAATGCTGCTGTCGCACGTCGGAGGTGTCGGATTGCAGCCCAAGGGCGTCGTGCCGCTGGTGCAGTTGTCAAACACCGGAGCCGTCACCACCGTCCAGGTGAAGGTCTGGATGCAGGTGCTGGTCAACCCGCAAGCCGTGGCGCTGTTTGTAAAGCTCTGGGAACGATTGCAGCCACTAGAAGTGATTGGGCCAGGTGTGCACGTCACGGGCACCGAACCACACTCGTTATGCGCGGTGATACTGGTGCTGCATGCCGGAGGTGTCGGATTGCAGCCCAAGGGCGTCGTGCCGCTGGTGCAGTTGTCAAACACCGGAGCCGTCACCACCGTCCAGGTGAAGGTCTGGATGCAGGTGCTGGTCAACCCGCAAGCCGTGGCGCTGTTTGTAAAGCTCTGGGAACGATTGCAGCCACTAGAAGTGATTGGGCCAGGTGTGCACGTCACGGGCACCGAACCGCATTCGTTGTGCGCAGTGATACTGGTGCTGCATGCCGGAGGTGTCGGGTTGCAGCCCAAGGGCGTCGTGCCGCTGGTGCAGTTGTCAAAGACCGGAGCCGTAGCGATGGTCCACGTCAGCAGTTGGCTGCAACTCGCTATATTGCCACAGACGTTCGTGGCCGTATAAACGTTTGTGCGATAGTGGGTGCATCCAACTGCAGCATCAAAGCTGCTGCAGCCCACGTTTGGTGCCCCACAATCGTCGCTGGCTTTCGCTTGGGAGGGATCACACGTCGGGATGTTGGCTGGATTGCAACCGAGGTTCTGGTCCAGCGGACATGAAATCGTCGGCATTGTGTCATTGGTCCAGATCACGAGTTGGCTGCAAGTCGCCGAATCACCACAGGTAGTAGTTGCTGAATAGACATTCGTTCGATAATGCGTGCAGCCGTCACTCGGACCGTCGAAGCTCGTGCAAGTTACTGTGGGTGGAGCGCAGAATGTGCCAGTTGGTGTGGCATTGGCTGGGTTGCATTCTGCAGGCGGTAGATTACACCCGTAATTCGTATCCGGAGGACACATAAGCGACGGAGGCGGAGGCGTAAAAGGAGTCCCCTGAACGAGCAGGTTTGCGTCAAATGAGGTTTCCCCGGCGAGCGGATGGCTGATCACAGCCCTCAGCGTGAGCGAATAGGGCGCAGTAAAGTTGATTGGCCCCGGATTGTAATTCGAGCCACTGAAGTCGCCTAAAGGTGCCGGGGTCGGGCTAATACTGTTCAAAAGCAGGTCGGTGCCAAAGTCCGTGTTAAATGGGCTGGCATATGCCTGGAAGACAACACTTCCAGCGGTTACTCCGCCGATCGTTGCTGTCGCCGTGGCACCGCTTAGCGGGAAGAAATCAGTGTCGGTGAACTCAACCGTCAGCGTTCCATTGTCCATAGAGGAAACGTTGTCCGTTCCAATGTCCAAATATGGCGCCGTCGCCGTCCCCGCGGCTGGTTTGGTGGTTCCGCTGGTGATGTTAACTATCCAATTGTCCCCCACGGGCCCAACGTAGGTAATCGCTCCTGGATCGGGGTCAGAGTCCCCGGGCCCGTTATCTGTGATTACGATGGTTCCTCCAAGGGTTCCGTCGGACAACCGTAGCTGTTGAGACAGGGCTGGAGGCAGCAACGCTAGAAGTAGCCCAATGATTAGGATGATTGTTTTATTAGTGGTGTTCATGGCGGTATTGATGAGTTGGAACTCGCTTGGTTTCGTGCTGCCGCGGAAGGCAGCCAGAAAGGTTTACTAAAGTCGCCGGGGGTTCCGGATGTTGAACTGGCAGCGAAGGGCTTATCAACGGGTTCTCAGGAGCCGCTTCGCCATCAATGCAAGGCGCGAACTATTCCGCGTGTTGGGACCGATTCTTGGATCCTTGAAACCGCTCAGGCTCCCTCACGTTTGATCCCCAGTTTTTCCATCAGTTCGTAGAGCGTGGGCCGACTCACGCCGAGTTCGGAAGCAGCCGGAGCGATCTTGCCTGAATGCTTGCGCAATGCCCGCTGCACCATTTCACGCTCAATGGATTCGCGCGCGTCCTTGAGGCTCGGGCCGTGCAAGCCAGCCGTCGAGCCGGCCAGCTCCAAATCCTTAGCGCTGATCCGCCTTTTCTCGGCCATGATAACGGCGCGCTTCACTCGGTTTTCCAACTCGCGCACATTCCCCGGCCAGGAGTGGTTACCCATGGCGCGCAGAGCCTCGGCTTCGAAAACCAGGCCCTCCCTGCCAATCTTCGCGGCCTGCCGGCGCAGAAATTCCTGAGCCAGCAATTGAATGTCACTTTCCCGGTCCCGGAGGGGCGGCAGGTTGATAACAACGACAGCTAACCGGTAGTACAAATCCTCGCGAAATCGGCCATCGCTGATTGCTTTCTTCAGATCGATGTTGGTGGCAGCGATTACCCTGGTATCGACCTGGATTTCCTGCCTGCCGCCGACCCGCTCGATTCTTTGTTCCTGGAGAAACCGGAGCAATTTGACCTGCAGCAACGCGGGCAGCTCTCCAATCTCGTCCAAAAAAAGGGTCCCGCCCGCAGCCGTTTCGATCCGGCCCTTTCGCTGGATATGCGCGCCTGTGAAGGACCCCTTCTCGTGACCAAACAACTCACTCTCGAGCAGAGCCTCGGGAATGGCGCTGCAATTAATCGCAACAAACGGACCTTCTTTCCGCTGGCTCCGGCCGTGAATGGCCAGGGCGACCATTTCTTTCCCGGTCCCGCTCTCTCCAAGAACCAGCACAGGGGCTTCCGCCGTCGCCACTTTGCGAATGGTGGTGAACACGTTTTGCATTTGAGAACTGGTGCCGAGCAGGCCCTCAAAAGATTCTGCCCGGACCTGTTGCTGCAATGCCCGGTGTTCCCTTTCGAGCGATGCCACATGGAACGCGCGCTTGAGAATGACCTTCAATTCGTCCACGGCGACGGGCTTGGGTAGAAAATCATAAGCACCTGTGCCAATTGCCTGAAGTCCCTTGTCCTTCTCACCTTGGCCCGTGATGATGATAACTTTGGCGAGGCCGTCGCGCGAAATCATGTCAGACAGGACGGAGAAGCCCTCTTCCGAATCATTTTGACGAGGAGGCAGACCCAAGTCCAGCAAGGTGACCAGCGGGCGCTGCTCGGAGAACACCGTCAACGCACTCTGGCGATCTTCAGCAAACAGGACCTCGTAATCCTGGGCGAGGGCCCATTTCATCTGTGCGCGAATCTCCTCGTCGTCGTCAACGATCAGCAGTTTTGGGTTTACGGATGCCATCCCGGCGATGCCTGCCGTGTCGGGAGTGGTAGCGCGCGCTGGCGAGGGTAAAACGCTAACTGGTTGCATAGGGATTGGGTGCAAGACTCACTCGGAGTTGCTGCAGGAATTGGTGGACGCGGAAGGCCGAGACGAGTCTTGCGCGTTGATTGGCAAGAGCACGCGGAAAGCGCTTCCTTTGCCGAGCTGGCTGTCAACTTCGATTCGACCATAATGGGCCTCAACGATGGTCTTGCATTGGAACATGCCGATGCCAATTCCCTGCTTCTTGGTTGTCTGGAAAGGGCGAAAAAGCGATTTCTCGACAAAGTCCGAACTCATGCCACAGCCATCATCGGCTACGGTCACCACCGCGAAGCCGTTTTGCTGGCTGGTTTCGACCATGACGTGCCCTTTGGGGGCTACTGCCTCTCGGGCGTTGAGAACGAGGTTCGTGACGACATTCTGAATCTGCGCAGGATCAACCCGGACTCTGGGAATTGGCCGGAGCTGCCGCGAGAGCTCTACGTACGGCGCCTCAGCCAGACTGGCGAGCGACTCAGTGACGAGTTGATTCAAATCCGATTCGATTGGCCGCAAAGCGACTTCTTTTCGAAAGAGACTGAGCCGACTGATTAACAGGTTGATGTGAGCAACGGTCTTGGAGATTCCACGCAAAGCGTCCTCGCGAAATCGCGGGTCGCCAAAATGCACCGGCAGATTCTGCAGCATCAAAGAGAGAGTGGATGCCGTGTTCTTTAAGTCGTGAACGAAAAAGGCGGACATTGCCTGGAAGGCTTCCAACTGCTTCGCTTGCGAGACCCTCTGCGACAACTGGATATTGAGGAGGCTGGCTGCGGCCTGGTCTCCAACGGATTTGAGCAGATCAAGGTCCTGGAGCGAGAAGCGCAGGCCCCCAACCCGGTCGCCGATCGTGATGAGCCCGAGGAGCTCCCCGCCTGCGTGCATCGGCACACAGAGCCTGTTTCCGCCTTTGCGGAATTCATCCGGCTGGAGGCGTCGGAGGGGTGCCGCCCAGAGCTCTTTGCACATGTCGAGGTCAACAGGATTAGGTTGTTGTCTTAATGCCTCGATGACCTGCGCCGCATCGGCCGCGTCCAGTCCCAGGTGCCGCGCTTTCACTTCGGAGAGGGAAGTGGAGGCGGCCAGCGTGAGCCTCTCTTTCCTGTCGTCCGGCAGCCAGACCGATACTGAGAGCGCCTGGAAAATCTCCGAGGCTAGTTTAGCAACAGCGGCACAGAGTTCTTGTTGTTCCACGCATCGGGCGGTTCCTTCGGTGAAAGTGCGCCAGACGGTCCGGTAATCATAGAGCGGCCTTTGGAAATGCCGGCTTACCAGGCGCTTGGTGATGAGGCGTGTCCGATCTGACAGCAATACTATCGCCAGAAGCGCCAGAGCAAGCAGCGCAACGAATGATTTGAGGGCAAAGGAAGAATCGCCACCAAGGAAAGTGATTATTTTGGCGATTACTCCGATAATCAATAAATAGATGCCCGCCAGCATCACGGTCAGCGAGTTGTGAAGAACCGAATGCGACGGATAGACGCTGACCTCGAAATGGCCGGCTCGAAACAGCGAGCGCAGAATGAGCAGGCAGGCAACAAGTAACGCGCCGGAATTGAGGGCTTGCAGCGAAAGGCTCGACGACCGAAATAAGAGTATTTGGCTGCTGGTATATGAGCGCACGACGAAAAGGACGCCCAGGCCCAGGATCATGAACTTAATGCGCCAGCGGATGGTACCGATGGCAGCGCGGAATGTTCGTTCCAGGTTCATCAGGATGAGGATAGCGCCAATTAGGAAGACCAGTTGCAATATGAGGGCCTGACCGCCCAGCTTGAGTATCCAATGGTCTCCTGTCGTTGTCCGGCCAATGGAGGCGATGAGCTTGCCGCCAGCCAGGGCCACCATTGCTATCGGGACTAGAAAGGCTGCGGCCAGCGGGAGCCGCCAGTTTGTGGTGAATTCGCGATAGTGTCCGCGCGCGTAAGTCAGACTGAAGAAAAGCCAGATCCCCGGCAGGAAAGCCATTGCGATGAAACGCCAATTCTGCCAGAAGGCGATATCCTCTGGCAGTACCGCGTCCGCAGCCAGTCCCGACAAGATGCTCTCAACGGCGAAAGCGGCCATGCCCGCCACGAACGCCCAGTGGGCGAGGGATCGGCGTTCATGCCAGGCAACGATCAAAGCCGTCATGGCTCCGAAAATTGCGCTGGCAAAGGCCATTATAACGCCAGTGTCCATCCGATTGGGGCAAGTAGGAGCGGAACGATTGCAGCCTCCAAATATAAAAAGCCAGAATCGCGGTTAACTTGATGAGCCAGTCGAAAGCGAAACGGGTAGCGAAACAGTTATTCACGGCCCCCGATGAGTCTCGAGGAACCGAGGCGCCGGCTTGCGGGGAGGCGAACGGAAACTACTGCGGTATAACTTGACCGCGGCGCCGCAAAGTTCTGCGGCCAAACTCGAGTCTTACGCCGAAAAACACCAGAGGCGTGAGGCCCAGAGCCAAATAGAGCCCGGTCGCCCCGGCGTCAGGAACCGACGTGCCCTTCATTGTTGAGGTTATCGTACTCCCTGTCGAACTCGTAATATCAAATTCGAGCGTGAGTGAAAAAGCCGAACTGAAGCTCTTGAGATCAACATTAGAGCCATTAAAAGGACCCGTCCCGTAACTGAACGTCCCAAGCAACGTGTTATGTCCAAAAGGGGTGTCGGCCGTATCAGCCCATGCAGTGAGCGTCACACCGGAGAAACCTGTACCCCCGAAGACATCACTCAATGAAAAGTGCCCGGCACTGAATCCAGTTTCGGTAAACTCCAGCTTCAAAGAGGACGTGCCTGGAGTATCCCTGGTTATCGCGAGAGAAAGATAAGGAGAACTGGTGCTGCCGAAAGCGGGCATCGTCTTCCCAACCACATTGACGCTCCACGTGCCGACCGGGCCCAGGTAATCCACAATTCCGAGCGTAGGGTAGATATCCCCCACGCCGTTGTCGGTGATTGTCTTTGTGGTTGCGCCGCTTGTCAGCCTCAAAATCGGTTGACCATTAGCGGCCAAGGCAACGCCAATCACGACCGTCACGAGGAGGGGGTTAAGCGCCCTTCGAATTCTCGCTTGTGGCGTTCGATTCATCGACATATCCCGAGAAACCTCGCGTTGAAATCCAGCCCGCCTACACAGTAAAGGCAGGACTTGCCGTCCTGCCCTTTGTCAAAAGCTTCGAACGGCTTCGCTTTACTTGCTGAGCTTCCGGCGTAGGCCTTCCACTCCGACGAGTGCAAAGCCCAGGAGCGCGACAGTCAAGCCACCATCGGGAACCTGATCGATGGGCGGGGTTCCGCCGAACGTGTCACCGTCGCTGTAGAAGTAGGCGGAGTTGCGCGCGCCACCAACGTCGGGATTAATCAACGCGCTTATATCCACGATAATCCCGTTGGCGGCTTCGGTGAAGGTCGCCAGCTTGACTCCGTTGAATGCCTTTCCGGCCCCAACCCAATCAGCCAAATTTAAAGGGTGGCCTTCAATCTCCGAAACGTAGCCGAATTTGGCGCCGCTATCGACTCCGACGATGTCGCTCAAATGGCCCGCTGAGTCATATATCAGGGCATAATCTCCAGCGAGGGCAGGGTTGGACAGCGTATGATCAACCTCCCTCAGGGTCGCTTCGTGAATTATACTATTCTCGCGGGTGACATCATCACCGACGATGTTGCCGCTTGGCGTTCCCGGCGGACCGGCTTCAAAGACGCTCAACCGGTCGGACATGGTGGAGTCGATGGTAGAGAAAAACTGCAGCGCCGTGATCCTCTGAGCAGAGGCAGGCAATGGAGCCAACGCCAGTGTCCCCGCTCCAATAAGCACTCCTAGCATCGCTGATGTCTTCATTGCTGTTCCTTTTTGTTTCATTTGGTTTTTGGTTTCGAATTCTTTGAAATTCTGCGGGTGCTATAGGCAGCCTCTATGCCAAGGTTCTTAAGAAACTCTCTAACACGCTATGCAGAGACGTAAATGGCTGAATCCCAATGTCTTGCAGCCGAATTTTTCCAGAGTTCTCCTTGAAGCGAGGCGGCGCTGGCCCACTAATACCGTAAGAGTTTCCGACAAGAGTGGCCGGAGCGAAACGCTTTTCTGCCATAACTTGCTGATTCTCAATGAGAGCCGCATGTTTTGTCGCATTCCGTAAGCGATTCCGACGGTTTTGTGCGTCCTTGTCGGTGTAGTTGTCACTTCGCGAGCCGGTAAAACCTCGTGCGGTCAGCAATCGAGTTGGTCACAAAATATCGACCGGTGAGCGGCGTGGCGGCCGGCTGTGCATTGGTCCAACTTGGCGTTGGGCGAAGGCTGGTGGTTGTTTGCAGGGTGTAGCCGGCGGCGGCATTGGTCCAGGAGAGCACAACATTCGTTCCCACCTGCATCATGGAGAGGAGGACCGGGGTCGTCGTAATTGACAGACCCCAACCGCCGGAGATGATGCCCGAGTCGGGACTGGCATCATCAACCACGAAAAGGCTCCAGGTTCCATTTGGCTCGGTGTTTGTGAAAACAGACAAGGCGGCAACGGCATTTGAATTGCCAGGCGGGGCTGGAGCAGGAAAGTCAAACTGGAGGGTCGCGAGCCTTTTGGTAGGTTTGAAAGTCCCAGACACGAGAGCCGATGCCAGGGGCAGTGAGGAGGCTGCATCGTCGTCGAGTGTCAACGTAATATTCGTTACAGGGGTACGGGTGCTTCCGCCTACATTTGACATGAGCATGGCCATCTGACCCTCGGGGCCAACCAGGAGGATGTCGATGTCGTCCGGAAAGGTGTGGCTTAAATCGTTAAGTTGGACCGTCACTTTCGTGACGACTTGCCCGGTGAGACCAGTGACCGTAATCGTCGCGGGATACGGCGTCGCCACCGTGGGCGGAGTGGTACTGTCATTGATGATGATGCTGGGAGGGCTTGAGAACGTGAGGACTGTCCCGCTGGCCGCAAGCGGCAAGAGGAGACAAAGGCAGTTAAGAATGGAGGTTTTCATAAACTCGTTCTGCGGGCGTTGTATCTTGCTTCAAGCTATCTCTGTAGTGCTAAATCCGAGAATCGTGCAATTTCCGGAAGATGTTTTGTGCCCACACAGCTTGCCGTTTTCCGCGTATTCAGCATATTCCGTGGTTAACGGATGTTGAGAGTCGACAGTTGGTCGTCCTCGTCGTCGTGCTCGTTCTCGTCCTCGATTGTTCTCGGAGGCCGCTCGTTGACTAATCCGTACTACAATGATGAAACTGCGCGCATTCGTAGCAAAGATTCTTGCGCATCTGCACGATACGCTTTATCCGAGTAATCCAAGTAATCCGCGGTCAAAATATCAGTCGTTCGGTTGCGGCTTAGCCGCGCTGGGTTCATCTGCGTCAATCCGCTGTCTTTACTGCGTTCCTTAATGCCGACGCTCCGCGTATTCCGCTTATTCCGCGGTAAGTATCCACTGCTTTTGGTTGCGGCTTAGCCAACATAGCTTCAGCGACGTCGGATGGGTCGCTGCTCCCGGAGACGGGCACACTCCGCACAACGACGGCACTACTTCAACGCGGTCAGCACACGCCTGGCGTCATCTGCCAGGTTTGCCTGGAGCTGGAGGTCGAGGGCCCGCTGGAGGGATTTCTTGCTTTCGGTCTGCTCTTTGAGGCGATCCTTCTGGTCTTTTGAGAGCTGATAGTGGGCCATGCCGAGGTAGTACATCGCTTTGGCGTCCTCGTTTCCTTTTTTCAAGCTCTCCTCCAGGAGCCGGGTAGAGTTCCGGTAATCTTTCCGGCCATAAAGCACGATGCCGAGTGTCTTGGCGACTTCCGCGTCATTCGGAAGCGCCGTGTAAGCCCTGTTGGCCATCTCATACGCCTTTTCCTGCTGGCCAAGCTCGTCAAAGAGACCGGCCAGTTTCTTCACCGCCGGAGGGAAATTCGGAACTTGTTTCAACACTTGCTCGTAGGTTTCCCGCGCCTCGGCAGGGGCGCCACGTTTTTCCGCGCAGAGAGCGCTGACCATGAGCGCCGGGACGTAACCTGGGTTTCCCTTGAGAATTTCCCTGGCCTTTTGCTCGCCCGCGATGGCCCGCACCGGGCTGGTCGAGAGCTCCAAAAACTCGAGGTAGCGTCTCGCTTCCTCGACCCGAGAAAACCGGGGATCTGCCTGCAAAACTGTGCGTAAGGCGGCCTCCGCCTCCGCAAGGCGGCCAACGTTGTAATAAGCACGGGCCAAATCGTAACGCAATTCGGGGTCCTCGGGTTTCTGGCCGGCGCTCTGTTGGAGCAATCCCAAGGCCCATTGGTAATCGCCAGCCTCAAAGGCCATTCGACCCAGGGCGAACGCGACTTCAGGATCATCCGGGGCCAGTTTGTTAGCATTCTTGGCCAGTTCCATCGCTCGTTGGGGATGATGAAGAGGGCCAGCCTGCAGCAACGCCAGTTTGAGCAAGACCACCACATTCCTCGGGTTCTGTTTCAAGGCTGCCTCATAAGCTTGAAGGGCCTTTTCGAGTTTGCCGCCGCGTTCGTAAACAGCGCCAATGCGTGCCAGCAAGACCGGGTCCCCCGGCTGATCCTTGAGTTGCTTTTCCAAGGTAACAAGCTCCTCTTGGCCGGCCGTCTTCACGTCGATGGCAAGCATAGCCAGACGCCGAGCCGCCTCGTCTTTGCCCGGAAAGTCCTGGCCCCTCGAAAGCGCGCGGTTGAGAGCGTTTTGAGCACGCTCCTCCTGACCCAACATGTAGTAGGTCATCCCGAGATGAAACAGTTCTTCCGCTTCGGCCGGCAACCGTTCAACTCGCATCTTCTCCGCGCTTTCCTGAAGGAGGCTTAGGGCTCTCTGGTAATCACCCTGTTTGAACAGGATCCAACCCAGCGTGCCCGCTGTGTATGCCTGGTAGGCCGCGACCCCTCTCATCTTCCGCGAGACGGGTCCTCCCGTATCGGCTCCGGCCGTTTCTGCCTTGGAAGCGACTAGGTTTCTGGCTTTGAGCGCCGTTTCGTAGGCCTTGTCCAGCAGACCGAACTGTTCCGCGTACAAGTAGGCGAGATTGTTAAGCGCAAAAGCTGACTCCGGGCTGATCGCCAGCACTCTTTCGTACGTGGCTCGCGCCGCAGGGAAATCTTTCGTATTTTCCTGGATAGCCGCCATCAGGATTAGCGCCGGCAAATCGTTGGTCTTCCTGGCCAGATCAGCTCGAAGCTCGTCCAGTGCCCTTTGGTCCTTCCCGGTATCAGTATAGAGGCGAGCGAGCAGAAGGTACGACTCGTGGAAATCTGGGTCGAGCTGAATCGCCCTTTGCAGAGCACTCTCAGCCAGGCCCATTAGAGCTTGAGCCGCAGGCAAGGTGCCGAGCACGGACTTGGCCTCCGCCGTAGTGCCAACCGTTTCGCTTGATTTCATCATCTTCTCCTTCACCATCGCCCCCGCTTGGGCCATGTGAACCTTGGCCAGTAGCAAGTGCGGCTCGGCATTCGTTGGATGCTGCTCCAGTGCCGATTTTGCCCTTTTCAAAGCATTCGTGAACAGCCCGGCGAGGAGATCCAGGTCCGCCAATTTTTCAATTGCCGGGAAATGGTTTGTCGATAGTTCAAGCGTCCTGACAAATGCGCGGCGAGCATCTTCGCGCCGGTTCTGTTGCAAGTAAACCAACCCTATTCTCATCGGAATCTCTGCGTTGGTGGGATAATCCTCGCCCAACCGCCGATAGGTTGCCAGGGCTGATTCGAGGTCTCCCTTGACAGTGTAAGCAGCCGCTAACTGCAACTGCGCCTGGGGCAACCGCGTTTGACGTTTCAGAAGCTCCGTGAGCTGGGTGATGGCCGATACCGGATCATCGCGCGCGATGTTAAGGCGCGCCTGAAGGAGAACCGCCTCGGCGAACTCCGGCGCCAGGGTCGTAGCCTGCCTGAGACTTTTGAGTGCTCTCGGTTCATCGCGGTTAAGAAGATAGGCCAGGGCCAGGTGATAATGAACCTGAGGCAAACGCTCATACACTCTGCTCATGCGTTCGAACTCGGCGAGCGCTTTGCCGGCATCCTGCTGAGCGAGGAACGCCCGGCCTCGCAGCAACAACGCATCGTAATTGGCCGGCTCTCGCGCCAGGACCTGCTGCAGCAGGGAAGCGCACTCGGTGTAATTCGTTTCGACCAGCGCAACTTCCGCCCGCCGAATCCATGCAGGCAGATAATCTGGCACGCTTTTGCTGATTTCCCTCAGGAGCCGCTTGCCCTCCTCGCGCTCGCCGACTCGCAGTTTGAAGTCTGCGTACCTGATTCTCCGCGCGGAACGCGCCGGCGAAAGCTCCGCAGCCGCTTTGAACTCCGAATCTGCGCCTTTGAGGTCGTTCGCTGCCCAACAGAGGTTCGCTAAACCAAAATGAGCAGCGCTTGACTTTGGTTCGAGCCCGAGCGCGCGCCGAAAAGCCGCATCCGCAGCGTTCGTATCTCCCTGCCGAATATGGAGAGTCCCGAGCGCTGTTTCAATGGGTGCGGAATCGCCAACTTCTGTGATGAGTTTTTCCAGTCGCTGATAAACGGCATCGATGTTGGTTCGACTGGCCGTTGTGTCCGCCAGCAGGATAGGAGCTTCAGGATGCCTTGGCATCCTGTCCAGAACAAGAGTAGCCTCGCCGCTTGCCTCTTTGACCTTACCAGCCGACAAGAGGATTGTTCCCAATTTGACGCGCAAATCCATGTCGTTCGTCGCCAGTTGGCTCGCTTTTGCGAGGAACGCATAAGCCCGGTCAGCCCGCCCTTGCTCGAAATAGATCGTCCCCAGCCGACTCAGTGCCCGCGCGTTGAGCGACCGACGTTGCAGCACGTTGAGATACTCCACCTCTGCCTTTGAATACTGGCCGGCATCGAAGTACTTATCACCGCGCTGTAGGTGACGCCGCGCTCTCGCTTTGGCCGTACAGCCTGTCCCCAGCGTGAGCAACATTCCCGCCGACACCAGCAAAGCGAGCAACCGCCTCAATTGTTTCAAGTCAATTTTCATGATTCAGAAGCCTTTCCCTTGTCGATCTCGAACATCCCGCCAGCGTAGGAAGGCAAGGACGAGGAAAAATGGAACCAACGACAAGACAAAGAAAATTGGCCCTCCACGCCTGTGGATATACGAGTGGATCATGTCCGGGCTAATGCGGACGCAGAGCTGGCCGATGACAAAGATGCGAAAGCCATTCCGCAGCATGGCCAGAGGTATTACCGCCAAGACGAGGATGGCCCGGCTGGAGCGGCGACGCAGGAGCAGGTACCCGGCCAACAGACTCGTTATGAACAACACCAGAGTGGAGTGGATTCCGCTGCATTCCGGCGCCACCTGCATCGCGAATCCAGGCAACTGAAATTCCAGGCCTTGCCGGAAAACTGGCATTCCGGACAGAACGAAGAACGCATTCGCCGCGGCGGCCGAGCCGTGCTGGAGGACGGTTTCGATCCCGTTCAGCAGAAATCCAGGGAATGGAATCATGAAGATCAACAGGGAAATCGGGAAAGCCAAGGTGCGCACGATATCCCGCCCCCAAAAAAGTAAACAGCCGCCTGCGAAAAGCAAAATGAAGGAGAAGGTCATCACCGCGAGATAATCGTTAGTACGCGGTTCCCAGCCCGAAGCCCTCACCAACCAATAACCCAACAAGGTCAGCAAAGCAGCCAGTGATGGCAAGAATGCCAGGTGGCGCGATGGTTCGGTGGGCATTGTTAATTCGCGACGCTTAAGCCAGACCAGGTAGAGACTGATGAGGGGGATCAGGAAGATATGGGAGTACAAGCTACTGTGAAAAGACATGCGCGCCAGGCTAAATAGTGGATGGGCAAAGCAGATAATCAGCAGTGCAACAAAGACCAAAAATCCTGTAACTGCGCCCGCACCGCTGCGCACCGACTCAGGTGCTATCGGTTGGCGTGGGACAACTCCCTGCGACTCGTGGACAGTTTCAATCACGGGGTAGTTCAAACCGCGAGATGCTCGTTGACGCGACACAGTGCGCCAGCATCAAAGCCGGTAGCCGAGTTCGAAGCCGACCTGGCGGCTGGAATACTGATAACCGGAAGCGTTCGAACCGTTGTCGCTGGCCTGGTAGATGATTGACGCTGTGCCGCGCTTTCGGATCTGCGCCGTCAAACGGACGTTGAAGAAAGTGTAGTTATCCTGCCGATCGATGTTAGCAATTGAAGCTGTGTTCAGGACTGTCGCTTTATATTCTGTCTTGGTGTACCCGCCGCCGAGATCAAGATAGAGTTTGCCCAGCAGTCGTTGCCTCAAGCTGGCGTTGATACTCCAGATCTGCGTGACTTGATCCTGATAAAAAGCCGCAATCACGGTGCGGCTGCCAGTCAAAGAAAGCGTTGTGGGCTCAAATATTCGATATGTAAGCGCTACGTTTGATAGCGGGCTAATCAAATCCGGCGCCTTCGAGTTGAGAAACTGCCGGTCCTCAAATCCACCGCTTAGCGAGAGGCTGAGCTTCGTCCCAGCGAGCCAGGTAATACGCCCTTGCACCTGTTCGTAAGTCACATCCGAGCCGACGTTGACGTTATTGTAGCCGCCCCCGACGCCCAGGGCGGCGCCGAATTTCTGCCAGAACTGATAATTGAGCCAGTCTTGTGTGGACCAGTCCATGGAGTCGGTGAGTTGATTGGTGGACCCGCTCTGCCCGACGAACCGGAAGTGCTGATTCAGACCCAGTTCGAGCGACATCTTGCTGCTCATGTGCCAGGCGGCATTAATCGCTGTCGTGTAAATGGTCTGGTCGGTCTGGCTGGCGGTTTCAGCCAAGGGCTGCGATGAAGTTGCATACGTCTGCGAAAGGGAAAAAGTCCAGTCCTGGTAGGCAGTCGCCCCGTGAAAAAGCACGGAGTTGTTGAAAGTATTTCGGAACTGTGAACTCGAATAAAGGCTCAGGGAGGGCGTGTAATCCAGGTGCCAGTGGTCGCCAAGGTCGAACAGCACGCCCGGATAAATCTCGTTGATGGCGGTCTTAAACTGCTCCCCTGGCCGGGCAGGTATCCCATCGCCGTACAAGAACCGGTAAAGAAAATGGGGGCGAGTCTTAACCGGACCCCATTCCAGCCAATCCGGCACTGTTTCGGCCGGGGGAACCATTTCGGGGGGCGCCACGATTTGATTAGTCCCACGCGGATAGAATGGAGTTGGCTGAGGCATAAACTCCGACGGCGGCGGTGCCAGGATGTCCTGGGCGAACGTAGAGCCCACGACGCAAAAGGACAAAAAAGCGATTACGCGCCAATGAAGTGGTGATGCCACTTTGCCTGAACCCCCAGATTCCGCCCTGGTTACTCTCGTGCCTCAACCAACCAACCACAGCCACGAGTCTTCGACTTAAGTGATAGCAGGGATATCAGCTTGCAAGTCTTGGCGCTCATGAAAGAGTCGAGGCGCTTGCGCCGCAGGCCGCCATTTTTGCAGCGCCTCTTCCAGAGCCTCTTCCACGCCGCGGAGCCGAATGCCCGTGTTGAGAAGCTTCGTAACATCCAGGATGCAGTTGGAGCGCGGCACTCGGGAGCCGCCTTGATAAAACTCGACATCGTCCTTCCAGTACTGGAAGCGGTGCTCAGGCTGAGTGACTCGCTCAATCATTTCCACAACCTGCCGAGTCGTTACTGCGCCCGGGTTCGTCACATTATAGATGCCGTAAGGCGCCCCGTGCTCCCACAGGTCCAGGCACGCGCGCACGCACTCTTCGAGGTGGGAGAGCGATTGGACCGTATCATAAATTTTCGCAAAACGCTGCAGTTTCGATATCAGATTTCGAGGCTCGTCACGCTCATTGAACGGAATCCTCGGGCGCCAGATGTAAACTTCCGGATTATCCCGAATTGCCTCTTCAGCAAGCACTTTGGTACCGCTGCAAAAGTTAGAGGGAACATGGTGGAAGGAGAAATTCGGCTCATCGAGCTCCGTAAACCCAAAGAACCTCTCCGGATGGGCCTCAAAAAGACGACGGATATCAGGTCGGTTAAGATCCTTCTCCACCCGCATTTGGCCATTTTCGAAAATCTTTGCGCCCGAATAGATACACCCGGTCGATACATGGCCCCACGGCGTTCTGGTTATCAGGCACGCACGCGCGACCGTTTGGGGCAGCACGACATTGGCATGGAATGTTTCCATCCGCGCATCCTCACACGCGTCCACGTTCGGCTTGCCGGCATAACCCGCCGCATTGATGACGAATCGTGGCTTCACCCTTCGCATGTAGTCGAACAGAAACTCGAACCGTGTATAATCGAAGGCCTGCCGGGTAAGTGGAATAAATCCTTGTCCACGCCTCCGCAACTCTGCCGCGAAAGCCTGGCCAATGTAACCTGTAGCACCTAAGAGAAGGACCATGTTCGGATGCTGAGCGTATCTAGGCGCATGACAGATGCGCCGGTGTGGCTGCCTTGGCAGCTTAGCAAGGCACATACCACGACTCGGCAAAGCGGGGCGGAGCGGCGTAAACAATTGGCTACCAGGTTGTTCCAAACGTCCAAATCCTGCACATCCCGAACGCACCCTCGTTAAGACTGTAACCTTTCCCGTCAGGGTCGTGGCTACGATCAACATATCTCTCTTGATTGCAATAGCTTGAACGCTGATCAACAGGTGTAATCAAAATCGACTGAGACAATCAGGCTTTCCGAGTCAGCCGATGCCAGTGGTTGTTCGCCATGAACGCGGCGATGGCCGTAGGCGTATTGAGTTTACCGAAATTGACCGAAAATTACCGGTTAGCGGCTTGCGGGTTTTTAGGCCTGCCATTCGTGTTTGCAAATGACGTATTCCTCTTGAGGAATGGCCCTCGTGGTTTCGGAAAAATGAGGGCTATCGATTTCGCGGCTAATTTCGGCGCGCAAACGCGCGGCAATTCCGTGGAGACGCGAAGCGGGAATCTCCTCCAAATCGCGTTTGGCGATTTCGTCCTCGATTTGTTTGAGCTGCTGCGCAAGTGACTGCGAGCGTTGCTGTCGTTCGCCGAAGATCCGGTCAGCCAGAGCCTCGGTTTCGGTGGCGCGGAGGTTCTGGATTTCGAACTGATGCTGTCTGCTCCATTTGATGAGCGTGGGTTTGGAAACGCCAAGCTCGGTGGTGATGCGATTAAAGCTCCAACCCTGCGAGCGCAGGAAGATGAAGCGGGCAATAGTTTCGGTGTCGGTCATGGCATTGATTCCTGTTGCAAGTTCGGTTTTGCGTTTTGCGACCCGCCTCACCTGGCCTTCGGCCATCCTCCCCCATCCGATGAGCGAGGAGCGGCAATGCGGGCGCACGCACGGGAAACATAGCACGGGTTCTTGAGCCGAAGTATGACGGTGATTGGCAGCCGAGCACTATTCGCTCATTATCCCGCCGTACACCCCCACTACCACGCCACTACACGAACGAAAAAAGTTTAGGAAAGAGTTGACAGAAATTAGGGGGGGAGCGGGTGACGTTACTGGCGAAAACATCAACTCGACTGACTGCCGTGCGCAAGCGCATCACGTCTAAGCTTCTAGGTCATTGAGCACGCGAAGGTTGTGGTTATGTTTCCAGAAAGAGCTGAATTTCGAGTGGACTGTAAGCGATGAAGGCCGAGCTCCCGCGGTTGGACAAACCAAGACAACACTCATGACAGCCAAAAAAGGAGAGGACCGACAAACGTCGCGGCAATCATCAGCCATGCCGTCAGGTGCTCGTAAACAGACGGTTCGACTTTGCCGTAGAGGTTTTCCCGCACACTGGCGGCCACCGCGGCTCCTCCGGCCAGCGTACAGAGCGTGAGACCAATTGTGAGCGCAAGGCCATTCAAGAGCCGCGGCAGACCAACCACGCGGAAGAAGCCGGTGATGAACAGTGCGCCTCCGCAGCCTGACATCGCGCCCAGCACAAATGCCAAGAAAGGATTCTTGCCGCTTGCCTTTGCCGTTTTGAAGAACCAAACGGCGACAGCGGCCACCAGACAGAAATTCGGCAGATTTCGCATTAGTGTTATTAGTGTCGATTAGTGGTTCAACTGGGAAGCCATCCGCCCTCACCCGTTGAGCATCTCCAGGACCATCGCCACAGATTCGTCCGCAGATAGTAGGTCGGTCCTTAATTCAAGCTCAGGTTTTTCAGGCCGTTCGTATGGTGCCGAAATCCCCGTGAACTCTTTGATCTCGTTCGCCCGGGCCTTCTGGTACAACCCCTTCGGGTCTCGAGCCTCGCACACGTCAAGCGGGGCATTGACATACACCTCGATGAACCGACCTTCGGGGACCATCTTACGCACCATTTCGCGATCACTGCGATAGGGCGAAATAAAGGCCGTGATGCAAATAAATCCTGCATCAGCAAATAATTTGGCGACTTCGCCGATCCGGCGAATATTTTCCTTGCGGTCATTAGGCGAGAAGCCCAGGTCCGAGCAAAGGCCATGGCGCATATTGTCGCCATCAAGCAAATAGGCGTGCTTTCCCCGTGCAAAGAGCTCGCGCTCCAACTCGATGGCGATAGTGGACTTGCCGGAAGCGGACAATCCGGTCAGCCAAACCACGCAACCCTGGTGCCGGTTGCCGATTTCACGCTGCTGCGTGGTGACTTTGCCGCGACTCCAATAAATGTTTTGGCTCTTCTGAAGCGAGTCTGCCGTGCGGCGTGGGTAATGATCTGCAACGATGATGCCGCCCCCTGAAACGTCGAATCCATCGACGATGACAAACCGGCCTGTTGCCACGATTTCCGAATGCGCATCAAAGACAAGGGGGCGCTTGGTATGGAGCACAATTTCAGCAACTTCATGCCGTGCTACGAATGATTCGTCGCCTGGCCGGGCGATAGTCTCCAACGAAGACGCGTCAATAATTTTTTCAATCGAGTCGATTTGGCAATCCATTTCCTGCGTAGCCAGCTTCAGCTTGTAAGGACGACCCTTTTGGAAAGGGGCGCGGCCGACCCAGAAAAGCTTGACCTGGAAGCGAGTGAGCACGTAAGGAAGATCTTTCTCGGATGAAGCAATAGCACCGCGCTCGACGAAAATCTGCTCGGTCAGCGTGATGCCGACAGACTCGCCCGCGGAAGCCAGATCACTTCGCGGTGCGTTCCAGCGCTCGATGCTCTTGACAGTGCTGACCTTATTCATCGGGGAGAAAATCAACCGGTCACCCACTCTCACCGCCCCGGCTTCCACGCGGCCTGCCAAAATCCTGCGCTCATCAAAGCGATAAACATCCTGGATCGGAAAGCGAAGCGGTTGGTCTTTCGGCAGGTCCGCTACCTTAAATTCGTCGAGCGCTTCCACCACCGTCGCACCACGCCACCAGGGTGTGTTCTTGCTAATCGAAGCGATATTATCACCATTTTTTGCCGCAATCGGGATGAACACCTTCGGCTCGACGCCTATGGACATGAGCCAGGCGCGGTACTCGCATTCGATTTGCCTGAACCTCGCCTCCTGGTAACTCTCCAGGTCCATCTTATTCACCAGGACGACAATCTGTCGAATGCCGAGCAGGTGGAGCAGGTAGCCGTGGCGGCGCGAATTTTCCTGCACGCCCTCGTGAGCATCAATGAGCAGCAAGGCCGCCTCGGCGCTGGCCGCGCCGGTGACCATATTTTTCAAGAACTCTTTGTGGCCTGGCGCATCGATGATGACGTATTGGCGTTTCCTGGTCCGAAACCAGATCTGCCCGGTGTCGATGGTTATGTTCTGGTCTCGTTCCGCTTGCAGGGCGTCCATTAGGTTCGCCCACTCGAACGGGGCCCCGCGGCGTTGGGCAATTCTCTGTAGTTGCTCGAGCTTCCCTTCGGGCAACGAGCCTGTGTCATGAAGAAGCCGGCCGACAAAGGTGGATTTGCCGTGATCAACGTGACCGGCGATAACGATCTTGAGCTGCTCGGTGCTCGTGGCGGGATTGTGGATAGTTGAAGGTTGAGGCTTGAAGGTTGATTGTCGATGGCTCTGCCCGTCCTGAGCACCTGGATAGATTTCAGACTTCCGGGCTTCCAAAGAGGCTGCGGTGGTCTCTTCCACCATGTCGCCTATTGGGGTGACGTAACTCATAGGTTAATAATTAACGCGTTGACGATCCGGGAGTGAAAGGGATCGAGGACGAGAACGAGGACGAAATCACCTTTCACATGTATCCATCCCGGCGCAGCTTTTCGAACGCGTCCTCGCTTTCGCTGTCCTGGGCGCGGCCTGCGCGTTCGGGCACCTTTGTCGCGCGCAGCTCGTCAATGATCTCTCGGACAGAATGGGCTTTCGAGGGTATTGGGAACGTACAGGGATAGCAGCCGATGCTCCGGAAACGCTCCCCCGAACCGTTGGCAAAGTAGAGTGGGATCACTGGGATGTTCTCGCGCTCGATGTACTCCCAGATGTTGACTTCGGTCCAATGCAACAGGGGGTGGATGCGAACATGGGTGCCTTTCTCGAAATCCGTCTTGAACTGGTCCCATAACTCCGGCGGCTGATCCTCGACATTCCACTCCATGTTTCTGTCGCGCGGACTGAAATACCGCTCTTTGGCTCGCGTCGGCTCCTCATCGCGCCGGATACCAACGATGACTCCTGTAAACTGGTGCTCATCCAGGACCCGTTTGAGCGCGTCTTTCTTCAGTGTGCCGCAGCACTCGACTCGCGTCGCTTTGCCCTGCGGAAACGTGGCACCGCTCCGGAGCACCTCGTCATTCTTCCCAACGATGAGCTTCAGGTTCCACTCGTGCACCAGGTTGTCTCGGTATTCGATCATGGACGGAATCTTGTAGCTGGTGTCCACGTGCACGAGAGGGAAAGGGACGTGTCCGAAAAAAGCCTTGCGCGCCAGCCAGAGCAGGACGGTCGAGTCTTTCCCAATGCTCCACAACATGGCGAGATGGTCGAATTTGTGGAACGCCTCGCGCAGGATGTAGATGCTTTGGCTTTCGAGTTTGGATAAGGAGTCCATTGAAGTCAGGAGTCAGGAGCCAGGAGTCAGGATTTAAAGCAGCAGTCCGCCCTCACCCTACCCTCTCCCCCGAGGAGAGGGCGCGAGGCAGCGCATGCAGAGGTTCGGATGAGCCAGGTGGGTACGGCGTGTCCGAAGCTTGGGCCTTTGCCAAGCTCGGAGCTACTCGCCCGAAAGGGATTCTGGCCCATAGCCGCTCGTGAACAAAGTACGCGAAGATCTTCACAGCAGAATCGAGGACTCCGACGCTGAGCGCCAACGTCGCCCGATTCGTTACGAAAAGCACAACCAGAGCCGTAACGCATGAACCCAAGGCGCGATAGCTCAGGGCCTTCAACAGACTGCGCAGTTTGGTTTCCATGGCGAGAGCGAGACGAGTGACCACTGTTTGAACCGCTAATTTTCGCTAATGAACACTAATCGGAATGGGTTCCAAGACAACCTCACGCAGGCACAGGAACGAACTGGGTGTCAATATAGTCTAACCATTTCAGCTCTGGGTCTCCCACCGTCATAATCGGCGGATTCTTCAGGCCCGGCTTGCCATAGCGCAGTGACTCGCCGTCCAGCGAACAGACCACTCCGCCGGCGGCTTCGACAATACATTGCGCTGCGGCGGTGTCCCATTCCATCGTCGGCCCGTCCCGCAAATACAGATCCGCTTTGCCCTCTGCCACGAGGCAGAACTTGAGCGAGCTACCCATGGACTCGCGGCATGCGCCTGGCAATCGAGCCAGCATCGCTTCCACCATCGGCCCGGCGTGGTCCTTACTCGCCACAACCGCGAGTCGGGTTGGATCCGCCCAGCGGCTGCAGATTCGTCTCGGTGCCTGATTCTGGTCCTGCCTCCACGCGCCGCCACCTCGAGTAGCCACGTAGGTGAGCCTGAGCGCTGGAGCATGGACAACACCCAGAATGGGTCGTCCGTCGTCTATCAAAGCAATATTCACTGTAAATTGCCCGGTGCCCTTGAGGAACTCTTTTGTCCCATCGAGAGGGTCCACCAGCCAGAACAACGATTGTTCGCCCATTACCAATGCTGCATCGAATTCAGCCTCCTCCGAAACGATAGGCCACCTATTCCCTAACTCGTGGAGGCTGGTGACAAGGAATTCATGCGAGGCTTGATCGGCTTCAGTCAAAGGCGAATTGTCGGTTTTAGCCCTTACCGTCACCCCCTGGCGATAGATTTTCAGGATGTGATCGCCTGCTTCCTGGGCCAGTTCCTGAATTTTGGAAATCATGTCTCAATTGCGCTTTGGGTGCCTGCTTCACCGACCCAGGCATTAGAATCCGTTTAGTTTCGGGAGGCTCTCCTGAGAAAGCGGTGTGCAAATTTCAAAAAAGCCGCAGAGTCGAGGCAACGGCCAAGTCCGCATCGGAACAGTACCTGCAGCGCAGGATTGAGCACGTAGTAGTAAGCGCCGGGAAGCAGCCTTATATCTCCACCGAATCCCAACTTGAATGAAGTTACGTTCTGCAAGGCGTTTTCGTCCGCTTCGCCATCGATTCTCCGTTTTGCTTCATCTGCATCAATCTCGACAAAATCGAAAAAACGAAAGCCTTCGCGGCGTGCGCACAAAATCATCTGCCACCAGAGAGTTTCGTTAGGCCTGGAATGTCCGTGCTGACCCGACCATCCGATCTTCCAGACTCTGAACCAATCCTGGAACGTGAAAGACACCGCCGCCGATACAGGTTCTGAACCATTCATCGCAAAGAACAACCTGATCCAACCTTTGGGCCGGAATCGACGCCACAGGTGGACGAAAAATTCCGCATCCGGCGGATTCGGCGCTGTTTTTCGTCTTTGGCAAAGGGCAGCCATTAAATTGTAGAATCCCGCCAAGCCTTGCCCGTCCTGTTCGACCACGGCAATGCCTCTTCTGAGCCCCTTGTGGATATTATGACGCGTCGTGCGGCGCATGTTTGAAAGCAATTGCCCCGGATTAGGGGTCAGGTCGATCACGGAAGTGGCTGCCATGAAATTAGGGGGAAACCGAGGTGGTTTTTGGAGAAAGCCAGCGGCCGTGAGGTCAGGCACCCAATGATGCCCATTGTAGGGAAGCCCCACTGCCAGGAAATCCCAGCCCAAGCGCCTGGCGTAGTCCTTCAAAGCCCCAACCACGGCCCGTTCCAAAACAGGATCTTGCCTGCTGATGCATGGGCCATACGTCACGTACGCCACGGTGCCAAACCGTCCCAAGCGACGGGTTTGCACCTGGGCGCCACCCACGATGCAGCCATCCTCGAGTGCAACTATCCTCCAGATGTGCCATCCGTACTGCGCTCGCACCTGGCCCCAAAGCGAGGTCTGTTCGTGATGTCCGCCAGCGACAGATTCCACGAATTCATCCCACTTGTCATCTTGCTCGTCGTGCCGACATTCGATCACCAGGGGTCGAACTGAGCCGCGTGAGTAAGGCACACCCGCGAGCGACACGCGTAACTCGGGCATTGGCAGGCTGCAGGTCATTCTGTCAGTCAGAAAACAGAAGCCATCCTCGCTGATCCACAGTGCCCGCTGCCCGAGCGCGCCGGCAGCAGCTTTGTCTTTTGCGAGCAACTCTTATGATCGTCGTTTGACCCTCTGAACTCTCCCTGACCTTCAATCCGCCCATACAATCGCGCATACTCGCTGCCCACCCAGCCCCGTAGGAGAAGATCCGCAAGCGGGTTCAGGTAGAGAAACGCCGGCTTGTGTATGATCCTGCAGCCACGAAGCAGGTAGAAAGCGTCCACGCCACCTCTTCCCTTGTACATTCCCAGATAGATTTGTTTCACCACGTCACATCGGGAGGCCGCCTCCCGCACCGAGTGGAGCATCAGGTCTGCTACATGTAGCCGCAGCCACTCCTGTTTACAAAAGAATGTCGAATAGAGCAGGGTATTATCGACCAGTTGAGACAGACTTACCGCCCCCAGTTCGCCATTTCGATAGCCGCCCAAGACCAAACCCTTTGACGACCCGAACAGCGCATCGGCCCATGCCGCAAAACAATCCGGATTTCGGCGAGTGGCGCCGTACCCGTACTTAGTTCGGTTGTAAAATGACAAATACGGCCCATAGGCCGCCTCTTTAAATTCAGCCACGCCCGTGATCACCCGGATGGTGAGGTGTTTCGCTGCCAATTTAATCTGTCGCTTTCGATTATAATCAAGAGCCTGGATCGAATACCTTTGCGGGCTCTCAAACATCATTAGGTTCAGGAAGGAGTTTGCTGAGGAAAGATCCGACACAGCGTGCTGAAATCCACCGAGGATAGCTGATCTTGGAGCAGTTGCCAATTGCGGACAGTACTCATGGAATGCCAACAACGGCCGGAAGAAGAACGGGCGCACTCGCCTCCAGTACCTGCCCGCGCTCGCAATTACCCGCTGGTCCAGAATGCGCTCGAACGCGGCGAACTCGTCGATGGTCATCTTCTGCCATTTAAAGTCCATACCCTTCGCCTCAGCACTCTCCTCGCCGATTCACTTCTTGCAAGCGATGAACACTACCCACGGGCTAAGAGCCGTCAGCCGATGCAGGCCGCAGAGCCGCTCCCAGCGCGTAAAAGGGGGAATCAACGGTGAATTACTGCTTCTCCCAAAAGGTCCCCAGCAGCATCCCTCTTCGTGCATCAGCCGGAAGCCCGTCTCCACAAGCTTGCGCTTCCAACCGGAATACGACTGTTTGTAATAGTACCGCCCATCCCGATCGTTCGTCAGAAAATATTTCGTACGGCAAGCAATCCCGCGCCATGACCGGCGGTTCCAGCACACACCAACGAAGACTCCCCCGTGGTCCAGGACCCGATGTGCTTCGGCCAGGAACCAGTCCGTTTCCATGACCTCCCCGACTTCAATGCAGAGCAGTAGGGCCATTGACCCCGAATCGCATGGAATTGTTTCATCTACTGGCCGGGATAGAACACATCTTGCCGTCGGCACCTTGCGTTGACACTCGTCAAGGACTCGACGGTCCACGTCAACGCACGTCATTTGCCATCCCAGATCCGAAAGTAGTATTGACCAGCGGCCTCCCTCGCAACCGATTTCAAGTGCTGACTGCCGGCGATATATTGTCGAGGAGGCCAATGCCAGGGAGTCGGCACGCAAGATCGCTCGCTTCTCGATCTCAGTAAGATAGGAACCCCACCGCGTTGCTGCTGCTTTCTCCCAGTAGGTCGGCACAGCCAACGCGTGGGCCCCTGTCGAGACGGTGCCGTCTCCAAGGGGTGTACCAGACGCCGATGCTTCCGGCGTCGCTGCGTTCGGGATTAAGGTCGTAATTGACATGTAACTTGAATGGCCGGTGGGCCCGTGCCTTCCTTGCATCGTAGGGTCAGTTATCACTCCCCCGGATGAAACAAAATACGTGCGTACAGATACGCAAGGCTTTCTCCGATCGTTTCCCGCACCCCTTCACTCGAACGCCACCAGCGCTTTGGGTTGTAATCGGGATTCCGAACCGAAATGACACCGACCTGGACGCTGTTGCCGAAGGCCTTTTGAAAAAGGAGTCGCGTGCGGCGGGCATGCGCATCTTCGGTAACGACGTTGAAGCTCTGTACGGGCACATTGTGCTCGTGAAACCAGTTCCGCAAGGCAACGGCGGAACTGTAGGTCCGGTCCGGGCCGATGACGTGCGAAGGCACCATTTGAACAACCTCAGTCGGCAACCCGACATTGACCAGCAGGTCTGCACCCACGCTGGCTGATGTCTGGTAATCGTTGACATACCCCCCGCTGTAGTTTTCAGGTCCACCAGTGGTAAAAACTCGGTCGTAGGAACCGGCCTTGAACTCGGTGGCGCCGACACCAATTGCGTGGCGATTGATCCAACCCTCGACCACCAGGACTTTCGTTTCAACACGGTGAGTTACCGCGAGAAAAGAGTGAGCATTCAAAAACAGCGAGCAAACCGCGAACAGGAAGATTGCGCCAGCCACCAGCCAGCCACGATAGGACAGGCTCCAGCGCTCCCTCCGCACGAAGATTCCCCAATGCGTTTTGGATGAAACGCTGCGAGGTGGCTCATGCTCACCAGCTTCGACGGCCGCCACAGGACTCCTCTTGTTGACCATGCTGCCCACGCCGGTGATCACATTCTCACGGGTCATGATAGTGTTCATTGGGCAGATGATGCGTTGGCCCCTTTAAACCGTTTGAGGGCGTCCGCCAAGGTAAGCGCCCTGTGGCGTAAGGGATCAACCAGCCACACGAACGCAGCTCCAGCAAGAAGGCCAATGGGAGTGCAAATGACCAACTGCGTCATCGGTGCTGACGTGCTGAAGGATGCTCGGGTTAAGCCCGTCGCCCCCCAAACCACGACCCACAAAGGTAAATGGCGCAAGAAACCCACCCAAAGATCCGCCGTGCTGACCGGACCACGTCGGCCGGCAATGTAATAGCGGACTGGCAACTGAATCAACAAACAGGAGGCGGAGTATGCCAGCGCAACGCCCGCCGGACCAAACGGCAATCCAGCTCCAAACGACGCCACCATAACACCGGACGCAATGCAAAACCCGACCAATGAATCCCTGCCTCGACCCTGCGTCGCGAAGAGCCATGAGGAAATGTTGAACAGGGGATAATAAAGCGCGACCATAGTGAAGCTCGCGAGGATGAGAGCCGCTTTTTCCCATTTGGGCCCCAGGACCACCAGCGTCAACGGGCGAGCCAGTGCCAGGAACAGACCAGTGAGAGGAAAGCTGACCAGGGCAATCGCTTCATAAACCTGCAAAAAGGCCCGGCGATAACGCTCGGGTTCGGCTTGGAGCCGAGATAACGCCGGCACGAAGACTGAGTTGAGTGTGGCAAAAAACTGCTCCAACGGTCGCATGAGCAACGCCGCACCTCGGGAATAGAGGCCGATGGAATCCGATCCATAGAACCGACCGATGAGAAGTCCGTCTGTTCCCTGCGCCAGCGAATAGATGAAATTTCCCGCGGCCAGGTTGGCGCCGAAGGTTACCAAGGACCGCGTGCCGCTGCGTCGCCGGGGGAACTGCGGGCGCCACCGGGAAATCGACCAGGTCAATAAACACCCGGCAAGTGCCATGGCCAGGTTTGAGCCGACCAAGGACCACGGGCCATATCCGGACCATGCCATGCCGATGCCGACCAAAACGCCAACCAGCATGGAGCCGACCTGGATGCAGGCAATGGCTTTGAACCGCATCTGGCGGTTCAAAAGTGCCAGGTGTTGCACCGTCGAACCGGTCAACAGAAACGTGACCGAGAGCGCCAAGGTGATACCAATGATTCTTGGCTCCCGATAGAACCACGCGATGAGCGGCGCGCTGGCAGCGACCAGGACACTGACAGCGCCGCTGACGGCGACGTTAATCCAGAAGAGATTCGAAACCTGGGCGTGGGTAATTCCCTCCTTCTGCACCGTAGCCGTCGAAAGTCCGGCATCTTTAAAGATCCGCAAGAACCCCATGACGGTTGTAACCATCGCCACAAGCCCGAAATCATTCGGCGTGAGCAATCGCGCCAGGACCGTAATGCTCCCCAAATTTAATGCGAACTGGGTGCCCTGAGCGATTGTCGTGATCAGCCCGCTGGAAACGGTGCGATGCTGTAGATTTGTGAGCAGATGGGCGGTCGTGAAGTGCCGTTCGTTGGCACCCATCGTTCTGATGGCACTGCGGCGGAGCTGCGTTGTACCCTCCACGCAGACCCTGGGCGCTACCGCAGCCGCATTTTGGAACCCCATCGTACTGGAATTCTCGCTGTTCATTCTGCCTCTGCTACGGCTCCGGCATTCGTTGTCGCAACACCCGATGCTACGACGTCACTGCCTTGTAAGAGATCAGAATAGACCCTCGTTGTTATGGCACCGACCTTGGTCCAGGAATATCGGTCATTCGCGTAAGCGCGGATGGATGCCCGGCGGCCGTCCAACTGCCGATACAAATCGCTTCGGAAATATTTCTCAATCGTCTCAGCAAGGTCTGCGGCATCATTAGGCCTGGACACAAAGCCAGTCTCTCCTTGGATGATTTCTTCCTTCAACGAACCCACGTCCGCCGCGATCACCGGCAGTCCGAAACTGTAAGCCAAAAACAGCACACCGCTTTGGAAGATGTAAACGTAGGGCAAGACTAAAACGTCGGCAGCTTTGAAATACACCTCTGTCGTCTCGTCTGGAACATATTCAATCCGCTGAATAATTTTGTCATGGACGCGACTCCGAGCGATCTGCTGTTGGATGCCGGCCCAATACTGGTCGCAGTTCTTCGGGTTGCCGGCGATGATCAAGCGGTAGTTGCAAGAGAGTTGATGGTTGAGAGTTGAAGGTTGAGGGTCCGCGGAATTGCCCTCACCCTTGATCCCTCTCCCATCTGACTCGCCGTCGCGAACGAGCGCGAAAGACTTCGGACTTCGGACTTTGGACTTTGGACTTCCGTCCATTGCCAGTCGCGTGAAGGCTGAGATGAGGTATTCGAGGCCTTTATACGGGGCGATGTTGCCAAAAAAGAGGATCACTTTGTCCGCGCCGCCCAGGCCCAACTGCGTCCTTGCCTGTGCAGAGGCCAGGGTTGTGTTCGGGACGGTATTATTGATCCCGAACGGAGTGACACTGACCTTCGACTCCGCCACACCAAAGTCACCGAGCAGCTCCTGTTTCATCTTCGCAGTGTGAACAAAGATGTGGTGGCACAAGCGATACTGGATTCTCAACGATGCCCGATTGAGCCAGGAATCATTTCCATCTCGCTTCCCGGCATTCACGTTGTGCGCGGTGAAAACCAATTTCTTGCGGAGAAGCTTGTAATACAACAGCAGCAACGTCCGATCAAAAAACTCGAATTTGTTGTGCCACAAGATATGGAAAATCCTGGGGTTCGACCCGGCCGCATATCGGACAAGGTTGCTGTAGTACCTTAATACCCTCACTACCTTCGCCGTAAGACTGGCGTTCGCTGCTGATGACCCGCGCAGATTCAGAAATCGTAGCCGTCCATCGTTCCGAAGTTCCGGGACGTTCAGATCATCGCTGCCGATAAAGTCCAAGTGTACGCCCGCCGAGGTCAGCGCTGACGCGATGCCGAGCGCATAAGGCTTGTCATAGCCGGCGGTGAGCAGGGAAACGTGGATAGTTGAGGGTTGAGGGTTAAGAGTTGAGCGTTCAGGGACAGAAGACCGACGACCGAAGGCGGCGGATGGACTCTGGTCACGCGACACGCGAGACTCGACACTTTCAGACCGTTGAGGGTTGAGGGTTGAGGGAGAAATGCTGGATGCTGGATGCTGGATGCTGGTTGCGTGATTCGCGTTCCGCGTTCCTTGCTCCGTGTCGCGTGTTCCGTCGTCCCGACATGTCATACGTTGCCAATCGACCGGGCGAGCGGATGGCAGCGTCGCCTTCTGATTGTTGTCTGTGCTTTGAACCATTAGTGTGAATCAGTGTCGATAAGCGGTTCAACAGATCTGCAATCTCTCTCGGAACGTAACGGAGCTAGCAAAGGGGACTCATTTTGACCGCGAAATACGCCAAATACGCGAAAGGGGTTTAACCACCTCGGCGGCTTTAACAGAAGATAACGGAGGCAACGGAGAAAGAGTTCTCTGTTCGCTCCTGTTAAACTTTCCGTTCACCGTCTTACGTTCTACGTTTTGCGTTTCACGGCACCGGCGCTGTGAGCTGGGCCATGACGGCGTCGAGCACTTCCTCCAGGCTGATCGCCGTAGTTGCCCGGCGATCGTAGCCCCGCTTGTAGAAGAACTCCTCGAGCAGAGGCGACACTATCTTCTTCTGCAGACCATAATCATAAATTTCCCACGGGCTGGTGCAGGTAAAAAGAGTGACGCACGGTGTGCCGGTTCCCAGCGCCTTATGCATCGGCAGGCTATCACCGCTAACCAGGCATCGGTGGTTTCGCACGTCGGACAAGTGTTGAAGCAGCGAGGGTCTGATCGGCAATACGTTTACGGTCAGCCCATTGGCTTCCAGCTTCCGTTGCAATTCTCCGAAGTAGGCCCATCGCTTCATCGGCCAGACCGGCCCGGCTTCAGGCGCAATCGCCACATCGCCCGTTAACCCTGTTTCAACCGGTTCCGGCAACAGATATTTCTCTCCGTTAAACTTCAGCCCCAAGCCACTGAAGATCAGTTCCTGATAAGTCTTTCGATTCAGGAATTTCAGCCGATCCGCTTCCTCCCGACCGAACTTGCTAATCAGGCTGAGGTCAAACCAGTCGCTCGAATCGTCAGTGTAATCGAGCATAGTGTCAGAATCAGCATAGGCTCCGAAGAGCTGCTTGTACTTAAGCCTCTTGAGAAACTGTGCAATCTCGAGACTGTCCTCCAGGTTAATGATGAGGTCGTAGGTAATATCCGGCAACACGTGCCGCTGCTCCCACGCGAGACAACGCAGACCTCCGTCTTCCGTCTTCCGTCTTCCGTCTTCCTTTTCCCGCTCCCAATTTCCGCTTTCTACTTTCTGCTCTCTGCTTTCTAAACAGAGTCCCTGGAGAAGCACCGCGTTCTTCACGGCCGTCAGCCATGTCACCCGCCCCGGCAACCGATTCAGTAGCGGCGTGGTGCGAACAACGTCCCCGGTCGCGCCGAGTTTAACAATCAACAGGTTCATTCTCGCTCCTCCTGCTTATACGCTCGCGGCAGAGGGTGTGGGTGGCCAGGGTGCTTGAGCGCCGGTCAGCTCTCGCAAATTCGCAGCCTCATCGCTGTAGAAATCGCGGAGGAATCTCTCTGTGGTCGCCGACATTCTCACTTCGCCGTTTTCAACCACATTCAATCGCCGGTAAACGTCGTCCGCTTTACGCCGCGCCCGCCGGAGCCAACCCCGGACGCGCGGGACGTGCGTGGCCCACCCGCGGAGCCGTTCTTTGGCCTGCCAATAGGCAACATGCAGCAAAGGATTTCGGACTTGCACACTTTTATTGAGGACGCGGAAGGAGAAGTTCTGAAAGTACGATTCATCAATACCCGCTTTTCTGCAAACAGAGATCATAAATGACAGCGGGTCTCGGTTTAGGTCCTCGTAAAACAGCACCTGGACATGCTCCAGTCCAAACAGTTCGACAAAAGGCTTCAGGCAGGACGAATAACGGCCCTGGTGGAGCGCGCGGAAAGCCGGATGCCTGACGCGTACAACACCAGCCGCCGACTCCTTGTACTGCGCCTGAACATAGTGGTCAAAGGTCATACCCGCTGGGATTTCGTTCATCGCCTGGCCAAAGCGAAACCACGACACCAATCTCGAGACGGGCTCCCTCAGAACGAAGATGAAGCCCACATTCGATAACGCTTCCCGCATTGCCATTGCGGTCCCCGGTGAATGCAAGTAATCCGGCGTTGCTTCGAGTTTCCACTTGGCTCCTGGTACCCTGTTGTCAAAAAACGAAGGGTAAGCCTCGGAACCATCAGCGTGATAACGTTTCTCCGATTTCAGCGGATAATCGGCATCCAAAAAAAACCTGGTTTCCTTCGCCCTCGAGGGCCAGATCTGCGGGTGCATCTGTAGGTAATCGAAGACTGAGGTGGTGCCAGCTTTACTTGTCCCCCCGATAACAAGGCACCCATGCCCCGAAAGGTGGTTATCGACCAGCACGTCAGGATCTGAGTTAGGCGACAATCCCAGCGCCGCTCGCTGTGGCTCTGTTTCGCAGGATGGGCTTAGAATAACTACAGGACGCCTGGGCTTTTCGCGATCGTAAGCTCCAAGGGGTGCTCCCCGTTCTCGGCAAGCCCACGACGAAAATGGGTGGTTCGTACTTCTCTTTGCTCACTGTTTCAGCAGGCATTTTTGCACGAGCTCGATTGAGAGGATTCTGTCGAGGTCTTGCGTGAAATTGCCTTTTCCGGCAATGTGATCTTGTACGATTTGTCTAAGTCCTTTGGCCTCAACGTACGGCCTGTTCAGCGCCGCGTCGTCGAGGAGAACTTCCTTGATGTATGGGGCCAGCTCGTCGCGGTACCACTTTCGAAAGTGGGCCACCTTGTGGCGACCTAGGAATAGCCGCTCCGGGTGCAATGGGGCAAAGACATGATCAACCTTGGTGAGCCACTGGGGCATCCCGCCATCGTAAGCGTACTCGGCCTTGAAAGTGAACTCCTGAAGCCAGCGGCGAAGGTGCTTCGTCCCAAGAGAGGGTCGCAGACTGAAGCCTCTATCTGTCCACATTTCGGCGAGGGCGGGATTCCCATCGCTGATGAGCCTGAGAAAAAGGAAAACATTTAAGCATTCTGTGGGTGCTCGGTACGAAAGGGCAACCAACTCGTTATCAAGGTACGGGGTCCGAAGAACGAGTTGGGATCGTTCCAACGCAAAAGTTGCAAATGCATGCCAAGGCGCTTGCTTGAAAATGCAAAAGGAGGCCCGATTTCCATGCAACTCTTGGCCGTAGGTGGCAGTCGCAGTCTCGCCATGCTTCACCATCTCGGGGGCGAACAGCCGGGCCGAAAGCCGCCCAGGCTTGAAAGAGACCTTCCTTCTTAAGGATTCGTTTCCGAAGCCTCCTGTCAGACGCACAGTCGCAATCCTCCGCGCTTTGCGCTGCAAATACAGATCGATCGCTCCAACGGCACCTGCGGTCCCGTCGCTGACGAAAACCGCTTCTTCAGCGAGATCTGGAAAGTCCCCAAGGAATGTGTCGTCCAATGAGATAGCTTCGTGAGACTGCCCGCAAATGGTGGCCAATCGGCGCGCAAGCAGGACGTCAAAACATTCGCGATATTTGCTACTCCACGTGTAGCAGGGCAACGCGCCTGGCTGGGGGTTAATCCACGCCAGGATCATCCGGCTGTCAACGCCGCCTGTCAAAGATAACGCCACGCGTTCCCCCTCGCGGGCGTAGCGCGGAACGATCCGTCCCCAGGTGTCCTTAAGTGCTTGGTAGAACCGCTGCGGGGACAACTTTGGCTGCTCCTCCCAAGCCTCTCTCCTGAAGTACCGCTCTCGGCGCACCGGCTCGGTCCCCGGGAAGGTCCAGACCGATCCTCCCGGCATCACAGAGATGCCGGAAAACAGGGTGCGGTCCTGCAGGACGCAGCCGCAGGCCAAAAGCTCGCCAACGCCTCGCGGATCTAATTCCCTGGTCCTGGGCAGGACCTTAAGAAGGGCTTTAGCTTCTGATGCAAAGTAAAACGCGGACTCGTCCTCATGGACGTATATTCTTTCCATTCCGAAGCGGTCGTTGAACAGAAAGATTCTTTCTCGGGAGGAATCAAACAGGACTCCCGAAAACCAGCCGTTGAGGTGCTGAACAAAGTCGCTGCCGATTTCCTCGTAGAGGTGCACTAGATAACTTGCATTTTCGGCTGGGACCGTGTGCCCATTTGATTTCAAAGCCCGAATTTCGTCCGGATCGGAAAAAATCTCTCCGGCAAGAAATAGGCAAACATCCTTTCGCTCGTTCCAGATCGGTAAGCAATCCGAGAACGAGCCTCGCTGTGTCACCCAACCAACCTCGAGTCCAAGAGCGGTGTCGCGATAATTCCCCGAGTTGTAAAATGCCTCGTTTTGCATGCTTCCCAGCATGGACGAGAGCTTGGATGGTTCCTCCTGCCCGGGACGCTTCGTTATTATACCCGCAATTCCTGGCATTGTCTGTTTGGTTTGCTGAGTGAAATGACCTGCCGCGGTTCTTACGTATCGTGGAGCTGCCCAGTGCCCCAGATTGGATTGTTTTCTGAGAAGTTTGTTGCTAAGGGCCTGCCTTGATCCGGAGGTTTCCGGCCCCAACCGGGAGATTCGACGTAACCAACGGGTGAGGGTAGGTGTATGGTTTGTACCCAGGCTTTATTGTATCGTTATAAAAATCCCGATTGGGCTGCATGGTCGGAACTTGCGCTGTGATCGTGTAAGAAGATCCGTTTACTGTGTTACTCCATGCGTACACTGGGTCGGAAGCCTCTCGAGGCCAGGACGGAGCTCCAGTCGCCGTGTTGTACGGCGGGTAGCCCGTCAAAAGGTCCCCTTTGCCCCTGCAGGGTTGGTCCAGCGCGATGAGCACTTTCGTAATCCAGTAGCCGTCACCCGTATTGAAGGTCGCGTTGGTCCGGAGCTGGAAGTCGGCATTATCGCTGCCAAAATAGATGGCATTGCTAGTATTAGATTGAATAAATCCACCCAGACCCGTATTTGTATCGACGATCGAATAACCGGCCCATTGGTTGGCAGTCCAGTTTGCGTTTGTATCGAGTAGGAGAGCGCTGCCGTTCGTGCCGGCGTGAACGCCTCTTGCGAAAGGAGCGCCGGGGGCATTGGAATCCAAAGCTGCACCAGAGAACGGGAAATTAGTCACGCCAGCGGCCCAACCCCAGCTTGGGTACCACGCAAACATTCTGTAGCAGGCCATTACGCACCCAGCACTGGAAAAGGGACCAATGTAGGTGTTGCTAAATATCAGCCCCGTGCCACTCCTGAACTGGCCGAGCGAGAGGGAGTTACTTACTATGACCATGTTGTTGTAAGCCTCGATCGCCCTCATGCCGCGGTAGCGCCCAGACGATTCCGTTCCGTGGCCGCCAGGAAGGATCGTGTTCGTGCAGGTGTTAAACCTGAGCACCAATCGTCCCCCTCCAAAGCAATCGTCGACACCTGGATAGCCTATGGAGTCATAAAAAGAGTTATTCTCCACGAATACGAATTTGGCGCTGCCGAAGTAGGAATCGTCGGCCCACGATCTGTCTCCCCAAGAACCACCGTTCCACCCATCGTGGAGGACAGTGATAAAGATCGTGTGACTGCCCTCGAATATGCAGTGGTCTACGACTCCGTAGATCTCGCCCGTAAACCTCACATAGCTGCCATGAAGATATGAGAAACGACAGTGGTCAATGCGTGCCGTGTGGCACCGGCCATCAAAACGTATCAAATAGTCCGCGTTGGCCGTGTTGCTCACCCCACCTCGGAAGGTGAACCCAGTGAGCCGAAAAGGCCATGGCGTAATGCCAAGTGTCGCTCCAAGCAGGTAGGGCGTCGGCCCGCTCCTGGGGACCTCGTCAACTATGATGGTGCTGCCCATGCCGGCCCCTTGGAGCACAATCCCGTTTGTGATGACAAGTTTGGCGGTCCACACCGATGTCCCGGCGGGGACAAGGACTCCGTCGCCGTTTTTGGCCAAGGCCACCGCTGCCGCGACGTCGGAGAGCGAAGGACTTGACGCTGTGATAACCGCTGCATAAGAGCAGGGCACTTCAATCACGAGCACGAAAAGCAAGAGCATTACGCCGAGGAGGTTAGTTTGACCATTTCGGGCGTCCACCGTGGGTACAGGATCGCAGTAGGTGCTCATGGGAAATAGCTCTGCACGTGACCCAGGAGCGAGCTAAAGGCACGTGTTGCAGTGGCGGGTTGTGTGCATTGCGCGGCCTCGGGGCCGGAAACCGTGTAGTCGCCAACTCGCCCGGACACGGGCTCAATGGCGTAGCCAACCTCGAAGGCTATCAGAAAAAACAGAAACCACACCAGGTGGATTCCTTTAAGGCCAGCCTCTGTCCAGTTGAAACAAGCAATGGCGGCCAGAACGCTTAGCCGGAAGCGAGCGAGCTCAAACCTTTCAAGGAGCTGAATGTTAATCTTGCGAAACGCTGCGAACATGAAGAGGCCAAGGAGCAGAACGCCGACCGCGCCGAGGTTCAAGTACGTTTCCAGGTAGCCATTGTGGGCCTGGTTAGGCTGCCACCAGTGCACCTCCCACAATTTTTCCAATCGTTTGCCAAGCCAAAAGCTTTCGAAACCTGCTCCGAAGAAGCGGTTTACCCTGAACGCGAGCAGTTCGTTCCACAAGCCGGTTCTCCCGGTCAACGTAGAGTCTCTACCGACAAAGCCGACGAGGCTTGAGGAAATTCCGAAAGTAAGCTCGGCTAGGACAAGACAAACTGCTCCGGCCAAGAGATACGCGCCCGCGGATCGCCTGTTAGCCCAGGGCAAGCCGAGAAAAACCATCGTAGCCAACCCCGCTGCCAACGCGACGAGGGCGGTTGAGCAATGCGCCATCTTAAGGAGCCAGGCGATCATGTACAAAAAAGCTATCGAAAGGAGGATCTCGTTACGCCGATCTTTGGTGCGTTCTCCCTGTAAGGTCTTCAAAAGGTTCCAGAAGAAGAAGAGGCCAGAGACCATACACACGCACCCTAGCCCATTTTTGCTCGTTGTCACGCCCATGTTGAATGCCGCCCCGGTCCAATCGTCCCAACCACGACCAAGGTCAGGGAAATACTTAATAAAAGTAATCGAAAGCGGAATCAGCACGTACGCCCACCTCCTGATCAGGCTCTTTATTGCCTCGACCGGGTCTCCAGCGCTAAGGACGACAAGGGCCATCACAGGGTTGCCGAGCATCTTGAACCAGCGCTTTAGCGCGATCAGAGGAAAATCAGACCAGGACGTTGCAACGAGGCAATAGAGCAGGTAACAAGCTCCGCATAGGTTAGCTGCGAATAGCCACTGAATACGCAGATTTCTTTTTTTCAAAGTATACACGCCGGCCGTTATGAGAACAAGGAACACCGCGGCGTCAATAGGCGTTCCTTCCTCGGGATTTGAAGCCCCCAACGACCAGCGCAGACTCAGCCACTGGCTCGGTGGACGGGAGCCGATCAGGAGCAACCAGACCAGTGGTACCCGGAGCGACTGCACCATTTCGGGCTTCTCTCGCGACTCTCTGGCGAGGAGCCAACAGATAAAGGCTCCAGTCAACGACAGTGCAAGTAGAGGAGGCATTGAGTCGTCCTAATGTTGGGCTAGACCACCGTTATCGCTTCTCCGCTCGTGCGAAGGCTCCGCTGATCAACATTGAAGATCGGATGTTTTTCCGGGTTGTAGGCGAACCGCTTCATGCTGGGCCCGGTCAGGATCGAGATGAGGAAATTATCGGTGCGTGTAATTGTTGATCTCCAGCGGACTGCGGCTTTCGCATCGAGGGCTTTTTGCTGCTTGCCTGTCAGGCTGGACGGCTGGTGCTGATGGATCCCGGTTTCGGGATGGAGTAGAGCTGGACCATAAGGAGCTTCGATGAAGGCGCACACGTCTCGCAACGTTGGCTCCGGATCTGCCAGCAAGTCTTCATAGCGGAAAAGCTTGTAATTGGGCAGGTGTCGGTACCGGAGGTGAATCAGGGAGGCACGTCGGTAACGTGCTATCACCGACCACACGGCCACTTTCCTAATAATCCGAGCCAACCGAGGGTGCTGTTGCACCCGGAGCGCGGTTCCTGACGGGTCATTGGTCTTGGACATCGCCATGGCCCTCGGATCCCTGGTTATATGCATTATCTTGCATTCAGGGAACCATTCCATCAATTGTCTTATGTGATTGATGTCTACCGGGAACTTAACACAGGCCCGCTCGTAGCCGCTAAATCGAGTGATCTCCTCCAGAAATATCCTCGCGATTGAGCCAAGGGCTCGGTCTGACTGAATGATCCTGCGAACGATCTCTTGCTGGAGAAGCGGATTTGCCGCTGCTTCGATGTTCTCGAAGCGCCAAAATGTAGAATCCAAGCCAGGCACGCCTCTCCTTGCGAAGCACGCTTTTACCAGCTCATGGACGTTTGTATCGACCGAAAGGTTGCCGGCCCGTTTTCTAAGGAAATACTGAAAGCTGTAGTGTCCTCTGTCCCCGAGAAACCGCGGATCAGTTAGTCTCATTATTCCGGGGCACATCGATAGAATATTGTGCCACACCGTGCTGCCGCTACGGTGTAGCCCGACTATAAATATTGGGCTGCGCATACGATTTGCGTCAGATTAAGAATCGCTGCCGCCGCCTCTTATCGAGGCCGGCCCGCCTCGCTGGCCTCTGTTAAACCTCGGTCCATTGGCGATCGCCGGATCCCAAGACCGGATCGGGTATCCCGCGTTTCTTCTGAACGCGTCTCGCAGGAACGCCTACGACGGTTTGTCTTGGGGCAACGCTCTTCGTCACTACCGCCCCAGCTCCAACGGTGGCCTCGCAGCCAACGGTTACGCCAGGAAGCAGTATTGCACCGGTTCCTATGTAAGCGCGCGCCAGCACCCGTGTGGTTTCCGGGTGAAGTGGCTTCCTAAAGTAGAAATTTCCACTTGTGTCATGTGTGAGAATGCGCGCGCCGGGTGCGATCTGCACACCCTCGCTAATCAGAAGCTCACCCTTGCAGTCAAGGATGCACCCCACACCGATGAAAACGTCGTCCCCAACCCACAGGTTTCCCTCACCGCGGATGTTGCAGTCGCCTCCGATGCAGACACGGCGACCAATAGTCGCGCGCTCGCAGAATATCTTCGTGTTAAGGCCAAGGGAGCTCGAGGCACCTACTTTAAGATTCCCTAGCCGCCTACAAACGATGACGACTCCCGGTGCAAGGTACACGCTGCGTTCCATGTCGGCACCTAGCAGCCGGTACGCCCTCACCTTGAAGCACGAGAACGGGCACATCGCTATGATGCCTAGCAGCGTCTTTGTCGCGTCCATGTGGTTGTTCGGGGGCAGTCTGCCTCTTCCTGCGTACTCTCGCGCACGTCTTAGCTGGCAGCGTTTCTTGGGCTGCGCTCCTCTCCGCAAGTCGCGCTCTTGAGCCAAATCGCTAATCGATGTACGGAGCCCCTGACTCGTAACAACCCCATCTTCAGCGACTCGGGGACAAGATCCCAAAGGTGCCTGTGCCCGCCCACCAGGAGAATGATTTTGCCCCTCGCGTTTAGCGGCACAAAATAACGGTTAACGGGGAACTTTTCAAAAGCGTTCCGCCGAAGAAAGTCGCCGTGTTGGCCTAGCCGCCACGCGGAATAATGGATGAAGGGTAGCCCTTTCGCCGCACATCTCTCGACGGCTTTAGCCATCAGGAGGTTGTTCGGAAGTTTGTCGTAGTGCATGGGCATAGAGAGAAACAGCACTGGGTCGGCGAACTTGTCCCTGTATATCATTTTTACGAAGCCTATGGCCTCGCCGCAGAACCGTGCGACGATGAATTCGGTATTCAATAGATCCTGTTCAAGCTCGGCGCGAAGCTGGTCGAGCGGTCTGTTGTAGTGCCAGAACGGCTTGTTCCGCTTGACTGGGGTTTGGTCGAAAATGTTCTTTATTGCCCGCAAAAGCTCCGGATTCCATTCCTCGACCCGCGCCTCTACGCCGAGCTTCGACGCACGCCGGACTAACTTTCGCATCTGTCGATCGATCTGTTCATTCCACCAATGGTCGTAGGTCTGCACGGGGAGCAGGGCGTGAGTCTCCCTCTGGCACAGGTACGGGTACCGTGTACTGCAGGGGACCCGGTCCCAGAACGTTAGGAGGTCCGCCTCACATCCGCACGCGCGCAGACCCGTTGTTATAGCCTCCGGGTCCGAAATATCTGCTTCGTATTCGTCCTTGAGGCGGGCAATCCTTACGACTCGCCCCTCGACGATGAGTTTATTGCCGCAGACGTAATAGACGGCTACTGGTCGGCACGTACCCTTTACGTAGTGGGATTCGATGTTAGAGCTCATTCGCTAGAGAGACAACGCCAGCCCGTTATGCGGGGTCGCGCCCGCTGAAAGCCGGCGCGAGAGTACAACCGTTCTTTCGCCCCGGCGCAGCGCATCCAGAACCACAAGCGATCTTTTTACGTTGATTTCTTCAAGTTGGATCATGATGGGGAGGATCCGCTCCGGAATGGGTGGTCGCCCGCCAGAGGACTGTTCCCACCGGCAGGCTTCTGGCGCTTCAGGGGTTTAGACTGGCTTTGACCATGTTGCAGGGAAAAATCAGCTTGAGTTTTGTTGAAGGGCACTCATCACCGATCTGCCGACCCGAAGCGCAAGATCGCTACGCGCGATCACGTTGTCGCGAATCTCGGATAGGCCGCGCCGAAGGGCAACTGCCGCATGATACCTGACCCCGGCGGCACGCGTGGCCGCCGACTTGACCGGAGGAACGGTGACCTGGACTTGGAGTGTGCCTGGACCCTTAGCCAGCACATTGAATGTGAGCCAATCGTTCTTACGATCGAATGGGACTGCCTCCCCATCCACGTTGATACTGTGAACCAAAGTCGTTTGTGGGAGTCTTCTGACCAGATGGTATTCAGCAGCAGCAGGGCTGTTGTGCTCCAGCTTAAAGGCGTCGGTGAAGAACCGGATTTGGTGGACACCTTCGCCGACCCGCCGCCGAAAGTGCGTCCGCATGGCCATTTCGACGAGCGATGTCCATCTGACCTGGGAGCGGAGTTTGATCAAACCGGAAGCGAACGCTTCCACGCCGGCGGTACCGCGTCGGAAAAAGTCGTGGTGCTCCACCAAAATCGCTGGCTTCCCAAGAAAAAGACTCATGGCGAAGACTGATATCTCCTTCCAGTAATGCCGCTTAAATACTGGAAATCCAAAAAACGAGTCCTGGGCGGGAAGCAGTATGTCAGCACCGGTCACGGACGGCCTCTCCAAGTCGCGCGGCATGCAGGCAGTACAGACCAACGCCAGGAACTGACGACTATCTGCAAAGGCCCTCATGGCCTCCAGTGAATACTGCTCCTGAGGGCAGACCATCAGAGGTTCAAATTCCAACCCGGTCCGCTGCCTATGCCGGTCCATTCGCTGCCGGGCCACAAAGTTCCTGCCCAATAAATCCTGGTAGTCGTCCGATCTAAATTCACCCTTCGTGTGATCGCATCCGTGCGCGCAGATACCGAAGCAATCGTGGTGGTCCTGAAAAAGTTTTGTCTGCTTCGGCCGGCTGCGCCAGTGATTCCAGGGAATAAATGCCAAGGTTACACAGAAGTGGCCACTTCTGGCCGACTGAAGCAGTCGGGCGAAATTTATGAAACCGTACCGTTTTCTCAGGAGTGGATCGTCGATCACCATGCCTGCCCCGGGATCTGGATTGTGCCAGCACCGGTCGGCGTAAGCGTGTCTCAAGAAAATGACGGCGGGGATATATTCATCCGGGACCTCCTCGAACTCCTTCTCTGCGCTCAAAGGCCGGTGGATGTCGAAGATGCGTGGGGTGCTCCATACAAAGGCATTTGTCCGGCCCACGCGGGCCCGGACAAACGACGGGCGGCGCTCCAGACTCATCAGGACATCGACGTCCCCGCCCGGGCAGAGTTTTAGCGTCAGTGCGTCCGCGCTCTTCCTGGGAAAGGTTTGGCCAGAAAGCTCGGAACTAAGACGGTCGGGAGTCGGTGGAAACGACACCGTGTTAGGGCGCCCGTGATAGTCAGTCCCTTGAACTGCCCCGCCAGTCAGGAACTGCGTAAGCTGGTGGGCAGGGTCAGGCGCCGTGCTCAAAAGCAGAACCGCGGCATGGGAGTCTCGGAGTAGCGCAGCGATTTGCTGCGCCTCGCCTGTGGTGCAGATCCCCGCCAAGCTTTCCAAATCGAAAGCAGCGCAGGCAACGGGGGCCGACATTGCGCTGTCCACCGCGCGTGCCAGGGACTGAAAGTTCGTTACTGGGGCATCCTCTGGCTCAATGCCAAGGAACCTCGCCAGACTGGCAAGGCGTGCCAGGTTGTGAGATGATCTCGAGTTATGGATGATCTTCACCTGTGCTGATTGGGTGGGCAGGCTCAGTGGTGGCGGCCGGGCTGTTGAGAAAACCGATCCGGCTCAAAATCTCCATCAGTGGATGGCCGAGGCTCAACGGACGCCGGCGATTTGATCGGTTTTAGCGCTTTGGAGAATTCCTTCAGCGAAACGTCCATGCGCAGCGGCACACCTATCCTGGCAACTGGTCTGGCTGGATTTCCCTGCACGAGCGTCATCGGGGGCACCGAGGCCGTAACCACGCTCCCGGCCGCCACGACAGAGCCGTGGCCGATTGTCACATTGGGCAGAACGATGGCTCCTGGACCAACAATCGCATCTTCCTCGATCGTCACCGAGTCGTATTCGCGCATGTGCGCGATGATCGTTGCGCGGATGCCCACAGACGCTCGATCCTTAATCGTTACAAGATGCGGGCAGGCCGTTTCGATGACAGCGTCGTACCCTATCCAAACACCCTTGCCAATGTTGACCCCTCGCCAACGGTGTAGCCGGACCCGCCAGGTCTTCGCGCCCGGGGCCAGCCGCGCCAGGATCTGCAGGATCCTGTTTCTTGTCCCAAAGACAATTCCTTCTGTCATACACTTGAATCCAGCGACCGGCGAAGCGCCAAGCGGTCAATCTTTCCGTTATGGTTCAAGGGGAGTTTCTCCAAAAAACGAATTGCCCTCGGTACCATCTGTGGTGGAAGGCGGCGCCGCAGCGCTTCCTTCACCTGATCTTGATTTTTGGGCCTTGCCGGGCCAGCGATGAAGGCGACAATGCCTCCGACCCCAGTGGGTGTAACCGGCCACCCGATCGCCGCGGCTTCCGCCCCACCCGTGGCCGCTTTCAGCGCTGCTTCGACTTCACCAAGCTCAATCCTCATCCCGAAGACCTTAACCTGAAAATCCAACCGTCCATGGTAGGCATAGTAGCCCTTACCTGGTACCCTTGACACGAGATCGCCGGTCCGGTAGTACGATTCACGTGCTCCTTGCGGTATCACGAAGGCTCCTTTTGTCCGTGCCGAGTCGCCCAGATAGCCAGGGGTGCGCTGGGGCCCTGCGAGTAAGAATTGCCCTTTCTCGCCGTCCGCCACCTGGCTGAATTCCTCGTCCACGACCATACCCTGCACCCCCGGCAGAAGCGCCCCGATGGGCGCAAATCCATGTTCACATTCTGCGGGGGACGTTTCGCTGTGCCATCGGTAAGCAGTGGAATTGATCGTCACCTCGGTTGGTCCGTAGAGGTTCTCAAGGATCGAATTGGGGGCCGCAGCTTGCCAATCCCGGCACAGTTCCATCGGCAGCGCCTCTCCGCCAAACAGGGAAACTCGCAGTTTGGGGAACCGCCCTGGTTTTAGACCGCCGAGGCGCTTGATCAAAAGCCCATTTGATGGGACTGACTGAAAAATTGTTATCCCATTCTCAACAAGAAACGATGAGGGGTTGAGTAGCGTCTTGGCGTCTGGACAACAAACGCAGCCACCACATTCCCAGGCCGCAAAAACGTCAAATACAGAAGGATCAAACGTTAGATCGGCGAATTGGGACACACGGTCGTTCGCATCCATCTTGTACCGGCTAACCATTGTTCTCAGGAGGTGAGATATGTTCCGGTGAGTAATCATCACTCCTTTCGGTTCTCCTGTGCTGCCGGAGGTAAAGAGCACATAGGCCACCGCATCCAACTCGACTTCGGGTTGGCGCCACTCGGCGGCGGTCCGCAATTCGTTGGCGCCAACGAACCGGTGTTGGGGCCACTTTGCTCGTAAATCCGACACCGACGGGCGGTGCGGCAAAACGATAATGAGCCCCTCGGAATCACCAATGAGGTGCCCGAGTGTCTTTTCTCCCTCAGCGTCCACGATCAGCGCCTGCGCCCCCGTTCGCTGCAGGAAGAATGCGTTGCGGTCCGCAGGGAAGCGCGGATTAAGCGGGACGTAACCGTGGCCACGCAGCAACGCCGCAAGTATCCCACAGTAGGCAGCGGGACTGCGGGACGCATAGACCGCTGTATATGCCGGGTCGGCTGGCGCGGCTGCTTGCAGGGTAGCTGCGAGGCTCGCGGCCCAGTTCCGCAATTCACTGTAAGGGATGCGCCTGCCGGAGACCTCTAATGCGGGCCGGTCAGGAGAAACCCTTGCCGAAGCCAGAAATCCGTTCTGCAGGGGCTGGAGTAATTCCTCTGGCCAACCGCCTTGCCCGAGGGACACCTCGGAATTCGCAGGGGTCATTGGATTGGCCCTGACCGAAAGAACTGCGCTCGAGCTCATCTTTACGCCGTGATCACTTGGTTGACGAAAGTTCGGGCAGAGCAAGCAAGTCGCCTGATTCCAAGGCCAGTCGGTCCGCTAAACCGGAGCGAACTTCCAACACATATTGAGCCGGGCGCCGGGAAGGATAGAGCAAACGAGTCTCGAGGGGTTGTGCCGAGTAGCTATTTACGATGCGCCTCCGCGAATCAATATAAATGATATCCAGCGGCACGATGGTCTTGAACATCCAGAACGACAGAGGTCGCTCGGTCTGGAACACAAAAAGCATTCCACGCTCCGTGCCATCCGGCAGCGGCTTGATTGCGTCCGCCTCGACCCCCATCAAACCCTTTCGAATGCTTCGATCAGTCGTCGCTAGCCAAACCTCGACCGGCTGCTTCTTCAGGCGCAGGAGGGCTTTGGGAAGCTCCGCCAGGCTCTGGCCATCAGATAACGTTCTATCCCACTCCGCGAGCTTGGCCTCGACGTGCGCAGCTAGCGGGCCTAGAACAGTCATGTGTTCCGCAGGTAATTCCTCAAAATCAATATGCCCGCCAAAGTGCTCCTCGATAGCTGTCACGAGCTCCAGAATACCCAATGAGTCGATGATCGACTCCTTCAGGAAATCGAATTCATCTGGAATCTTTTCCGGCTCAAGCCCCACTGCCTGTATTTGCGACCGGTACCGATTCACGAGGTATTCGCGAACGTGATGCATTGTAGGCTGACTCATAACATTCGAGCGTGTGCCTGCCTATGCCGACAGGGGTTGGGATCTCTGAGAGTGCCCGGTCGGTACAACGCCCTGGTCAATTATTAACCTGTGTTCTTCCTCGGGCGCGGCCGGGGTCGCCGCGCCGCAGGTACGCTCCAAACATTGGATCAACACCTTCCGGTCAAACTTTCCGTTGGCGTTGAGAGGAATTGCCGCCAGCAGGTGAATCCGGCGCGGCGCCATGTAAGCAGGTAGCCGTGCTGCAATGCGGCTTTGCAAGGAGCGCATGTCCGCCCGTTCGGCCTGCAGGAAAACCTCAATCCCGGCAGCTCCGCTTGGAGTCACTGGCCAGCCAACGGCAACCGCACCGTCCACACCCGACACCTCGCGCACAACTGCCTCGACCTCGCCGAGCTCAACCCGGTGGCCGAGGATTTTGACCTGGTTATCCATCCGCCCCAGATAGACCATTGGTCTTCCATGAAGCGGACGCCGAACACGGTCGCCGGTTCGGTAGTAAGTACAGTGTTTACCGGGCGGAGTCACAAATGCGTATTTGGTCTTATCCTCGTCTCGCCAGTATCCCAGACTTAGCTGCGGTCCGGTCATCAGAAGTTCACCAGGCGCGCCCGGTTCTACCTCCCGTAAATCTTCGTCAGCGACGAAAGCTTCCATGGCCGGGAAAGGCTCACCAATTGGTACAACGCCCTGTTCGCATTCGGCAGGGGACCGTACCGAATCCCAGCGGTATGCGGTACAGGCAATAGTTAGTTCCGTCGGGCCGTAAATGTTCTCGATGATGGAATTCGGTGCGGAGGCAACCCAATCTCGAGCGGATTCGAGCGGCAGAGCTTCCCCGCAAAACAGGCTCAACCGTAGTGTGGGATACATGCCGGGCTTGAGAAGGCCCAGACGCCGCATGAAGACCGCCGTGGAGGGAACGGAGAACCAGATCGTGAGGCGGGAGTCGTTAATGAACCGATCTGGCTTGATCAACTCCTTTTGCGTCGGACAGCACACGCAAGCCCCGCATTCCCAAGCCACGAACATGTCGTGCGCGGACAGATCAAATGTCATGTCGAAGGTTTGCGAACAACGGTCGCTCTCCGTAATGGCGTAGCGCCGGACAACAAAATCCATGTAGCTGCGAACATTTCGCTGAGCAACCATCACACCTTTGGGGCTGCCGGTGCTGCCAGATGTAAAGAGAAGGTACGCAATGGAATCGGGGGACGCGTGTACCGGGCTGAATGTCTTAGCGGTTGTCATCTCGCGTTCGCCAAGAAAGCGGTGTAGTGGCCATTTTGTTTGAAGCGGGTCGATATCTTCGTGCTCCGGGAGGATGATCAGCAAGCGACGAGTCCAGCCATCCAGCAGTGCATCCAATTGGGGCGCGGAGGCTTGATCCACGACCAGTGACTTAGTTTCGGACCGCTCGAGCATGTGCCGGGTTCGTTCGACAGGGAAGGTCCGGTTCAGGGGAACATACCCATGTCCCCTCAGTAGTATGCCCAGAACACCGGCAAATGCGGTTAGGGAACGATACGCGAAAAGCGCCGTGAGGGGAGGACCATCAGCGGTTCCGTGTTCGCGCAGGGTGGCGCTGATTTGTGCGGCCAGCTCGTACAGGCCGGCGTAAGATAGCATTCTGCCCTCGACCTCCAGAGCCGGCCTCTCTGGAAACAGTGAGACCGAGGTCAGGAAGCCTTCTTGGATTAGCTTGCCAGAGGCCATCAGAACTACAGGACCAGGGAGTACTGCGCAGCGGCCGGCTGAGGACTGTGGACAGATGACGGAGAACGGAGGGCCGAGCGTGTAGATCGGAGCCATTGTTCCAACATAACCAAACTGAATAGGAGTTTGTGATTATCCTGACGCCCGGACTGGTGGGCCTTTAATAGTTCCCTGACAGGCCGAGGCTCGAGCAGGTTGAACATCAGAGAGGTCTCGTCTAACAGGACCCCATGAAGCATTCCGTTCATGGACGAGTTAAACCATCCGTCAACCACGTTCACGGCGAAGCCGCGCTTTTTTCGACCAGTGATCCGCGCGGGCAAATACTTTTGGCAGACCTGGCGGTGCAGCCACTTGCGGCTGCCGCGACGGATCTTAAAGCTGGCGTCGAGGCGCTGCACGTGCTCGACGATGGTGCGGTCGAGGTATGGGACACGGACTTCGAGGCTGTGGGCCATTGAGAGTTTGTCACCATACATGAGCAATTCGTCTGGCAGTGACGAGGCGAGTTCGATGAGTTGGAAGCCGCCGAGTTCGTCGAGGTGCTGCATACGGGGGAGGAGGTCCTCCCAGAGGGACGAATGCGGAAGTCCGAGGTCCGAAGTCCGAGGTCCGAAAACGGAGCACCTCACCCCGGCCCTCTCCCCAGAGCGGAGAGGGAGATCCTGTCGGGGCAAAACGTCATCTCGGAAGAGGCGGTCGATGGTTTCGGCGGGGGCGAGGGAGAAGACGTCCTGGTACCGCTGGAGGCGGTCGGTCGCGCCGAGGGAGGAGACGCCACGCTTGAGGGTTTCGTTGCGCGGCAAGTGCCTGGCGGCACTGGCCACCATGGAGCGAACGCCGCTGGGTATTTGGCGCCAGAGGCTGCCATAGTGCACTCCGAGGTGACGAGTATAGCCACCGAACAGTTCGTCGGGGCCCTGGCCGATCAGGGCGACTTTGACATCCTGCCGTGCGCGTTGGCAGATGAAATACATCGGGACGATGGAAGAAGCGGCGATCGGTTCTTCGAGACATTCGACGATGTGGGGCAGGGAGCGCTCGAACTCGGGCTGGTCCAGTTTGACAGTGACGTGGCGGGCCCCCAGGAGGGTGGCAGTCTCGGCTGCATCGGCAAGTTCGTCGTCTTCGAAAGATTCGCCGTAGCCGATGGTGTAAGCAGGCCAGGGACCGCCCTGTTCGTTCATCAGGGCCAGGAGCAATCCAGAATCCAGGCCGCCGCTAAGGAGAATTCCGACCGGCACATCACTGAGCAGGTGGCGCTTGACCGCGCCGCGATAGAGTTCGAGCAACTGGTCAGTTGCCTCATTATCTTCCTTCTGGTTCGCAAAGGGGACTGGCACATAATCGTACCACCGTTCTTCGCGGCACTTGCCCTCTTCGATGATCAACATCGTGCCCGGCGCCAGTTTTCGGATGCCTTGGTAGATTGTCAGGGGAGAGGGAGTGTACCGGAAGCGCAGGAACAGGTTGAGCGCGACTGGGTCCACTTCGGGAGTGCGGAGTGATGGAGTGGTGGAGTGATGGAGTGGCGGAGTGTTGGATGCTGCGAGGATGGGGCGAATCTCCGAACCGAATGTCAGTTGGCCATCAGACAGCCGGTAGTAGATGAGCTTGATCCCCATGGCATCGCGCGCCACGACCAGTCGCCGACGTACCGCGTCCCAGATGGCGACGCCGAACATGCCATTGAGATGGTCGAACACTTCCGTGCCCCATTGTTTGTAACCGTGCACGAGCACTTCCGTATCCGAACGGGTGCGGAACATGTGGCCGTGACCTTCCAACTCGGCCCTCAGCTCTTTGTAGTTATAGATTTCGCCGTTGAAGATCACCCAGACCGTTTCGTCGGCGTCGGACATCGGCTGATGGCCGCCGGCCAGGTCAATGATGGAGAGCCGGCGGAAGCCGAACCCGAGCGAGCCGTCGAGGAAGAAGCCTTCGTCATCCGGGCCGCGATGAACGATGGTGTCCGTCATGGCGCGGATCAGGTCGCGATCGACGGGCTCGCCAGTGGCGAAGTTAAATTGGCCGCAAATGCCGCACATGTTCTAAATGAAGAAGGTAGAATGCAGAAGGCAGAAGGGAGAAAGGCGAAAGGAGGATTGAACCACTAACCCCGAAAACTTTCGGGGCTAATAAACGCTCATCGGGAACGACTATGGAGAAAACCTGAGGTCCACACTTACCGCAAAAGACGCAAAGAGCGCAGAGAGTTTGAACCACTAATGAACGCTAATAAGCGCTAATGGCAGGGCTGAAACAGAAAACGCAAAGAGCGCAGAGTTTGAACTACTCGGATCGGACGGCGGCTTGCGCGGGACACCCGGGAAAGGTATTCTCCAACTATGAGCACGATTTCAGTAAGTGATCTGGAGAAAAAGGTGACGAAAGAGTGGCTTCGGTTGGCGACCCAGGACGACTTAATCATCACATCCAAAGGGCGTCCAGTCGCCGTCCTTCTCCGTATCGCAGCCGCGTCGTTGGAATCCACCCGCGCATTGGTTCGGAGTGTCCGGGCGCTCCAGGCACAGGCAGCACTCCAGCAGGGCGCCGCCGCGAATGGAACCGCGAACCTTTCCATGTCGGACATTGATGCCGAGATCGCCGCAGCCCGCCGGAATCGTCGCCGCAAGTGAAAGTCGTGCTCGACACGAATGTGGTTGTGTCGGGCCTGCTCCGGCCTCAAGGGAATCCTGCTCAGGTGCTGGCGTTGGCATTGGGCGATGCTGTTCAAACGTGCCACGACAAACGTATCCTGGCTGAATACGCTGAAGTGCTCGGCCGTCCGCGGTTCAAGTTCGATGCCCAGAGAGTGCGAGAAGTTTTGACCAAACTGGAAAAGGACGGACTGATCGTCGATGCTGGCAAGCAATCAAACCTGGATTTGCCCGACCACGACGACGAACCTTTTCTGGCCGTGGCTCTGGCGGGGAAAGTTGATTTTCTGGTCACTGGCAATTTAAACGATTACCCTATGGACAAGCGCAGGGGTTGCGCGGTTGTAAGCCCTGCGGAGTTCATCGAGCGCTGGCACAAAGCGCGGCGTGAAGGGTAAGGTTTCTCCAGAATCCTGCAGAATTAGCGTCAATTAGTGTTGATTAGCGGTTACAACATCGGTTGAGCTTACCTCAGCTTGCTCCGTTAGCTCCCGTTCAACCGCATAGTGGGGCTTTGAGTTTGGTTCTTGGGGCTTCGCGGGTGCTTGGAGCTTGGAGCTTGGATCTTCTCTTTGAGATCTTTGTAGCCTATCGCGGCGAGCCTCTTCCCTCAAATAGAACGCTAAAGCGCGGAACATCTGGGACTGGGCCCAGCGGTGCATCGGGACGTTGTCCCAGCCGAAATGCAGACGGCGCGAGCGGAAGGAGCCGTCAGGCTTGATCCAGTGGTTCAGGATTCCAGAGAGGACAGTGTCGAGTGTCGAATTCAACATTGGGAAACGGTCGCGGAGCAGAAGGCACAAATTGATGCATTCGGCGCAGTCGTATAGTTCGCGTTTATAGACGGTCAGGCGTGGCGCCCTGGAAAACGGCCGCGGGAGGCCATCCACATCGAACAGGTTTGCCTGATAGTACCGAACGCCTTTTTCGAGAGCCTGGAGACATCCCTCGTGCCCAATGAGCGAGTGGATCTTGGCCAGGGCTTTCAAGACGAAGCAGGTATGGAAGTGATCGACAAAGTCCCGCACGCCATCAACCGCGTAAAACCAAGAGCCATCGGCGTTCTGGTTTTCGAGAACGAAATTCAGGTTCCGCTCGGCAATCTTCCAGTACTCCTCGAGTCCGAACACGTGCGACGCGCTGGTCAGCAGGAAGGCGCGATAAGCGGCGGCATTGATCACGCCGCCACTATCGTATGGCGTGTAAGAGCAACTGCTGGCGGTTTCCGAAACCCGGAAGTCTTTGATGTCGTTTGCGGCATGACGAGCGATCGATGACAGAATAGTTGAGAGTTGAGAGTTGAGTGTTGAGAGTTCTAAAGACGCTGGATACCGGATGCTGGTTACTGGATGCTCCCCTCGCCCATTGGATGGGAGAGGGATTAAGGGTGAGGGCGCGGCGCCGGAGACGGTTGATTGTTGATGGTTGAGGGTTGAGGGTATGTGGCCGAGCCCGTCCCTCTCCCATCCTCCTACCGCAGCGCAGCCGCGGAGGTTGGGTCGGACGAGAGAGGGTGCCCGGGAGCCGGGCGAGGGCCGCATTCCTTCTAAGATTCTAAGCACGTGCAGAAACGCCTCGTAAACGTACGGCGTGGTGGTAATGAGCGGCGTCTGGGCCTGGATGGTCCCGTCACGCGTCACCCAATCGAACGGATAGCCCCAACAATACTCCTTGAACTGTGGACACCGGCTCACTTTCAACTCGTCAAGGAAATGGATAGCTCGATCCAAGTGCTTGGGGTCCCCGTTAGCTTCATAAAGAAAAGCAAAACCCATGGCAAAATGAGCATCGGCAATTGGAAATCGGGTGCGCTGATGGAACAGCCTACGGCCTGAAGGCAGAAAAGCCTCCGAGAATATCATGGGCGCGACCGCACCAGTTCCGAACAGCCGATTATTGTAATAGAGCGATTTGGCTAACCGGCCGACCGGACCGGCAAAAAAGCTTTGGTGGTCCCACGAAGTTTCACCGAAACGGTCGAGCCAGGTGGTGAAGTTCTCCAGCGTCTTGGAAACTCGTTCGGTCATGGACTTACCGCCAAATATGCGAGATACGCAGAAGGAAGAGGTTGTAACCGCTGATTTACGCTGATAAACGCTGATGATTTATGCCAGAAATCGGAGCCTGCAAATTGGAGCTTCTCTGCCCCGAAAGCTTTCGGGGTTGGCTCTTGGGGCTCGGACAATTCGCCCGCTGTCTTGCGCCACTCAGGCTTTCCGGCCGTAGATTATGCGATGCCAGCCCCAGTGGCGCCCAAGCCACTTTACCAGGGAGTCGGGCAGGGCCTTTCCGATGAAAGACCAGTGCTCGACGTTGAACTCCCAGACCTCCTGCCTGACATCCGCGAAGGCGGCAAAAAGCGCCGCGGCCTCTCCACGATTATAAACTTTCGCCAGCGGGCAGTATGGGCCATCGGTGTTCATGCTAATCCATTCGTCTTTTGAAATCTTCCCTTTCTTCCGCATCATCTCCCTGTGCCCTTCCAGTTTCCACCTGTCAAAACCGGTGATTGCCGCGATTAGCCCCGGCATGAACTTTGGCAGCAGCAGCCATTTGAAAAGTCTTCGCAGAAACATGATTTCAACGTAATAATTTATCGACGACCGGTTATAGAGCATCACCGTGAAAGAGCCGCCTTTCTTGAGGACGCGATGAATATTACGGACAATCTTGTCAGAAGCCGGTGAGTGGTGAATGACTCCAAAGCTGTACACATGATCGAAGGTTTCGTCTGGAAATGGCAAGGCGTGTTCGGCATTTGCAAGCTCGAACCGTCCGGGAACACCAAAAATCCCGAAGCGTTCTTTGGCCAGTTGAATCGAGTGGGGAGTTAAATCGACGCCGACGTAATTCGCTCCGTTCCGGGCGAACTCGAGACCATCGGTGGCTATGCCACAGCCTACTTCAAGCACACTCTTTCCGTGGAAGGCCGGGAAGTTTGCGACGATAGGCACATGCCATTCCCGCCGGTTGAAACGGTTGGCGGAAATCTCCTCGAAATACCGTTTTCGATCTATCTCGCGAGATAGATCAAACTGGCAAGGATTGGAATCCCAGAATCCTTTGACCTCGGCGATGGTGGCATCCATGGAACCTCTCAGCCGTGAACTCTGATCACGCCGGTCCTGACAAAATGCGCAATCAGGTCCTTGAGGCGCGCGAGCTGCTCGCGGCGATGATATTTCAGCAGCTCTGGTGGCACGGGTCGCTGAATCCTGGCGGCCACGGAGTAGAGATAGCCGGAAAGCAGCACCAGGCCCCCAACCAGGTAGGGACGTTTAAACATCTGAAAGCCGACCCTGAAAATCTGCCACAGCGGGTGATTGCCCAGGAAGTAATCCTTTCTGCCATAATCAAATCGTGCTTTCCAGGTGTTGCTCTCAGTGGCACCCATCGGCCGATGATGAAAGAAGGTTTTGCCAGAAAACGACCTGGTCTCCCATCCCTTCAACCGCGCGGTCCGAACTGCGAGCCAATCAATGCCTCCCCATTTGATCGGGCGGTAGCCGCCTACTTCTTCAAAACACTGACGGCGGAACATCTGGCAAGCTCCGAATACATCCTTGTCGTTGTAAAAGCTGTCCCGGACTGCGTCGTAGTTAGCTTCACGCATCGGCGTGCCAGCCACGCCCAGGTTCTGGACTGCCTCAAATTTACGTAACAGAAACTCGAAATAATCCGGCTCGAACGACACGTCGGCATCCAGATTTCCAATCACTTCGAACTGAAGAGGTCGGACCCGCTCGAGTCCAGCGTTAAACGCCTGTACCTTGCCAGCAAAATTTCGCTCCGCCCGGGGCGGACGCCGCACCAACTCGATCCACGCATGGCGGCGCGCATAATTCGCAACGATTTCGCCGGTCCGGTCGATTGATCCGTCATCGACGATCACCCACCGCTCCGGCAGGGCGGTTTGGGACGCGACCGAATCGAGAGTCTTCGTGATAAAGGCTTCCTCATTTCGGGCGGGCGTGATAAGGACATATTTCATGGGCCTGCGGCTGAGGGCTTCGCTGCCTTCTGACCGCTGCTGACGGCCAACCTCACGGCTCTGACACATAGAGAACCTAATGTTTATAGGGCTCTTGACGGCCTGACGGCTAAAACACCCCCACAGGCGTTGACTGGCCCACTACGCGTTACTTCGGAGCAACTTCATCACGAGGGCGACGCGATAAGCGGCTGGAGGTCACTGCCGACCCTTGACTGTTCGATGCCCGTCCGAGATCTGAATTCGTGTGCATTAGCGTCGATTCGTGGTTTCTTCTCTCTTCCGGCGTACACTTGGGCAAAGATTTCATCCATGATCCGCGCGGTCAAAAGGATCTCACGGTAAGGGATGGGCAAAGGTGTTCCCGTGACGATGCTTTTATAGAACCGCTCCACCAGTTCCTTCATACCGAAGTCCTGGTAAAGTCGCCGCCACACAAAGTTCATCAGATTGGCCCAGGCGTTGCGGAGATATTCGATGCCGGTATCCAGCGGCGGCACGAGATATGCCAGGTAGCTCTTGGACGGTCTGGCGCGATAGCGGATAAGCGTCCCACCAAGAATATCTGCCGCCAGGGCATTTTTCGGGCCGAACACCCGGACCTGGTTGATGCCCGGGTTGAGCTGGGTGGAGAAGCAAAAATAAGCGCTGGTGCCATTTCGGTCGCGAATAAGGACGCGCAGTTCGTCCAGGACCTCCGCTGCCCCTAACCTCCCCATCTGCGGGCTTTGGTGCGCGGTCGCGATGATTTCGGCCAGCTCTTCATCGAGGAATTCAGCTATCTTTGCGATGCCGTGACTAATCAGATTGTGGAACAATTGTCCGGGGAGTTGACGAACCCAATGGGCCCGATTGCCGCAGAATGCACCAACATAGCTGACGTCGTCCAGGCAGTACGACCAGTGACTTTCAATGTGCGTTGGCCTGCCTCCCAGAAAACCTTCGCGTACCAGGCGGCGCAGTTCCATCATCTCCCAGGTGAACTGGTAATTGTGCCCGACAGTCATTTTCAGCCCATACTCTTGCGCGCACTCGAGTAGCGATTCCGCCTCCGAGGCGGTCACGGTGAGAGGCTTCTCCAAATAAACATGGCAGCCGGCCTCCAAACACTGCTTCGCCAGCGAAAAATGGCTCTGCGGCGGGGTAGTGACATGGACGACGTCCGGTCTGGAGCGATGCAGCAGATCTCCGACCTCCGCGAAGCATGTTGAAATGCCGAATCGCTCCCCCAACTGCTGTGCCATCAGTAGTTCCCGATCGCAGACCGCTACGATCTGACAATCGGGAATGCGGCGGATGGCTGCCACGTGCTGATCGGCGATCTTGCCGCAGCCGATTATGGCGATACGCAACGGCTTCATACTCCTTACCATAGATGGACACCAATCAACACTGATTCAAAGCGGTTCTTTTGCACATCTAAGTTCATCCGTGTGAATCTGTGGTCGCTTCAAATCGGGCGAGGAAGGCGGCCATGGCCTGGTCCATGGGGATGCGCGGTTTCCAGCCAAGCCGCTCTTTCAGTTTTCGGTTTGAATAACGGTTGCCTCCCCACTCCGCTTTGCAGCGCCGACGGTTGAAGACTGGAGGCAGTTGGCCTTTCGACCAGCAGGAATATTTCTCCCAGAGAGAGCAGAGGCCATAGGCAACCGGGTATGGGACGCGAACTGAAAAGAATGGTTTCGTCCTCCTGCAGGCCTTGAGGAACTGCCGGCTGGAGAGCAATTCGTCATCCACGACATTAAAGGTTTCGCCTTCCACCCCGGGCTTGAGTCCGGCCAGGACGATGGCTTCGGCACAGTTCTCAACATACGTCAATGGCAGTTGGTTGGAACCACCAAGATGCACAAAGAAACCGAACGTATTGATGCCAACTCTTCCGCTGAGTTCCCTTTTGCCGGGACCGAAGACGTAGCCTGGACGAAGGATGACAAAAGGCAGGCCGCGGTTCGTGCCGTACTCCCTCACCAACTGCTCCTGCTTAAGTTTGCCGAATCCATAGGCATCAAATCGTTCTTGCGGGGAAGTTTCCAAAGGGCAGGTCTCATCCAGCAACGCTCCCCGGTCCAAGCCCAAGGTCGAATAAACCGCGAACGAGCTGACGTTTACAAAGCGCCGGGGATTGCCGACTTCAAGGAAAGCATCCATCAGGTTTCGCGTAGCAAGCGCGGAGTTCATGAAGGCGCCGGCGAATGACTTCTCCATCCCAGCGGCGAGGTGGAAAACGACGGAAATGCCATCGGCTGCCATCCGGCAATCGCTCTGCGAAAGCAAATCTCCGCGAAGCAAGCAAAGGTTTTTATGTACGTTAAGTCGTGTCAGCAGTTCTTCCAGGGTGCTAAGGTCGCTGGATGGTCGAACGAAACAGCGGAGGTTTGAAAAGCCATATTCGAGAAGAAGTTTGATGACTCTGGTGCCGATAAAACCGTTTGCGCCAGTCACTAAAATCCGATCTTGTGGCTTGAAGCGTTGCTCGGAATTCATAAGAAGCTGACTCTCACAAAACCGAATACACTCCTAAGGGCGCCCGCTGGAGAATTTCTCGGAAGCCATCGCTCAACAGGTACTCCGATTCCCAAGCGCTTACCGGATGCGTCATGAGTTCCACATTCCTTGATCTTGCGAGCGCCGCAACTCGCTCCAATTTTTTCTCACGAATGCTCTGTGTGAGGTCAAAGAAATAATCCGCAAGCCGGTGTTTACGAGCGAGCCAAAAATCCACCAGCGCGCGATATCGACGATTCAAAAAACTTTTCTCGCCAGGCCAGAAGGAAAAGTTTCGGCGCATTTTCGTGCCCGGCGGGACGAGCCCGCTAAGAACTAGATTAGCGCAAAGATGCATGTGGTGATGTCCGTCAATATGTGACGGAGGTCTTTCGAACAAGCGCATGAACTCTGCTGCCTGCGCGTCATAGCAAATTGAGAAATCCACTCGCAAAAAGGGGTTGTAGAGAAGCTGCGCGCATTTGTTTCGCGTCAGAAACCGGGCAACGCGTGCATGGCAACGCAGCAGCTTCGAGGGGACCCCAGCTCCGGTAAAGCGCTCGGTAAAGTTAAGGTGGAGTCCGATGTCCAAACCGTTTTCTTTCACCAGCTCCGCCGCCCGTTCGGAGTCCGCCATGAAAACCATCGCGCTGGCCGACGTGATCCTGCCGGCCCGATAACATGTAAGGGCTGCATCGGTTTCGATCACTGAGCGCCCGAAGTCATCGGCATTGATGATGAGCATGGGCTGGGAGGGGCGAGGGGCGAAGTGCGAGGTGCAAACTAAGGGAGCGCTGCTGGCGCGAGGGTCATTTAACGGTGAGTACACCGGCGGGTTCCGCATCATACCAGCACTCGATTCCGAGCCCGTTTTGTTTGAGTTCGTTGGAGCGCTCAATCGCATTGAGAATTCCCGAGTCAAAGTGGTCTTTGAGAATCCCAATATTCGGCAGGACGCAATGACCGCCAATGATGCCCGGGAAATATTTCACGGGCGGGAAGAATGAAATTTCATCATAAAAGGAGACGACCTCGTCATACTGTGCGCCGGCCGAGGCGCAGTATCGTTCGACTTCCTGCGCCCAGGCAATCAGCACGCCGAAATATGTGGTTTCCGTGAGCTTGGCCAACTCCGTGGCTTCGGGTGAGCCGAGCAGGCGCGTGCGCAGGCCAACAGCCTGAAAATGCTCAGCAGCCTTCCGGCCCGCATTTTCGTCGAGTGCGCCGATGAACTTGGTATAGTGGCGCATGTCAGCCTTCATCTTGGCGTGCTTGCCGCGAACAGGGCTATGCACTACAGCGGCGCCGGATTTCGCCGCGATTTCACGTGTGGTCCCCACACCCACTGTGCTGTTGATTATGGTCAGCTCCGGCCGATATTTTTCGATATAGTGGAGGACCTCGCGAACGAAACGTGCAGGGCGGTACGGGATGCAGATATGCATGGTCCCGCAAGCCGCCGGGGCGGCCACTGGCTCGATATCCACGCCGTCAGCGTGCTGTTTTTCCCGGATGATTTCCAGCAAGGGCATTCCGACTTCACCCAAGCCCACGACAATGGTGTGTTTACTCATAGATCTACCCTTCCTGACTGCGTTTGGACACGGACTCTGAGTCCAGGCAGTTGGTCATTAACGGAACTCACGGAAGCCTTGGTGCGCAATTGGTCTGCCTGGCCTCTGAAACCCTCGAGGTCCACTGCCCGGCGCTTTCTGAACCAGGAGACCGCTTGGGCGGCAGTAGGAAACCAGGCTCCTCGAGATTTCAAATTGTCGAGGAGGTCAATGTAGAAATCATCCCAGAGACGTTCCGGGGCGATGCTGCGGTCGTGCCAATTGACAGTGAGTACACCGCCAAAGCGAATCGCATTCTCGATTAGCTCGTGGATGACGACTTTGGCTTTGCTCGGAGAAAGATTCATGTGCGACGGAAAGAATAGTGCGGTGTCCATGACGTGCAGGGGCAGTTCCAGCATCCGCGAGACCTGCAAGGGTTTGAATACCTGAGTTGTGCCTGCACGGTAGCCGACCGCACCGTTATAACCGCTGGTGGAATCGTAGGAAAACCCGGCGTTTTCGAGCGCGACCGGCGAAGCTTCATCGAAGTACAGCCAATGCATGCGCACGCCGAGTTCTGTGGTGCCGGTCAGGCGAGAAATGCACTCGATCTCCTCCCGGCCTGTACTACTGTCGCGCCAGGCATCAATGCCGTGCAGACCGATTTCTCTGCCCGCGGCTCGAAGTTGAGTGAGATCACTTGCGATCTCGGCAGCGGCATATTTCGTTGCCCGCTTTTTTGGACGATGCCCATTAGCGTCCAGGCCAGGATCGCCTCTCGATGGGATGACGAAGAAAGTGGATTTAACGCCACTTTCGATTTGCAGGTAACGATCGAACTGTCGCCAAAAGTCTTTGGCGATCCCGAGATGGACCAAGGGCAGCGACAAAGCTGCGACCCAGTTTGCCGCAACCTGCCTCGGGGATTTGCGACGTCGGCACAGATCCACAGCGGAGCCAGCCAGCGCCCGAGACAGAAATCCAAACATCGTGTGGTCCCATTTGTGATTGCGCAGCCTGGGGTGATCGACATCGTGAGTAAGGCAAGCTGTGAAGTTGTAGCCTTCGGGCACCGGGGGAATTTCAAGCAGGGGAGATGACCGACCCACAATTAGGTCGCGCAGGAACGAAATATGCTGCTCCAGCGCAGGTGTTCGGGCGTGAATCGCGGGCTGGCCGCTGGTCAGCAAGTGACGGACTTCCCGGAACAAGTCGAACCCGATGCGCACGAATGTCGTATCGCCAAAGGACAGCTCCACAGACGCTGGCAGGCCCGTGTGTGCGTCAGTGATCCGGTGCGTGCCCGCAGCATTGAAGGTGAGGCAATTCCCATAGATAGGAGTTCGGTCGCCCTGATATGAGAGGACTGCGTTTTGACGTCGCGAGCTTAGTCCCAGTTTATTTCTCAGGTCAAAGGGCGTCTGCGCGCCCCCATAGAGCAAAACGAGTTCGGCCGAATGATCAGGGACTCGAGTGCCAGCGACGATTAACACCTCATAATGTCGGTCCGCTCGGTAGAACTCCCACGGAGTCTTGAACAGTTCGAAGAACTCCCTGACCTCGGCGTGGCCCGAATCGGCGGTTAAGACTCCTATCATCTCCTCAAGAGTTTGCTTGATTGTTCGTCACGAGCGATTTTTCGCGCGATTCCTGGTATCCCATCCCGTTCTCAGTCCGTCGTGAGCTAAACAACCCGGTAATCATGTCCAGAAAGCTTTTCCGCTCTTCCGTCCAGCTATGGGCCAGATGGACTTTTTGCCCGCGCTCGACTACTTCGCTCGTTTCGCAAGGGTGGAAGTAAATGTACTCAATTTGGCGAGCGAGGCCCTCGGCGTCGCCTGACTCGAAGAAAAACAGATCGTGTTCACCGAAGTAGTCCGTTATTCCCGGCGCATTGGGAGCGACGGCCGGTTTGCCGCGAGAAAGGTATTCCAGAATTCGGATGGGCGTGTTGATCTCGCTGAAAATGCTGCGGCGATTGGGTATAATCCCAACGTCACACTCGTTGATCTCCTGGGCAACCTGTTCCAAAGTTCGTGTGCCCATATAGCGGATGACTCCCTGAGAAGCCACTTGCTTGGCACCTTCCAACACACGATCAAGAAACGGCGTGCGAGTGCCGTAAATGCGGAATTCCAAATTGCGGATTTTTTTCTGGAGTATCGCAACGGATTGAACCGCCAAGTCGAGCCCATTCCGCTCTACAATGGAGCCGTGATACATGATCACGAACGGTCTATTGGAATCTGAGGCTACGGCCTCTTCGAATCGTTGGAACTTGAAGATCTCAGGATCGGGTGAGTTCATAATCACCTGAATCTTTTCCGGCGGACAACTCCGGCAACCAAAAATTCTCTTGCAGGCCAAATTCACTGTCACCACCCGGTCTGCGAATCGGATGCTGGATTTTTCGGCCCACTCTAATAGCCGAACCAGCGAGTTCGTCCTTGAAAAACCGAAGATGGTCATCATCAACTCCGGCATCGGGTCGTGAAGATCGAGCAGTACTCGCGCTCCCAGAAGCTTGGGAATCACTGCGCTGAAGACCAGAACATCAGGCATGTTGTGCACGTGGACTAAGTCGTAGCGTTTTCGCAAACTTCGGTATCCCAGGGCCATGACACAATACCCGATGAAAGCCGAGTACTGCCAAAGATAACCCCATTTGCTTTCGCGCCGGTGGCGAAAAGGTACGCGGCAAACATTCACGCCGTTGACGCGCTCGAGACTGGGCTGCGAGGGATCCTGACGGAGGCAGATAAGATCCACCTCCATCCCGGCTTTGACCAGGGCCTCAGCTTCCCGTCGAGGTCGAGCGTCGGATGGATAATACGAATACAGGAGAACAGCGGCTTTCTTTCCCTTCAGGACCGAGTAACCGTCTGCTTTCCCATTCGACTCCGGAGCAAAATGATGTCGTCCAATGTACCACTCCGCGAGTTCTCTCGGCAACGGCTGCCAGAAAGCTCCCTTATAACGTTGGAGGGCATATTCCAAGAAGCGACTGTAAAGCTCGATGGGGAATGTCCGCCTGGAAGCCGACTCATTCTCGAACCGTAGGTAGTCGGGATGTACGTTCACCAGGGCCATGCCTCCGTGTTTTGCAATCCAGTCGAGTTTTTGAAACCAAATGTCAGGATGGCGCTCGCCGAAAAGGAGGAACAGCGTCGAGTCCTGGGGGAGGGTGTAGGGGAGCTCGACATAACCGCCGTTGAGGCGAGAGGGACGAGGGGCGAAGGGCGAGCTCGACGGATGGGGTTCGCACTCCACACTCCGCACTCTGCACTCCCCATTTCTTTGGACCCAGAACGGAAAAATGGTGCCGACGCCATCGGGTTGGGGTTCGAAGGGGTCGATGTCGAAGGTGGAGGCGTCGTAAGCAACGTTCAGGTCGTGCAACCAGTCGAGGTTGTGGAACATGAAGCCGGACCGGAAACCAACTGCGCCCCAGTTTTCCAGGTAATGGTTTATCCGGGTTGCTTTTTGCGCGAAATCTCCGCGGCCCTTGTAGAGTTTGCCATCGTGGTGGAGATCGTGGACACCAACTTCGAAACCGTTGGTTTTCAGTTCCTGTATTAGTTGGCGAGGAACCACGTAATCACCTTCGGGAACGAAGTTGAAGGAGGAACGGAAGCCGAGCTTCATTTCGAGTTCCATAAGCGGCCGGCATTTTGCCAGGCCGTCCGGGCCTTCGACGTCGTGGGTAAGGACAAAGGCGAATTGCTTGCGGTCGGGCCAACCGGGCCAGCCTTGAGGCCGTTTTTCCGAGCCGGGAAGGATAGGCCAGTTGTCCAGGACGCGATCGCGTTTGCGCAGGGCAAACCAGCGGCGGATTGACATCCGAATCGAAGCCGGGACGAGCGGCTTGATACGGTAATATAAACGGTTTCTAAACACTTATTATTCTTCTCGTCCTCGTCCTCGCCGCGACATAGCTCCTGCGAAGGCAGGTCCTCGTCTTCAAGCCGTTTTTATCGGTTCGAGTTTGGGCTTTGAAGGTTGGAAGTTCGAAGTACGGAGTTAGAAATTAGAAGTTCGGAGTTCGGTGGTCGCCTCCAGCACCTTCACACCCTCCGCCCTCTGCCCTCGCATCTCGGCCCCTGGCTTCGCACCCCGCACCTCTGCTCTCCCATCTCCCGGCCCCTGCTCGCGCAACTCGACTTCCAAGGGCGTAGCCGCGACCAGGAAAAACATGAGCACAATCAGGCCGAACGCCACCCCAACTGGAGCAACCCCCAGCATCAGAAACAAGGAGCGAATCTTCCGCACCTCATTCGTTGCCTGAGCACTCAATTGCAGCGACTTCGCTTCGATCTGGTCCCCCAGCTTGTCACACGCATTCTGATATTCCATGAACGACGAGAGCAGGGGCGGCTGTGCAGTCGTGGCTGGATGCTGGATGAAGGCCTCGCTCTCGAGCCGGAAGGCGGCTCGTCGGCGAATCACGTCGGCCAGGCTCACCTTGAGCTCGGCGTCCGGAATCGTGCTCTGTAGGTCCTCGAATACCTTGTCGTTCGCTGCTCGTTCCCGTTGCATATCCCGAAGCAACTCCTCCTTGCTCGCCGCGTCTGGTGTAAGCGCGAATGCCAGGACGTCGACACAGCCAACGCCCGAGTGGAAAGCGATATCATGCACGTTGTTCATGCTTCTGGCTGTTTGCGCGACCAACTCCGAGTATTTGTCGTCGATCCGCTTCAAGAACCAGGAACTCATCAACCCTATCCCAAAGAGCAGGGCTGTCAGCAACATCAGCGAGATGGTCAGCGTTTTGGAAAGGGATCGCATCTGACAGGTCAGCGAATTAGGCGAATTACCGCGAAAGTGGCGAAGCGACTGGTGAACCACTAATAGACACTAATAAACACTAATCAGGGACCTCTCCGTTGCACCTTGTAGCACCCTTGTAGCACCCTGGACCTCGAGAATCCCCTTATTTTACAAGGGTTGTAGCACCGTAGCACCCTGCAGCCCCCATTCATACCCCCCACTACTCCATCACTCCATCACTGCGCCACTTCGAAGCCCCATCAATCCAACAATCCACCACTCCAATCTTCAAAGTTCCTGCTGAAGCTGCTTGGGCACATAAGAGCGCGCCTTGTTGAGGATCACGCCGAGGTTGCACCGGGATTCGGCCAGCAATGCGGCGGCGCGCTTAACCACGTCGCGATCGGTTTTTTCGGATTCGACCACCATGAACACCATGTCCATGAAACCGGCCAGGCGAGGTGTGGCGCTGATTTGGCTGACGGGCGGCATGTCGAAGATAATGTAATCGTAGTCGCTCGCTTTCATCCGCGGCACCAGGTGCTTGAAGCGCTTGGGCAGCACGCGCGGCAACTGGTCGCCATTGGTCGCCTCGGAAACAACGTACAGGTTGTCCTGGACAAGGGCGCTGTCGCGTTTGCCAATCTCAAGCGCGTCGTCCAGGCCGCACGCAAGGCTGCCCTTGTGAAAATGATGGGCTGCGCCTTGCTGTAAATTCATGTCCACGAGGAGGACGTTGCCGTCACCGGTTTCGGAGAGGGAAGCGGCGAGGCCTGCGGCTGTCGTGGTTACGCCGGCTCCCTCACCGCAACTGGTCACGGCTACGAGTTTTGGCTTGTGGGTAAGGTTCTTGAGTTCGAAAAAGCTGATCAGGCGATCGCGCAGTGTCTCGCAGAACGGACGCAGGCTGTCGAGGGGCGAGGGACGAGGGGCGGGAGCGAGCTGCGTATTTTGTGTTCCTTGATCCTTGATTTGCGTTTCGTGTTCCGTGGCCTGTTTTCCGTGCTCTGAGATTTGAGATTCGCGATTTGAGATTCGTGTTGCGTGTTCTGTGTTCACTGTTCCGTGGTTCAGTGGTCCGTTGCTTCGCGGCCCATTTTTTTCAACGAGCAATGGGACTGCGCGACCGAGTTTCAGGCGTTTGGGTTTGCCGTTCCCATTGAGGGCCAGGCGCGGGATGGAAATGAACAGCGGCAGGCTGAGCCTGGTTTCAATTTCGACGGGGCGCTTCAGAGAACGGTCGAAGTACAGCTCGATCAAGAACGCGAGCGCAAGCGCTGCCCCGATGCTCCCTAAAAGAACCATCGCTTGCATCTTCTGCTGTTTGGAACGGTCCCGAAACGGGGGCGACGGCGCCTGGATCTTGCTAATGTTCGAGATGTGCCCGGCACCCAACTCGTCGTCGATTCGGGATTGTTCACGGCTGGCGGCAAAATATTTGTAGTGAGCTTCCTGGAGTTCCTTCGTCCGTTGCAGCTCGGTAATGGAACCTTCCATGTCATCAACTACACTGGATTCCTTGCGGATCTTGGCCAATTGGCCCGTGAGCACTTTGATTTTGGCTTCCAATGCCGTGATGCGGCTGGTCTCAGCGACCAAATCGATCTTCGGGCCCGTTGAAGTTTCCACGGGTTTGGTTTCAGAAACCTTCACAACCAGCAAGCCCGGGTAAGCGTCTTCAAGCTGCTTCTTGAGCTTGTCATTCGTGGCAATCTGTTGCTGGACCGACTTCACCATCGCATTTTCGGTAGTAAACTGGAGCAAGAGGTCCTGTTCTTTCTTGACGAGCGTGTCCAAGAGGCTGGAGACCCTTTTGTACTCAGCAAGTTTCTCCGGAGGCACCGAAGGGTCATTGGTCGATGTGATTGCTGATTTCGCTCCGTTCGGTTGCGCGCTTGCCAGCGAGAGACTGGCCACGTGACTTGTCGGAGCGGTTGCATTGCCAGGAGTGTCGCGCGTCACGGCAGCCACTTCATCCGTGGAATTCGCTCCGTTTGTCGTCGCCACGCCCGGTCCAGCCACATTGGACGCCACCCCTGCGAGAGCATTTGTAGGTGAAATGTCTAAGTGCAGTTGCTTTGCCATCTCCCCAAGCGCGGCCTGGCGCTCGGCGAGCTCGGCTTCGGCATCAAATATGGACTGCTGGATCTTCGATATCCGCTCGCCAAAGCCCTTCTTTGCGTCGTCGAGTGATATGATATGAGCATTGGTCTTAGCCCTGCGCAACTCGGCCTCTGTCTCGACCAAGCGAGAGCGAAGCAGCTCCGTTTCACGAGCAAGGGAATCGTCAAGAACACCAACGGCGCGGTGAATTTCCGCGTGGCGCTTGAGATAGGTTTCGATCAGACGATTAAGAACTAGCTGGACAATTTCCGGATCCCCGTGCTGAAAGATCAGACGAATGACGTCGCTTTTCTTCGGAACTTCAGGCAGCACATTTTTGCGCACAATGGCGGCGGCCTTTTCGGCATCCGCACCGCCACCGAGTTTGGCCAGAATTTTTTCCGGTCCAATATTGGTGATGACTTCCCTGGCGAGATCAAGGCTTGTGAGAATTTCCAGCTCGGTATTGATAATGTTCTCCCCCCGTTCATCGGGTGACTTGATTTTCGAGTCATTTGCCCCCACCTGGCCCGGTGATTTGCTTTCCAGGACGTAGCGGATGAAAAGTTTCGCCTCGGACTGGTAGGGAAGAGGCATGAGGACAGGAATCAAAAACGCCACAATGATTCCGACCGCGGTAATGATACCGATCTTCCACTTGTGCCGGAACAGAACGTAGTAAATGTCCGCCAGTGTCAGGCTGGGTGGATTCGAGTTGGAGCGATTGTCAGTCATTGTGACGGCAGGGATGATCGTTGAACCTTGGCTAGGAAAGGTGTGGGTACAGCAGCCTGCCCGCCAGGCGCAGCAAGGGCGGCGGAAGACACTTAAAGACGCGGTTGAACCAGCCTTCTGCGCGATCGACGTCGGTTACATAGCGCTCATTGACAAAGTCGTACTTGTAATACTCGATTTTATCCTCGCTCGCGCCGAAACCCAGCTTAAAGCGCCGCAAACCTTCGTTCGACATCGATGTCCGGCCCAGGTGTAGCCGCGAGAATCCGTTTTGAGCATACCGCTTAATGGCCTCCCACATCATGAGGTTCGTGGGGCGCAGATGCTGAAAGGCATAGTCGGACGCTCCAAATTTGTAGAGCGCCTGAGCGTCATGGTGAAAGAACACCGCCGCCGCCAAGGGTCGCTCCTCTAGACGCGCCATCACCACGAACCCCTGCCCGCGGAGTAGCACATGGTGAGCAATGTTTTCGAAGAACCTGATTGGCTGCGGCGGCAGCCCGTGCCGTCGCCGAGTCATGCAATGGAGTCCGTAGAACGTGCGCATGGACTCGCGCGTGTTGGCGAATTCAACGCGCAATTGTGAATCCTGAGCTTTCCGGATTCCGCGGCGCACGGCGCCATCCAGGCGTTGAAAAAGTGTTTCCGTGTTCGATGCGAGATGGATCTCGTGCCCATAAAAGGTGAGCGATGGCCTTGCGCCGATTCGGTCATAGCCAGCCCCGCGGATCTCGAGATATCGCCACCCACGCTCACGGCCATCCGCCAGGGCCAGTTCAAGCAGCGCCTTTTGCCCGGGACCTCCAGGCTTTAGTGAGGGGCAGACGTCAGTAAATGGGAGAGATACACCTCTTCGGCCAGTCCACATGCTGGACACCTCCATGATGGGAAGCAGCTCTTCCAACTGGTCATCCGCGAATCGGCAAAAATAGGCAGGCGAGTGGCCATAAGTATCATGCAATACACTTGCCCAGGGCCTTCCGTGAAAGAACGTTCCGTTCGGGTGATCCGCCACGAGCGAATCCCACGCCGAATAGGACAACGGGTTGACCACGCACTCCCGCGTCGAGGGCTTGCCAACCGAATCGGGCTGGGCGTTCAGCCCCTCAGCCACCCTCGTGCTAACCGACAAGTTCATACGAGCTTTGTCTTCGTACGCTGGCCTTCAAAGCTGCGGTAACGGCCTCCATTTGCGGTTCGCTCAGTTCTGGAAACATTGGCAGCGACAAGAACTCCTCGGCGCACGCCTCGGCGACCGGAAACGAGCCTTTACCGCACCCGAGTGAGCGGTAGGCTTCCTGGAGATGAATCGGGACAGGATAATGGATCGCACAAGAAATTCCGTTGTCGGCGAGCTCGCGAAGGATGCGGTCGCGCTCTTTGACTCGAACTGCGTAGACGTGATAGACGTGCTGGTTACCGGGAGCAACAAAGGGAGTGACGATCTCCTCGTCTACGCCAAGGGCCTCGTCATACACTCGCGCATGAGCTCGGCGGCGTGCATTCGCTGAGTCGAGGTGTTTGAGTTTGACGCTCAGGACCGCGCCCTGAATGCCATCCATCCTGGCGTTCCAGCCGATCTGCGAGTGGAAATATTTCTTCTCCTGCCCATGATCGCGCAGGACTTTGATTCGGGCTGCCAGCTCGCGATCATTGGTCACAACCGCGCCCGCCTCTCCGAAAGCGCCCAGGTTTTTACCCGGGTAAAAACTGAAACAACCGGCGACACTCATGGCGCCCGCCTTCCGGTTTTTATAGAGGGCACCGTGCGCCTGGCAGGCATCCTCGACGACCGGAATTCCGTAAGCGCGGCCGATTTCAAGAATGGGATCCATGTTCGCGGTCTGACCGAAGAGATGGACCGGGATGATGGCCTTGGTTTTTTTCGAAAGAGCATGTTCCAGTTGGCGCGGATCGAGAGTGTAAGTCTGCTCATCGATGTCCACGAACACCGGCCGGGCGCCGCAGAAACTGATGGCCTCGGCGGTGGCCATAAAGGTATTTGGGACTGTAATGACTTCGTCTCCAGAACCCACCCCGAGTGCGAGTAACGTCAACCATAGAGCATCGGTCCCGTTGCCGACGCCTACAGCATCCCGGGTACCGCAGTACACCGCGAAGTCGCGCTCGAACGCGGCAACGAATGGACCGCCAGCAAAACTACTGCTGTTGATGACCTGCGCGATGGCTGCATCCAGCTGCTCGCGGAGCGTGCGGTGGTGCGCTTCGAGATCGAGGAAAGGAACTTTCATGTGAGGTTGAGAGTGGAATGTTGAGGTCTTGGGTCGAACAGCGCAGTGAGATCACTCGCCGTTCAGCATTCGGAGCACGCGTGCCGGATTTCCGGCCACCACCGCGCGCGGGGGAATATCCCTGGTCACGACGCTGCCCGCGCCAATGATGGCATGCTCGCCCACCGTGACGCCGCAGAGCAGCGTGGCGCCGGAGCCAATCGAGGCGCCACGTTTAACGCGAGTCTGGACGCACTTCCAGTCGGCATCGGTTTGGAGCGAGCCGTCTCCATTGGTCGCGCGGGGAAAGCGGTCGTTGATGAATGTAACATTGTGCCCGATGAACACCTCGTCCTCAATGGTAACGCCTTCACAAATGAACGTATGGCTGGAGATCTTGCATCTGTGTCCAATGCGAGCGCCCTTCTGGATCTCCACAAACGTGCCAATTTTCACTTCGTCGCCGATCTCACAACCATAGAGGTTGGTGAATCCATAGATGCGCACACCCTTTCCGAGCTTTACGTCGGGCGCGATTTGCCGATAGGGCTGTTCCATTGCCAAGGTCAGGTGGGGGAAAGGAGAAACCCGAGCCGTTGCAACACTTTCATTAACTCCCCGCTTCAGCGGGGTGTTTCAAGACGGCGAGTGTTCTACAACCGCTTTAGCGGTTTACCACTCACGCAAACCGTGAAGACCCTTGAAAATGCAGCCGTTTCTAAGGATGAAGCTGGGCATGGTGGTATGGAGAGCTCCCTAAAAACGATTCCAAATGCTGAGATGCTCCCATCACAAACCAACAGTGCTTTCTTCGTAAATCTCAACCGTCGGCCGCTTCAGAATACCGACCAAATCGGCGGCTTTGTGACTGGCTTTGCCGTTACCTGTCCGGCGTGGCTCCTCCTGAACAAAGTGGACGGGGCTTCCGTGTTGGCGAAGGGAAATGGAGGCGGCTTCGAGAATTCGGACCAGCTCCAGCCCCTGCGCGCCGGAGGAGATTGGTGTTTTGCCTTCTCGAATGCATTCGAGGAAGTGCTGACATTCAGTCTTGAGCGGCTCCTCCTGTTTGAGGTAAGGAGCGTACATGTCGCCGTAATGGTAGGCATATTGGAACTCGGCGAACGTGTCGTAGTGAGGCGGGCGTTCCACGCGGGCGTCGAAGATTCGGATCTTTTCCAAAGGTGCCACGTCGTCATAGACGATCATGCGTTTGCTGCCCACGATGGTCATCTCACGAATCTTGCGTGGATCCAGCCAACTGCTGTGCACGATAGCCGAACGATTCTTCGAAAAGGTCAAGCACATCGAAGTAACATCCTCAACTCCAGGTGTGACGTGCGCGCTGCCACGGCAGTTGACGCTCAGTGGGGACTCTCCCATGATGTGCAGAATAATCGACAAATCGTGCGGGGCCAGGTCCCAGGCGACATTGATATCCTTTTGGAACAACCCCAAATTGAGCCGCCGCGCTGAGATATATCGGATTTCGCCGATGTCACCCCAGTCAATAATGTCCTTCATTTTTTTGACCGCGGGCGAATAAAGAAAGGTATGGCCTACCATCAGGACGAGGCCCTTGCTTCGGGCGAGGTCGATGAGTTCCTGGCATTCGCGAGAAGAAGCGGCCATGGGTTTCTCGATAAAGGTATGCTTGCCCGCCTGCAGGCTGGCTTTGGCCATCGAGTAGTGCAACTTGACCGCCGTGGCGATGGCGACGGCGTCCAGGCCGGCGCCGTTGAGCATATGGTCGAAGTTGGTTTCCCCTTTCACTTCCGGGTAGAGCGACCGTAGATGGTTGAGTCGCTGCTCGCTGACATCACACATCATGCGAAGACTGCAGTCCGGCAGAGCCCGGAAATTTCGAATTAGATTCGGTCCCCAGTAACCGCAGCCCACTACTCCAAGTTTGATTTGTTTTGGCATAATGATTCCTCTCGGTCAAAAGGCCAGCTCCGTGGCGCACGCAGCCGGCGCGGGTGTTCTACGATGTTTTATCCAACGATTTGGTGAGGGCGGCCGGTGCGAGCGACACAGTGCGGCGGTGCGGGATCCGCCTCCACGCCGCCTCACCGACCTGAACAAGGATCGCCGGGATGGTTTTGAGAATGATCTTGACGTCCATTAAGAAAGATTTTTCCTCCACGTAACGAAGATCCAACTCCATCATTTCTTCAAACGTGGTGTGGTTCTTGCCGCTCACCTGCCACAAGCCAGTCAAGCCCGGCAAGGTCTCACACCGGCGGCGGTGGCGGGCCGTATAGCGTCTATACTCGTACGGCATGCACGGCCGTGGACCGACGAGGCTCATTTCACCGCGCCAGATATTGATGACCTGCGGCAACTCATCCAGGCCGAGCGCGCGCAGCACCCGCCCGCCAGGGAGTAGACGCGGGTCCCCGGCCAAATCCAATTTGGTCATGGGCCGGTTGGTGGTGATGAGGTCGGTCAGATGCCCTTCGTGCATGGCGGAGTCGGCGTTCACGGACATCGTCCGAAACTTGAGGCACTTGAACCGCCGGCCTGATAGTCCTATTCGGTCTTGCTTAAAAAGCACGGGTCCGGGTGAAACGATTTTGATTGCCGCCGCTATGACGGCGCCGATCCCCACCAGCAAGGGTGCGGCCAACATAATGCAGGCGAGGTCGAGAGCTCGTTTCCAGCCGGGAACGAGCGGGTTGTTCATCTGGAGGGAACTCACTTTAACACGGGACTGTCGCAGGCGGTAAGACTTTCGGGAATTGCTTATTCGTGTACAAAGCTCCGCACGTGCAGAAATCTGCTTCCTTTTCCGAGAACCTCTCGTTCAAACACCGACGAGAGGTTTTATTGCCTTGCGTCGGCTGATCCTCAGGCCTATGCCGCCATCGCCCGCCGAGATATGGCCAAAGCGGGCATCAGATCAGCCAAAGTTGTGTTTTCCACGCTTACTGACTTGCGATCTACTTCTGTCAAAGTAGCCCGCCCAAGAAAATCGAGTAGGATTTGAACGCGCCGCCGCGCCGGCAGGAGCCGAACGACAATCCCGTGCACGCCGATAAAAGGCCCTTCAGCCACGGTCACTTCAGCACCCTCGTACATATGATCCTCAACGGCCATAGCCTCCTGCGACTGGAAACAACTCTTCAACTCGTCCACGACCGGGTCGGGCACCGTGGCGATTCGCATCCCGAAATGGACCAGGCCACTAATGCCGATGGAGTAGCGCACATCGTTGAGGCCCTTTCCCAGGCAGCGGACAAAGAGGTAACCAGGAAACAAGGGTTCAACAACACGAACGACACCTCTTTGCGTCGCGCGTTCCATTCGCAGACGCGGATGAAACACCTCAAATCCACAGTTACGCGAAAGCCCAGCGGCCGCGATGTGCTCATGCTTCGGTTGCGTCCGCGCACAATACCAGGCTGGTAGGGCCATGACCTGCATTTCTGAGATTCCCAAGTTATTCTTTCGCTGAATCAAATTCCCGCTTTGAACGCCACTCTGCGCACGAGGGCTTCGCCCCGTACGGCTCCAGGACATTTTTCATTTTCATCGAGTTGGCTCATCTGCTCGCAATTAATGGGGCGCCGTCTGCGGAAGTTCTGCACTCGTCGCCAACGATTTACTTCTCGGATGCAAGTGTCATATCAGAAGCGGTCGATTTGGGAATCAGGGGAAGAGGCGGATTTTGCTTTAGGAAAATCCCTTAGCCGGGGTGCAAATCGCGCGGCAGGCGCTGCGCCATGGCGCGGCTGACGTAGATTCTCCCGTGTAACACCCCCCGAATCGCAGCCAGCAATTCTTCGGCTGCCTCCTGCTTCATGATGTAGCCTTGGGCGCCCGCTCGAAGCACTTTCTCTGCGTACAGCACCTCGTCCCCTTGGGACAATACGAGAATGGGCACCTTCGAGTATTGCAGTCTCAATTTGCCGATCAATTCAAATGCTTCGCCATCCTTCAACCGTAGATCCAACAATACCAGGTTCGGCTTTTGTTCAGCCATTGCCATCGGCGCCGAAGCGATGCTGTCGGCTTCACCACAGCAAGTGAGATCGCTCTGGCGGTTGAGCAGCTTAACGAGCCCCGCGCGTACGAACGGATTGTCCTCGACCACCAAAACACGTGCTTTCGGTTCCAGGTTCGCCTGAAGAGCGGTACGCGTATCGAGGCTGGCGACAACATCTGCTCCCTGCGAAGAGCCTTCGCCCGTGCTGTTCCGCGGTTCACGAGGACGAAGGTTCATCGGGTTTCAACGGGGCAGCTCACATTCCAATTTGAGCACCCGCGGACCCTCTCCGCAATCAGGGCCGCAACCCGAATCGGAACTAGGGTCGTCCCCTAGGAAACAGCCTCTCGACCACGCTCAGAAGGGAATCAGGAACAGAGCCTGTCAGTCGCGCCCGGTGATTTCTGCGGGGGGAGGGAAATCTGCTCCCGCGCCCATTCGTTCGCATAGTGAATGAGCTCAGCAGCACCATGGAGTCCGAGCTTGTGTTTGATGTTTTCCCGATGAGCCTCGATCGTTTTGAAACTCAGCCCCAATTCGGCGGCGACCTCTCGGGTGCTCATTCCCGCGCCCAATAATTGCAATACGTGCAATTCGCGGTCCGTGAGATGTTCCACGCCAGTAAGGGGAGCCTTTGGACTGGTCCCAACAAACTTGTGAAGCAATAAACCGGCCATCCCACGTGTCAGGTAAACCTGACCAGCCAAAACTGTGCGGATGGCCTTCAAGACTCCGTCGGCCGCTTGTTCCTTGACGACGTAGCCCAGGGCGCCGGCTCGCAGCGCTCGTTCAACGTAGGCCGGCGCGTCATACTGTGACAAAACCAGAATGCGCAAATCCTCAAACTGTGATTTCAGCAATTTAATCAATCCGAGCCCATCTCCGCCTTTGAGCCGCAGATCCAGGATCACCAGGTCCGGTTTCTGTTTGGCAACTGCAGTCTGAGCCTCCGCCTCCGTGCCGGCTTCCCCACAGCAAATCAAATCGCGTTGCCGGTTGATCAATCGGATCAGACCATCCCGGACCACAGGGTGATCGTCCACTACAAGGATGCGCATCCTGTCGACTACGGCTGATTTTGGCATGGGTCCATTCTCGGTTCCCTGATTCGTGAGCACGCCGGGGCGTACGGCGCCAGTCAACAGACGTCAATTTCTACGTTCAACCGCGGACTCGTTGGAAGTTCACCAGAAGCGACTCCTTTCCGCAATAAGGCCAGGAGCCTGATTGGTGACTAGGAATTAATCCTATGGGCCGGTTTGACTTTTAGACGACCGGTTGCCCTTAACTGATTCCTCGAATATGTCCGGCGGCAGGGAGATCTGTTCCCGTGCCCATTCGGTCGCGAAGTGGACGAGTGCGGCAGCACCAGGGAGTTTAAGCTTGCTTTTGATATTTTCCCGATGAGTCTCGATCGTCTTGAAGCTCAGCTTCAGTTCCTCAGCAATCTCGCGTGTACTCATTCCGCCGCCCAATAATTCCAAAACGTGCAGTTCGCGGTCCGTGAGAGCTTCGACGCCGTCTCGACAAGCCTTTGACGCGGGCCCAACAAATCCATGCAGCAAAAGACCAGCCATCCCGCGCGTCAGATACACCTGGCCGGCCAGCACCGTCCGGATGGCGCTCAGTATTTCCTCGGCACCTTGTTCCTTGGCCACGTAGCCGAGGGCGCCGGCACGCAAAGATCTTTCGACGTAAAGCCGGGCGTCATATTGTGACAAAATCAGTATGCGCAAGTCGGCAAACTGTGTTTTCAAAGATTTAATCAATTCCAGCCCGTCTCCCCCTTTTAGCCGCAGATCCAGGATCGCCATGTCCGGTCGATGTTTGGCAACCGCAGCCTTGGCCTCGGCCACTGTTCCGGCTTCACCACAGCACATCATATCGCGCTGCCGGTCGATCAACCGGATTAGACCAACCCGCACCATGGGGTGATCATCCACCACAAGTATCCGAGCTTTTACCGCCTGGTTTTTTTGGCCGGGGGCCATGCGTCACGTCGTGGTGAGGCTCTAAACACTGGCTTGGTAAGCAAACAAAAACTGCGCTTGCGTCTGCATCCGTAAGAATGCGGATGAGATTCATCACAAAAACCCGGATGCCATCGTGCAGCTTTGGCGCAGGAGCGATGCGCTCACATCGCATCACACGTTCGGTTTCCGAACACGGCACCGGATTCTCAGCCTGCAGTAAGTGAACACCTCGCAGGGGCGTCAACGCCATGCTCCTATTCTGCTACGCTCACCTGCACGCCAGACACATACACGTCATCAGGCGTCGCACCGACTGAAATTGCCACGTCCGTCGGTAATTGCATGTCCCCTAAGTACGCGACAGTGATCGGTCGGCAGCGGCGGGGACTCGGCATGTATGCTGCGTACCGCCTCTAGCTTGCAGGATGGTCTTCGGCTGCGGGTGCAGGCATCCGAGGCACAAGGCAGCGGATCTCGGTTCCTTGATTAAGCTGCGAGCGAATCATCAAGTTCGCTCCGACAGAGCGGGCCCGATACTGCATAACGCGCAGACCCATTCCGCCCTGTTTGCAGGTCTGGGCTTCGAAGCCAACACCATTGTCATGAATTCGCAAGCCCAACTGGCTCGAATCCTTCGTCAGTTCGATTTCAATCCGCCGCGCCTCCCCGTGGCTGATGGCATTGTGGATCGCTTCCTGGGCGATGCGATATAACGCCAAAGCTGTCTGTGGTTCAATCTGCAACGGCGATTCCGTGCAGCGAAACTGGCACGTGATTTCAAAGAACTTTTCTGTCTCGGAGCTCAGGTTCTGAAGGGCTGCGGACAGGCCGATTGTTTCGACCTCGATCGGGTCCAGTCCGCGCGCCAGGCTGCGTGTCTGGCTGATGGCATTACTGATCAACGTAGCCAGCTCCTTCGCCTCGGTAGCGTGAGCAGTAGCCTCTGAGGCAAGTGTCTGCTCCAGCGCTTTGGCCCGAAACGCGATTCCAGCCAGATACTGCCCAAGCCCATCGTGCAACTCGTGGCCGATTCGGCGGCGCTCGTTGGAGGTGTTCACAAGCAATTCCTGCTCAAGTTCTTTGCGCTCGGTGATGTCCCGCTCGCTCCCTTGCACGCCGATTTGGCGGCCGTGTTCATCAAAAAGCGGACCCCACGTGCTCGAGCACCATTTAAGCTGGCCGGTCCTGGTTACCAGCCGGAACTCAACGTCTGAATAGGCTTTGCCCGCGTACAGGGCTTCCCAATGTTTTGACATCCGTTCCTGATCGTCCGGAGCTATCCAATCGATGAATCCTCTTTCCAGAATTTCCTCGGAGGAATAACCCGTTAGCTCCTTCACCGCCGGGTTGACGTACACTGGCCGGCGGTCCATATCAAAAGCGAAGATGACATCGGTCGTGTTCTCGGCAATGAGCCGCAGTTTCCGCTCGGACTGCCGGAGTGCTTCCACTGCTGCTTTCCGCTCCGTGATGTCCTCGACGATGGAGAAAATGTAAATCAACTGGCCGCAGGCGCTGCGAACCGCCGAAGCGGACAAATGCCCCCAAACCACATGGCCATCTTTGTGAAGATAGCGCCTTTCTCGCTCGTAATGCTGTATTTCACCCGCGCATAACTGGCCGAACAGCAGTTGGCGCCTCTCAAGATCATCCGGGTGTGTATCTCGATGGGGGCTCAACGCGCGCAGTTCGTTCTCGGTGTAGCCCAGCATACGTCGGTAAGCCTGATTCGCTTGCACGTAATGCCCCGTGACATCATGCAACGCGATGCCGATACGCGCAGTTTCATACAGCGTGCGGAACTTCTCCTCGCTCTCGCGCAACACGGCCTCCGCGCGCTTGCGCTCCGTGATGTCCTGTTCGGTGCCCTGGAAGCAAAAGTAAGCCCCGTTGTTGTCACGGACCGCATGCACGTTAATACTAACCCAAAAAGTGCTGCCATCCTTCCGATAACGTTCTGCTTCAAACCCTTTCACGAATCCGTGTTCGGCGACCACCCGTCTCAGTTCAGTCAGTTTTTCGGGAATCACGAACGTCCGCTCGTGTTGAACAAAGTTGGAGATCAGTGCCTCGGGAGAGTCGTGTCCGAACATGCGTGCCATCGCCGGGTTGGCAAGGACGAACCGACCTTCCGGCGTGGCTTGAAAAATGCCCTCGGTGGCATTCTCGAAAATATTCCGATACTTGCTTTCCGCGACCTGCAAAGCATCCGCAATCCGAATCCGCTCGAGCGTGTCGCCACAGTCGTCGGCCAGCGCCTGCAAAAGACTCAAATCGTCCGGAGAATAGGCGTGTGCTTTGCTGCTCTGAAGCGAAACAACTCCCAGAGTCGCCCCTCCCGAGCGAATCGGCACGCCGATCGTCGAAGCCGGACGGCAATTAGCCGCCTCAGACAGGCAAAATTGGATCTCCGACGAATCGGCATCGCGGGCATTAAACAAGCGGCCACCCTTCTCCTGGATCAAATGCAATGTTTGCGTTAAATGGGCATCGAGGCTTTCTGAAGTCAATGGCTGTTCGCCCTTGCTATCTACTTTCAGGAGGGGGACGAATTCATTCTTGGACTGCGAACATGAATAGATAAATGCCGAGTCGCAGCCAATGAGATTGGAAGCCACATCCAGGGTAATTGCGGCCGCCTGCTTGGGCGCGGTTGCTGCGCTCAGGCGATACGCCAATTGAGCGAAAGCCGCACTCCGCTTCTCCGCCCGCTTACGCTCCGAGATATCTTTTGCCACGGCGACCAGGCCAATGACGCGCCCCTGGCTGTCTTTGATCTTGGAAGTACTTAACGAAATTGAAAACTCGGTTCCGTCTTTTCGACAATTGAGAATTTCTCCCTGCCAGCCACCGCGCAGAGTCTGTTGGAAAACCTCCTCACAAAGTCCACGTGGATTTTGGGGCGAATACAGGAAATCCGGTTTCCGGCCCAGGAGTTCCTTTTCTTCGTATTGATAAGCCTGGAGAAAAGCCTGGTTAACGAAGGTAAAGCGATTTTCCTGATCCGTGACCGAAATCAAATCTTGGGTGCAATGCACCCCGTTGGCGAGCAAGCGAATTTGCTCCTCGGCGCGTTTGCGCTCGGTGATGTCCTCGCTGGTGCCTTCAAAATAGAGCACCTCGGCCCGAGTTCCGCGCACGACCCGCGCGTTAATACTTATCCAAAATGTGCTTCCGTCCTTGCGGTAGCTTTGATTTTCAAAGTTCCGCACGAATCCGTCCTCCTCCAGTCGCCGCTTCAGCTCGATCCGGCTCTCGGGTTGCACGCAAATCTGCTGACTGATGTCTTGGACGGAACGAATCAGGTTTTCCTCAGAATCGAATCCCAGCATCCGAACCAGCGCGGGATTGGCGCTCAGATAACGCCCTTCGGGGGTGGTCTGGAATATGCCTTCGACCGCATTTTCATAGATGCTTCGATAATTCGCCTCCGCTTTTTGCAGGGCCTCCTCGACTTTCCTACGACTGGTGATGTCTTCCGCAATCCCGGCGATGCGGTAAACATTTCCCGACTTATCTCGAATCGGGAAGGCTCGGTCGTGAATCCAGCGGGTGGATCCGTCCGGCCGCACGATGCGATACTCCTCATCGTATCGGCCGGATTCTTGGTTGAGGAGCGCCGATTTAAGCACTCGTTCACGGTCATCGGGATGGATCGCTTCGACCCAATTCAGCGGCGAGGCATAAAGGCTTTCGCAGGTGCGTCCCCAGATCTCTTCGTAGCCGGGACTGATATAAATCATCTCGGTTTTGGCACCATTGGTCATCCAAAACACTTCGCGTATCGCCTCGGTTAGTTGCCGAAAACGCTCCTCGCTCTCGCGCAAGCTCTGCTGCGCGCAACGGCGCCGGGTCGTTTGTTCCGCCTCGCGCACCGCGCGCAGCACAGCGGGAACAAGTTGAGACAGCCGGTCTTTAAGGATATAGTCGGTCGCCCCCCGCTTTATCATTTCGACAGCCATTTCTTCCCCCAGCGTGCCCGTTACGAGGATGAGTGGGAGGTCCGGAAATTTCTGGCGTGTGAGTGTCAGTGCCTCTGTCCCCGTCAGACCAGGCAGTTTATGATCTGCCAAAATCAAGCTGGGCTTGAACTCCACCAGGGCAGTCAAAAAGTCTCGCTTGATTGCCACGCACTTGGAGACGTGCGCGACGCCGCCTCGTTTCAATTCCAGCCGGATCAGCTCTGCATCGGCCGGATCGTCTTCGAGGATCAAAATGCGCAGTTCGCTTTCGATCTCCCTGGAGGTTAATGGGCGCACGCAGGTGGCAGACCCCGGGAGGTTCACCGCAGCGCTGGTGTCGGAATCACATCGAAGCGGACTGTACATACGCATCGGCTTTCAGAATGCTATCCGGGTCTGTTTCCTGGAACCTGGTCGAGCCTAGCGAATCAGTTGAAAATGTAAAGCGCGAACTAGTGGAACTGTCAGGCGAAAAGTAGTGGCCTCCACGAAGAGTAATTCAAACCCGTCTTGTGCCTGAGTGGGACGGATCGCTCATGCAAGTGCTTCATATTCAGCGAAAACAAGCTTGACCCTGTGCAACGGAAAGGGCGGATGATGGATTCCGCCCTTTTTGCTTGCGCGCCAGCGAAGGCGAAGGCGCAACTTGAAATACTGCTAAGCCGGTTTCGTTTCCGGCTCCGGCGTTAGTTCATGCCCGGCACAAGCGCTTTTCACGGTGTCACGGTAATGAGGTAGGTGATCGCTTTCTGACTCAAACTTGCGCCGAGCTGTGCACCGAATTGACACTACCCGTCAACGCCCCAGCCAGGGGGAGAACTTGGTGCCATCGACTCAGATTTGACGGCACAGACGCCCATGTTGAGCAGCCGCTTGGCCCCGCTCAAAGTCTCCTTGAAGCCGGGTTTGGTGAGTACACCCTGAAAGCACGACTGGGCCACACAGTTCTGGTTGAGAAATCGCTGCGAATTATGCCCCTGACCCAGATGGTTGAAAACGCACGCAATTTGGTGCTGGAGAAAACCAGCTTGAAAGCACTTTCAGTCACGGCGGTAAACCATCGCAGAGCATCCGTTCCGCTGGAAGTCGTGGCCGAAGACTTTCCTCAGATCAATCTCGTCCCCACGTTTGAGGTGCCTCAGCTCGGACCACTCATTTCGCAAATTGAGCTAGCGATCACTTGCGCCATCGGTCGTGGCAAAACGGAACTGCTGAGACATCAGGTTAGCATGGTATTAAGACCCGGCACTCAGCGCCTGGAACTCTCGATGACGCTCCCCGCCGATCTGTTTGACCCCGGACCGGGGCGCTATCATCTGGAGGTGCGGCTTGGAGCCCGACTTATCAAGTCGGTCTCCTTTGTCCACAAGACCAGGGCACAATTGAAGGCGGCACAAGCCGAGCTGATTTTGCACAGCCTGAGAATAAGCGAGCCACGATTTTTGGTCGCTCGCGACCGCTCGCAATCGGAAACCGACCACGTATTTGCGACCGATGAAGCAATTGTCACGGCGTTTACCATAACGGGGCAAGGTTTCGATGAGGACGTGCCAATGATTAAATGGCGGCTGAATGTCCGCCTCATTGACACCAATTCGGGTGACGTTCACCAGGAGTTTTGCTTCCTGCAGGCCAAGGCCGGTCCGAATTCGCACGAACTGCGATGGCCACTACACGGGGCAGATCGTGAATTGGCGTCCGGGCGGTACGCCTTCCAACTGGTCAAACGGGATGTCGTGCTCACAGAATTCCAGTTCCGGATGTTGGCTATGGAGGAAATTGCCCCTTACACCAGGCAACTTATCCTGAGCAATGTTCGTGCGGAGAACCCTCAACTGCTTATCCAAGCAGGGGGATCCGCTACCAAGCCAGCCAAATCCCGGACAGCAGCGATTTCATTTTGCCGCAGTTCATGATCCGCAGTTCGGGTTACAACTCCATCCTGCCCGAGATCGAAACCCAACTGCATCTAGTACTCATAGGAGAGGGCGACAAGAGGCGAAGCCTCCTCACGTTGCCGGTTACTCTTTCCAGCCGGCCGCTGCCGTTGCACAACCTCGCGGTCAAGATTGGTGAAGGTTTTCTCGGCTCCAACCCGGGCTCATACCGGCTCGGGGTGGAAATCGGGGAACGGTCAATAACAGAATTCTCGTTTCAGATCCTTTCCGAATCGGAGGTGCTGGCTTGCGTGGGCGTGTCTGACCTCGTTGTCGCGGCAACTAGCCAATCGGGGCGCAAGCAGCGCAATCCCAGTTCGATCTTTCTGAGCGATCAGCCGGCCATCGATCTTGACACGACGATTCGGACCAACCCGCTGGCACCGAACATGATGCTCCACGGCACCTTGGTTTTCCGGATCGCCGACACGACAGTTGCGCAAGCAAACTTCGATCTTTGGTTATCTCATCCCACGCAGACAATTCGTGCCAAACGGGTGAATTTGCTTTCAATGATTTCAAACAGTCGGACGACCGAACGACAACTCGTCGCGGCGGTCGTTCTGGCTGGCCAGGAGAAGGCAACTCGTTCGCTCCGTATTTTATGCGGAACCCGCATTAGCAATTGCGAAGGGCAGTTGCGAGCAGACTCCGGTCAACTGCCGATGGACGAAGCGGAATACGAGCGGATTATTAAGCAACTGTGAGCTTGAAGGCACGTGTGCACTCGCCGGATCGGTGAACGGTTCTCGAAATTTGGCTGAGTTTGAATGATTGATTAGCCGACTCGCCATGAGGATTCAGTCTCTCGATTAGCGGCTTTTCGACGCATCCGATCATGTGCTCTCTTGTTGCGATTTGCGCCCACAATGTTCAATCTCAGGGTTGCCAAGATCCAAGGGCTTCGAGTTACCGTGTTCAAACAATTCCAAGGAAGGAACGATCACCTTGGCCCGTTTGGCATAGCACCGATGTACAGAGCGGCTCCCGTGCCCTAACGCAGCTTGTGCATATCGTTCGGGGAATCCCGATTCGGAGGCCCGTTCCGCAAAACCGTATCTGAACGAATGGAGACTAATCCCGTTTAGCTTCAACAAGCGGCAACGCCGGCGGAACTCGGCCGCACGTCGACCAGCAGTCGATTGCGCCAGTCTTGGAAATAGAGCTCCTTGGGCTGGCAGCTTCCGCAACAACGCTTCCAGCCGCGGACCAATCTTGAGGTAGGACCATTCACTTGTTTTTTGCCGCTGGAAGCTCAGAAGCAGGTTAGACCAATCGATATTCTCGGCTCGCAACCTGGCCGCGTCACTCTGCGACGCGCCAATCTCCCACAATAACTGATAATATTGCCGTCGCTCACTATCTTTTTCCACTGCCATGATTCTCTGGTATTCGGCGGCAGTAATCCCTCGTTTTGGCTTGGTTCGCACAGGTGGCCACAACTTCGAGGGCAACACCGGCCACAGTAGCCATCCCAGCCCCAATGCCAGGTTTTGGACGCAGCGCAGATAAGTACTCACCATGACGCCCCCTGCCTGCAGCACCGACAAAAAGTCCTGGGCGATAGTCTCCAGGATTTTGCGAGAACGAATAGCATCGAAAGGTTTGCTTGCCGCCACCCGCCTTCGACGCGCTTGAGTCTGCGGCTGGCCACGTGAGCAGAACTCGTCGAGTGCGTCCTGCCAAGTCCGTTTGGTAATCTGCGGGTCGCGGTTCGAGAGATACGCCTTGGCAAGCGCGATACCTAGATTCGGGTTTTGCGCTGCGTCGTCCCGCACTTCGCGAAGGCGTTGCGCTTCACGTCGGTCGCTGGTGCGCAAGCTCTCTTTGTGCCCGGTCTGTGCATCCTCAAGGTAGTAAATTCCGTTTCGACGGAAGAGCCAGTATCGATGGTTCATAGTCAGCTTTCAGGCTAGCTGACACGAGCCGAATTGGGTTACCGAGTGGAAGGAGAGCGGTGGCAGAGCACGTGCAAATTGTGCGGGATTCAGTCACGCGCGCTCCAGTACCCTCTCAGTTTCCCTCTCAGTCGGGCCGTTTTGGCCCCTTTTGCCTCTTTGTTAGTTGTAGCTTTCGTTGGTTAGCAACGACTTAAATAAATGGCTCCAGAGGCAGGGCTCGAACCTGCAACCCGCCGGTTAACAGCCGGCTGCTCTACCATTGAGCTACTCTGGAACTCAAACTCAACTTGCCCACCGGTTAATCCCGACCTGTCGGGACTCTACCATTGAGCTACTCTGGAACTCAAAATCACCTGGCTCGCCGGTTACTCCCGACGATTCGGGACGCTACCATCGAGCTACTCTGAAGCT
>CAYUPI010000008.1:0-172524 GCA_964446585.1 uncultured Verrucomicrobiota bacterium
CAAGCAAGCCGGGAGATCCGCCATAATTGTACGTGAACGTGCCGGCAAGTGATGAAATAGTTCCCGGACGCCGGGCCGAATCATACACGTATATCTGGCTAAGTGCCGGCGATGCGGGATTGACAGCCAGGGCCGTGCGCTGGCCCTCCGTGTAGCTGTTTGTGACGGTGTCATTTGCCCAAGGACCGTCCTCCGTCAGCAATTGACCGGCCGGGGTGTAACTGAAAGCAGTCGTGCCCGACTGATCGATCATGGTCTTCAATCGGTTGAGCGCATCGAACGCATATGAATTCGAGAAACCCGGATAAGAGATGTTGGTGATGTTTCCGAGCGCATCCGGGAAAAAGGCCGTGTTCCCAAACTGTGGTGTCCAGCGGTTGGTAACCAGGCCATTTGGATTTCGGGTCAGCCGGAGAATTTCGCGCAGGGCGTTGGTCTTGCCCATGAGCCAGCCATACTGGTTGAAGGCCCAGACCGTGTGATTGCTGTTGCCGTCCCACAGATCAGCCACTTCACTAAGCGAGTTGTAATTGAGCCAGACCACTTCCTCTTTGGCGTTCGTGACAGACAGCACTCGGCCCGCGGCATCTCGATTAAACCAGGTGACCTTTTGGTTTTGATTGGTGCATGCCAAAAGGCCATTGGTATTCCAGAGCAGCCCGATAGTCCCGCCACCGCTGGGGTACGAGCGGGTCAGAAGGCGATCGAGAAGGTCGAACGCATTCGTGATTGTCACACCATACGCATCGGTAATCTGGATTGGGCGATCAAGCGAGTCGAAAAGCACGGCCTGCACGCGGCCATACGCGTTGCTGATGGAAGTGGCTAGTCCCTGGTTGTTATACCCGAGGTTCATGCCCCGGCCCAATCCATCCGAAACGCTGGTCAGGCGTTGCACCGAATCAAACGCATAAGTGAGGCTGCTGTTATCAGGAAAAAAGATGTTCGTCGCCAAGCCCTGGTTGTTATAGAAGATGCTGGTCGTGTTAGTGAGGGCGTCAGTGATACTGGCGAGCGAACCGCAATTGCACCACGAGAGCAGTGTCACATTGGTCAGCGCGTTCGTGATTGAGGTGGGAAACTCCAGCCCGTTATACCCAGCAGTTGTCCAATTGCCCATTCTGTCTTTGGAGCCGGCCAGGGAAAGACGGTCATACGTGTTCGAGACGCTTGACCCGTCCGCGAAGGTCGTTCCGACGAGCCTATTCAAGCCGTCCCAAGAATTGGTGATCTTCAGACCCAGGTCAGTTGAGACTGTCAGCGGCAGGCTATTGGTGTAAGTAAACGTCAGCGAACGGCCAGTCGCTGACCAAGTGATGTTCGACAGCATGCTGCCGTTCGCAGTTGTCGAGTTCGAAGGATAATACCTTAGCGTGGCGTTCAGGCCGCTTGGGAGCGTCAAGCCCACGAGATTAAGCCCCGCGCCAAATGAGAGCGACGTGACCTCGTTAAGCGAATTCGTCAGGTAGATCGGTTGATGATACGCGTTGTATGCGGCCTTGAGGAACTGGCCGGTCGAGTTGCTGATCGTCAGCAGGTCAATTGCATTGGTAGAATAAACGTAAAAGTTGGTGCGAGTTCCGATGCTCCCGTTCGCCAGCGTGTATGTAGATTCATTCGTGAGAACCAGGCCAGGCGCGGGCGCATTGCCGGTTGAGTATCGGTAAACCGTGGATTGGGTTGTCCCATCCGGCAGCACTTGGGCCACGCAACCGACCTGTGCGTCGCCGTCCTCTTCAGGCGACCCTTTGTTGGCATAATTATACCAGAGCCTCGTAGCCTCCGTAGCACCACCCGAGTCAGGCGAAGGCGGACGTTCACTCGAAATTAATTCGGTGATGGATAGCTCATCTGCGGCACTCAGTAACCAGTGCCTGAGTTCGCCCTTTCGGAAATCTGCTGCGGTCAACTGTGGCAGGTTATATTGCAGGTTCCCAGGCAGGCCATTAGTTGCGTTACCAGACAAGGCCGTGAACTGCTTTCGATCCCAATGAAACGTGTTCCGAAAAATCAAACTCCCGGTGTCGCTGGTCCCGTTCGTTGCGCCCGTGTCGAACGTCTGCCCCGTAACAGTCGGCCCGGTCAGCGAATTTGTCAGCAGACTGCTCGCGTGCACGTAATAGAAAAGCTGTTGCGCTCCTTCCGGTTCACTCACGTAAACGGCCCGTTGGGAGTAACCGTTGGTGATGCTCGTGTCGGGATCGCGAGTTTCAGAGAATGTGAAATTGTTTGCACCATAAGGTGTCGTCAGTCTCGTAATCCACCCGTTGGTGCTTTGAGAGTATGTAAAAGAACTGGTGTTGGATACCGCGTCCGTGATGCTCACCAGCCGGCCGTTGGTAACGCTGTTCGACTCTTTTGGCGCATAGCTAAAGGTCACCTTGCGGCCATAGGGGTCATCCACTTCAGCAAGCTGCCATAAAGACCATCCCGGGTCGCTGGTGCTGTCGCTGTGGTAAATAAACTGATTCGTCCGGCCATCGGGGTCCACCACGTAGCGCACTCGGAAGCCGTAATACGCCGCGCTGTATTGCTGCAGCACGGGCCAAAAATTCGTATAGGCGCTCCACTCGTAGCCCACGAGGGTCACGCGCCCGTGAGGGTCAATCCGCTGCGTCAGAAGGGCATGGGCTGTGCTGTTGCTCGAATTCGGGAAGCCTCCGGAAGTCCCTGCTGGAAAGTAGGTAAGCCCAAAGACATCCTGGCTGCCGTCGGGATAGACCACCTTCAAGCCCATCCCTGCGTCCCCCCAATAAAAGCCATTGGAATCCGACGATGGCCAGTTTGTCGGGACAACCGGGTAGCCAACGCTGGAGACCGGCTGTAATCCGGCTTGACTCACCGGCTCACTCAAGGCCACTTGGCCGCTGTTGGTGCTGAAATACTCAATTCCACCTTCGGGGCGAAACACCAGAGCTTCATAGCCACTGCTGAAGACTGGTGTGCCGTGCTGGCGCCCGGGTTGCGTCCCGGCCATGAGGTTCTCCCATGTCGCGTCCCAAAAAAGTATGTCCATCATCCAGTTATGGCCCCATGACGCATTGGTCATTCCGTAAGTGCGCATGTAATTCTGGTAAGGATTGGTCACATACCATAGCCGACCAAGCGACAGGGGCAACGTGGCGTAAAGATTCGGAACCTCGTCCACGTCCGGCAGCTTATAGCGTTGCTTGTAAAGCCAGCGAAATACCATCGGCTGGCCGGACGACGTGAAGTAACTCAGCGGCTCGTCCGAAATATGCAGATTCTCATACGGCTCATTGACCCACCAACGGGAAATTCCAGAATCCGATCGGCAGTTGGTGCAACTGGCTTGATTGCCGCCCGCGCCGGCCGCACCGGAAGCCGGCGCACCCGCCGCTCCGGGCGACATGTGGCAACCACTATCGTTTTGATCTCGAAAGCGGGTGCTGTTGGTATTGACGACATGGGCCTGAGCTTCTAAAGCGAGCATCACCCCGATTACCGGGAGCGTGAATGCGGAGTGCTTCAAGAACTTTGTGATTTTGTTCATCGACTTGTCCTCCTGGATTACGGAATTCCATTGAAGCCGTTCGGAGTGCTGAGCCAGATGGAGAATCCCTCCGACACTTGGGGCTTAGTCCCATACAGATATTCTTGCTTGTTGCTCAAGGCATCCAAGTCCGGGTCGAGATTGGCTAATCCTGAAGTCTGGGGGTTCAGCCCGTTTAGCACCTTCCAGGCGTCTGGGATGCCGTCCCCGGCCGAGAAAGCGTTCGTGGGCGAGGTCTTGCTGACGAGAAGCTCGTAAGCATCTGTAAGTCCATCCACATCAGAGTCTTGCGGAGTGCCTAAAATCAGGAACGCCGCCACATTCGGCAGATTCGTTATCGATAAGCTATTCGTCACGCAGTGATAGGTTTGGCCCATCCAACTCCAGGGATGATTGGTGTCGGATGAAATCGCCAGGATACTATTGGCGAACACGTCGTAGAGCACACCATCGGCGCCACCGCGAATCATGAAGCTCAGGTTCATGGTCGAGTTGGTGCCGAGTTTCGCCACGAAATTTGTTATCCAGATATTTGTGCTCAGCACACAATCAACAGCATTTGTGCCCCCTTGAGTGATGTATCCGGATCCAGTGACAATGTTGAAAATGGGGTTGGCCGTGTTCGTGAACGGCGCCGACGTGAGATTGATCCAGTTATCTGGGTTCAGGCGGAAGATTACGACAGTTCCGTCGTAGGTGTTTTGAATGGCCGACTGGTCAAGCGGATAACTATACGTGGTAATGTCATCGAACATGCAGTGTGCCTGCAAAAGTCCAGTGGCGGCGTCGCTGCCGATGGTAAAGCCGTTAGTCTGCACGTTCGGCCCGGGCCAGTAGGTTAACGCCGGTGCATTGGTCACCAAGGCTGCGTCAATGTAAAGCGAGCAGTTCGACGACGAATATGTCAGCGTGACCATATGCCACTCGTTCGTTGTCCAGGAAATCGGGGTCGAGAGATACGTGGCACCGGCGCCGTTGGTCTGCGCCGAGAAAAAGATGTTGGTGCCGTCTGTAAACAGGCACCACCACCCGTAAGAGGCATTCGTGGTATATGCCCCGACCTCAATCATCCTGCCGTACTGGCCCCCGAGCGCTCCGTTTGTGCTGGCCCAGGACGCCGGGGCCATCCAGAACGAAACTGACCCGACATCGACAGTCAGGACGTTGGTTCCCAAACTTTGATCGTAAACAGGGTATTTCAACCAAGCGGCATTGGTGCTATCCAGCACCAGGGCGGTGCCGTCGCCGAGATTGGACGAGCTGAGGTTAGTGAACGAGACTGCGGGCGTGCCATAGTCCGATGTCCAGTTGGTCGTATCGAGGAAGGACCATGCGTTGATGAAGAAGTTGGTGTCACCCCCGACCGGCGGCACTGCGCGGACCGCGCCGACAAAGAGAACGAGGAACATTAAGGGAACAAGCCACCATTTGATTCGAATGAACGGTTTCATCATAGGTCGTATTCGGGGTTAGCTGTATTTAGGAGGCCCGCCGCAAACTGGCGCTCGTGCGACGGCAGAAGTTCTTTGCATCAGAAGGAACGAATCGAGCCTTTTGGCGATTTCGTTGTTCGTGGCCAACATTGATTCGGCGCTTGCGAAAGGCAGCCAGTTTCTTTCCGAAACGCTGGACTGCCACTGCGTACAATTCCGGTACCGGAATTATTCCCACTCCTCGCCCAGCAAGTTCCTGCGCGTTTGGATTTCCGGCGGCACGACAGGCAGCCCGTAAACATCTGCGTCGCTGCTCGCCAAAAATCTCATGAGCGAAGGCGAGCAGGAGCAGGGCGGGTGGTGAAATCCGTCGTCCGGCACCAACTCGGCGCCGACGTATTCCTAGGGCACAAAAGCATTCGCTCAAGATCTTGGACACCCGCTTTTTTTCGTTTCCATCCGCGACAGCCCACGCAAAGAGCAGATCGCGGCGGACGCCTTGATGTATCAGTGCTTCGACAGTTTGGCGGAGGGTTGCTGGAGATCGGGCGCGCAAACACTCAAGATACTTGGCCTTCAGTGTTGCGCGGCTCAGGTGAGTGGGTCTGGCGCCTGCGCTTGCACCGGCAAGGAATTTTTTGGGCTTCACGTTGATAGTTGATTCGCGACGATGCTCCGACAGCAGGTCGCTCATGGCAGGGAAGGCTACTTTTTCGATACAATTCATTTTCACAAGTACCGGTCCCCTAAGAGCTGCTGACTTTGCAATCGTAAAGTATCTGCATCCCGAAGCAATGGTCGCCGATCAATCCAGAAAAGAAAGCATTTACATCCGCCGTGTACCTGAACACTCATGCTTGCAATTTTTATGCTGTCTTGTCCTTCTGCTCACCATCTTTTGTCTTTTTCTAAGCGTAAATTGCCATGTCAATTCTTGTCAGAACGCAATTGGTCGTTAACGACATGGTGAGGTTCGCGGTTTTTTGGTTTTACACTGGACATGCCGGCTGTCCAGCAGTATCGCCGATTTTTGGGTGAGGCGATTCGAACTAAACGAAAAAAACGCAAATACAGCCAAGAAAAGTTGGCTGAGAGAGCTGACCTCTCGACCGTGTTCATCAGCCGCATCGAGCGTGGAAAAGAATCGCCGTCGGTTGACTCCCTCGTCAAAATTGCCAGGGCGCTGGGCGTTTGCGTCCGCGATCTGGTTCGCCGCTTTTGAGGGTGCCGATGTTTGCGGTGGGAGATTCAACAATCAATTTCAAGCAGCGGTTTGCGAGATTCGATTCTGCGCTTTCCCATTCCGTCACAGCAAAGCGTCGACTTTAGTTTCAAACCGTTTCTTCGCCTTGCTTCCTCGGCCACGGTGCGAGCGCTTGGCCAACTTTGGGACGGCAGCCATATTTCTTGCTAACTCGGATTTACGTCGGATATGACGTAAAGGACTGGTAGTTCCGTTTCGCGTGAGTCACGCCGCTTTCCAGCAGTCCAGAGTGTCGCGAGGCATCTAAAGGTCTCGCATTGGACAATCGCGGATTTGACCGGTTTGCGTCGCTCCGGTTGCTGCACCCCACTGTTGGTTTGTGCGTCGGCGTCCATCCAAAATGCCCCAGTGGCGAAAAGGAGAGATCACCGTGTCGGTACTAGGTAGCGACCTGGGGCAATGCGGTTTGTATCAAAACCGACAAAGTAGCGTCAATTACGCATTCAGAAAGCGCAGTGGGCGTCCAGCCGACGACAATGACAAGCTTGGGAATCCTTGTGCGGATTTGAATTCGTTAGCAGCGCGCGTTAGCAGGTCGCTGGAATTGGAAGATCGTAATATGCATTTCACCCTTGGTATTGTTGATTGAAAATGAGATTTGGAGGCGAGGGTCGGAATCGAACCGACGCTTCGGGCCTTTAACGTCCTGCCCCCTATTCTACATTAGCGCCGATTCAAGCGACAAGCTTGGAAAATGTTGGCCAGTTTTGAATCTGTTAGCATTCAGCGTTAGCACTTAGCTGCTCTTTGAGCCGCTTGAACATGGAGAACACCCCAGATTCTATTGGATGATTTGGAGGTTTGGAGCGGGTGATGGGAATCGAACCCACGTGGCCAGCTTGGAAGGCTGGAGCTCTACCATTGAGCTACACCCGCAGCGCGAGGAATAGACTACCTTGCCCAGGTGCGTTGTCAATCGCGCTCGCAAAGCATCAAGATCCAATCATTAGGCTCCAGAGAAGCTCCAAGTCCCAAATTCCAATCACAGCGCGAACTTCCGCCCAAGTGGCTCAGCACTTAATGTGTTTCAATCCCGGAACTTGGATATTCTCTGGAGCTGGGTTTTTGGGGCTTGGAGCTTTCCCTCGGTCAAAGTAACCTGCGCGCATGAATGCGCTGCTGCTCACAGGGGGCCGAGTGGTTGATCCGGCAAATCGTTTCGATGGGCTGGCTGACGTGCTCATCGTGGATGGCAAAATCGCTACCGTGGGCAGCGGGGCCGCCGCCCAGGCGCCCCCGGACGCGGAGCGGCTGCCGGTGTCCGGCCGGATTGTTTGTCCCGGTCTGATTGATCTCCACGTGCATCTGCGGGAGCCGGGACAGGTGGCCAAGGAAACGATCGCCACCGGCACGGCTGCGGCCGCGCGTGGCGGCTTTACCTCCGTTGTTTGCATGCCCAACACGTCGCCGCCGATTGATAATGCCGGCACGGTGGCGCTCATCCACGAAGTCGCGGCGACACAAGGAACAGTGAACGTATTCGTGTCCGGCGCGATCACCAAGGACATCGCCGGGGAAGAGCTGGCGCCAATCGGCTCGCTCAAGCGCGCCGGAGTGGTTGCAATCACCGACGACGGCCATTGCGTGCAGAACCATGAGCTGATGCGGCGCGCGATGGAATATGCCCGGATGTTCGACTTGCCCGTGATGGATCATTGCCAGGATTATTCGCTGGTGACGGAGGGCGTGATGCACGAGGGTTACTGGAGCACCATGTTGGGTTTGCGCGGGTGGCCGGCTGCCGGGGAGGAGTTGATCGTAGCCCGCGACATTCTCCTGGCCGAGACCACGGGCGCCAGGGTCCATTGCCAGCACCTGAGCGCGGCCGGCAGCGTGCGGCTGCTGCGGGAAGCGAAGAAACGCGGCCTGTCGGTCTCCGGCGAAGCCTGCCCGCACCATTTCACGCTCACCGATGCCGCGATCGCTGGCAGCGATAAATTCTGGCGCACAGACGGCAAGGATTTGTTAGGTCACGCTGTCGCGGATCTGCCGGAATGGTCAGCGTATGACACGAAGTTCAAAATGAACCCACCTTTGCGCTCCGCTGCCGATCGCGAGGCCATCCTCGACGGGCTGGCCGATGGGACGATTGAAATCCTGTGCAGCGATCATGCGCCCCATTGCGATTACGAGAAGGAAGTCGAGTTCGACTACGCGCCGTTCGGCATAACTGGTCTGGAAACCGAATTGGCACTGTCACTCATGCAGCTTTATCAATCGAAACGGCTCGGTCTTTCGGAGCTCATCGCCAAGTACACTCTAGCTCCTGCGCGACTGCTTCGACTGCCCAAAGGGACCTTGAGTGTCGGCGCTGACGCGGATGTGACAGTCCTCGACCCCGACCGCGAGTGGGTATTCGAACCCGGCACCGCCGCCAGCAAATCAAGCAACAGCCCATTTTATGGCTGGCGGCTGAAGGGAAAGGCGGTGACCACCATTGTGGGCGGAAAAAAGGTGTGGACGGAAGAGCGCGAGGCAGTCGCAGCGTGAAACCCTGAACGCGAGCTTGGATTCGGAGATGCTCCAGCCTTCCGATTTGCATTGCGTTGTCGCCGATGTCGGTGGGCGCTGATCGGCCCGCCTCCTCAAGGATGCGCCGATCGACCGGCATGTTTCCCAAACGCCAAATCGTAGGAATAGGCCGACTCTCGGTCCGCCGGTTGTGCGGAAATTCGAACGAAACAGACCATTCGAGCGTTGCTGCGGCCGGGACGGCCGCGCTCCGGTGGTTGGGCGACACGCCCTCACGTCGTCGGCTTCAGGGTGCTCGCAGCGAAGAAGCTTATTCCGAGGAAATTAGCTTCTCCCACAGCGAATCACTCAGCAGGACCTTTTGGAGAAAATCCTGCTCGTTTTGCGTGGCGGGGACCAGGTTCGGGTTCGTGGGCAAGCGCAAGGTGAACGTTGTGCCCTGGCCTTCCTGGCTGCGGGCGTCGATGCGTCCTCCGTGGTGGTGGACGATGAAAAAGCAGGCCATCAGATGAATGCCATATTCCATGGGGCTGTCACTGCGAACAACAAATGGATCAAAGACCAGCCGCAGCGCTTCTTTGGGCAGGCCCGGCCCATTGTCGCTGAGCTGGACCTGGATGGCGTCTTTGCCTGCAGGGGCGCCATTGAGCGCATTGGCGGAGAACGCAATGCGACTGCCGGAAGGCAGGCTGGCAATTTCATCTTTCAAGAGCAGCTCGAACAAACGGTAAAACTTCATTTTGTCCACGGTCAAGGCCGGTAGCGATTCGGGGATGGCGTTTTCGACGTGAATATTTTTGGCGGCGAAATTATCCTTGAGCTGATCAATCGTTTCGGTGACGACCTGCCGCAGTTGGACGCGATCGGCAAATTCAAAAGTCGGTTTTTCGGACGCCGCCCACAGGTCCTTCAACATGCCGTTGATCCGGCCGATTTGGACCTGGACGTTTTGATAATACTCCCTCCAGAAATCCGGATTCCGCAACTCGTTCAGGTCCAGTTTCTCTTCCTCCATCTTTGCGGGAGCGAGATCCAGGAAAGTTTTCACCGCCACGAGCGCATTGCGGATGTGGTGGCTTAGCCCGGCCGCCAGCAGACCGAGGCTGACGATCCGATCGGCGATCATCATGTTGTGTAGCACCGACATTTTCTCCCGCAATAATTGATCGCGCTCGCTCTGGACCATGAAGAACTCCAGGCCCCTCTTGAGCGTATTCTCCAGTTGCGGCGGGTCCCAGGGCTTGGTGACGTATTTGTAGATCGCACCGGTGTTCACGGCGGCGATTGCCGCCTCCATGTCCGAGTAAGCAGTCGCCAGAATGCGGATGATGCGCGGGCGGAGTTGGCGAGCTTTCTCCAGCAGCCAAACCCCTTTCTCCCCGGGCATCCGCTGGTCGGTCATCAGCAAACCGATTCCGTCCTTATGCTCTTCGAGCAGCTTGAGTCCGTCCTGCGCGTTGCTGGCGGTGAGAATGTGGAACTGGTCCTGAAATGCGCGCTGGAAATACTTGAGCGATTTCTCCTCGTCATCCACGTAGAGGATCGCGTGCTTCTTATAATCGTATAGGTGTTCCATAATCATTGTTATGCGGATGTCGTCATGAGAAGTTCATCGTGGCTCTCCTGTCGTCCTTTCACTGGGAAATCGAGCACGAACTGGCAGAATTTGCCGCGCTCGGTGCGAACAGTGATCCGGCCTTCGCACTCCTGGACGATGCGGTAGCAAATGGCCAAGCCAAGGCCCATGCCCTCGCCCACGTCTTTAGTGGTGAAGAAAGGATCGAAAATCTTATCCACGTGCTCCTCGGAAATGCCGCACCCATTATCGCGCAGGATCAACGTGCTCCGGCCGTTGTCGAGCCGACCCTCGATCCAAATGGTGGGTCTCTCGTTTTCGAACTTTTTGGCTTTGAGCGCGTCGAGCGAATTTTGCAGCAAGTTCACGAGCACGTGAATGAGCTTGTTCTTATTGGCCCAAACGGTCTGGTGCTCGGCCAGCTTTTGCTCGATCTGGACGCCGTCTTTCCATTCACCGCTCAGGAAACGCAGCGCCGACGCCACGACTTCGGCCACCTCGACCTGGTCGCGGCTTTCTGTGTCTGGATGGGTAAACATGCGCAGGTCGGACACAATGTTCCGCACGCGTTTGATGCCGTCTTCGACGTCCTGCAAAATCTCCCGATATTCGTCTTGCTGTTCGGGCACGATGTATTTGCTCTTGTTGCGCAAAGTGAACAGACCGGTGGTAGCGAAGTTGAGCGGATTATTAATCTCGTGGATGATGCCGGCGCTCATCCGCCCGAGCGAGGCCAGTTTCTCGGTCTGAACCAGTTGCGTCTCCGTTTCCTTCAACTGATCGATCGTGGATTCGAGCACGAGATTTTGTTTCGAGAGCTTGCGCTGGTATTGGTGAGATTCAACCAGGTTCTTGATCCGCACGTGGAGCTCGGTTGTGGAAAAAGGTTTGGCCAGAAAATCGCTCGCGCCCGCGGACAGCGAGGCGAGCTTGGTTTCTTCGTCGGCGCGCGCCGTCAGCAGGATGATTGGAATGCTTTGCGTGGGTGTGCGCTGGCGCAGCTCGCGGCAGGCCTGCAAGCCGTCCTTTTCCGGCATCATCATGTCCAGCAGGATGATGTCCGGCAGGAACTGGCTGGCCTTTTCGATCGCCTGGTTCCCATCTACGGCCTCCAGCACCCGGTAGTGTTTGCTCAGTTGCGACTTGAGGAACCGCAACATGTCCGGCTCGTCATCGGCCACCAGCAACGTTGGCAAATGGCCATCGCGGGCCACTTCGAGCGGCCTGCGCGTTTCCTGAACCGGGGTCAAGGCCGGAAACAGTTCCGCCCGGCGGTATAGATTGGCGAGCCATTCTTCCGACGTCACGGTGCTGCCGGTGCCGGCCGGCGCGGCTTCCGGCTCTTCGCTGGCGGGTTTCGATGCCAACTCGGCTCGTTCGTAAGGCAATCGAACGCTGAACTTCGTACCCTTTCCTTCCTCGCTCTTCACTTCGACTGTGCCACCCTGGATCTCTACCAACTCTTTGACCAGCGCCAACCCGATGCCGACTCCCTGGTACTTGCGCTTGGACGAACCATCCGCCTGCCAGAAGCGGTCGAACACGTACGGCAGGTTCTGCTCCGAAATGCCCATGCCTGTGTCGGCCACGGTCAGGACAAAGTGCTCTTGGAGTTTTTCGGCTCGAAGTTCAACACGCCCGCCCGCCGGCGTGAACTTGAGCGCGTTGAACACCAAATTCAGAAGGATTTTCTCCAGCTTGTCCCGATCGGCAAGAACCGCTCCCAGCCCGGAATCGACGTAGGTTTCCAGGCGCAGGCGCTTGTCGTCCGCAACCTGGCGAGCGGCGCTGGCGAGGCCCTTGACGAAATCGGTCACCTGCAACGGCTCTCGTTTGACTTCCATGCGGCCGGATTCGAGCCGCACGAGATCGAGCAAGTCATTGATCAATTTCAGCAATCGCATGCCGTTGGAGTGCATCGTGCCCAGAAGCTCTTTGGTGTCTCGATCCACACTGAAACGGCGAAGCAGTGTTTCCAGAGGGGCAATCAGCAACGTCAGCGGCGTGCGCAGCTCGTGGCTGATGTTGGCGAAGAATCGGTTTTTGATTTGGTCCAGCTCGAGGAGCTTTTGATTGCTCTGCTCCAGCGCTTCGCGGTTCTTGTCCAGCTCAAAGCGCAGAGCGAATTCTCGGAAACGGGAGCGACTGTGGAAATAACTGCCGGTGACGGTGATAATGGCCGTCAAGACGAGGAAGTAGAGGTTATTGACCAGCAAACCGAAGATCTCCTGGCCGGTGACGGGATCCCGGCCACGTATCGGGCCGTGGGCCAGGCAAGCGCCAAGGTAAAGGATCAAGACAAGCGAGGACGCCGTCAGACTTTCGCGAAAAGTCCAATGCAGCACGAAGGCCAGGACCAGCAAGACCAGGTTCAGTCCCGCGTAATACGGCGAGGCAGCGCCCTCGGTCGCGAAAATCATCCAGGCAATGAATGACGCTGGCAGCATGAACAGCGTCACTCCCTGGAACCGATAGTACTTTCGGCCCAGCGGCGTCAGCAGGAGGACCAGGAACAGGGCAATCAGCAACGAACAGAGTATCCTCAGCTTGAGGAAGTAGATGGCCTGAACATGGTAGACAAAGCTGTCGAGCAGGAACCCGGCCGGCATCAAGACAATCCCCAACGCGCAGGCCACTTTGAAATTACTGATCGTCTCCTGTCGATCGTATTCCAGGTAGGCCTGGGCAATCTCTTTGGGATTGGAAAGGTTCTTAGGCATGTTAGGCCTTGCGCGCCTCGATCATCACATTCACGCCGGTCAAGTCTCGCTGGATGCGCCCCAACTCCTGCCCGGCGGCGTCAGGCAGCAACGTCGTGCTTTTCTTTGTATCGCGATAGATCAAATGCCAGTCCAGCACAAACTCGAGCATGTGACGGAAGGGCCGGCAGCTATCCACATTGGTCGCGGCGACCAACCCGCCCGGCGTCAGCCACTCGTAGAATATGTTCATCAGTTGTTTGCAAGTGCGGTCAGGCAGGTAATCAAACAAACCGGCGCAATAAATGAAATCGTAAGCCGCCTGGGGCGCCGCCACCGCTCTGGCCCCCTCTTTGAGCACCTGGTGGACTGACTTCCGCTGAAGCTGGAGCTGCGTGTGGCGGCCAAAGCGCTTCTTAACCTCCTCCAGAGTTCGGCGGGCGTGTTGAATCGTTTCTTCGTTGAAATCCAGCAAAGTGAATTGTGCGTAATCGCAGAGTGGATCTTCAGCCAAAAACTCCTGGATCTCACGCGCCGGCCCGCAGCCCAGGTTGAGGACCCGGATGGGCCGGCCTAGGCGCGCGCCTTTGAGGCTCTCCTGCCGCAGGCAGTCTCGCAGATACTTGATGCGGTTGCGATGGGCCCGGGCGGGCCATTGGCTCAGGAACCAGAGGTTGACAACCTTTGCGAAAAGTGATCCGCCCTCGAACGGATCGCGCATGATCATGTTTACCATTTCATAATCGCCCGCATAGCCGAGCGGTTTGTGGTAGGTGCGGTACGCAAAGGGCGAACTCATGACCAGCGGGTGCAGTAGTCGCTTCGAGAAATTATGGTGGACAGGCCGCAGTTCGGTCTCAATTTCCTCGGAAACGCTCTCGAGCCGCTCATGCATCGCATCAAAGGCAGGAACGAACGAATCACCCAGTTCCCGCACCGCGTCCTCCTCCATTTTCTGCCGGTCGCCCGATGGCGCCGATCTGATCTCGAGTTCCACCTGCTCCAGCCACAGCCGCAAGTCCATCAGGAAAGTCTGCATGTCCGCCACGACAACTTTGAACTCGGGCATGACCCGATAGACCGCCTGCCATTGCCGCAGGAATTCGCCAAATCCGGCCCGCACCTGAGGCCCTCCGTTCCACGGCGAAAAGGAGGCGATACTGAATCCCTCCTCGTCGAGCTTTACCTCGCACACGGCCACCGTCCCGGCGTGGATCAGGCTGCCTAGCACCGCACGCCCCGAGTAAATCGTGCGGTCGTTGATGATGATTTTGAAGTCGCTCAGTACTTCCGATAAGCGCAGGACCACGGCGGGATTATAGACTTCGAATACCGCTACATAGCGCGTCAGCCGCAGCAGACTGCCGCGAAGTTCCACGCCCTGGCTGGCATGACAAACCACCAGGCTAACTTTCAACTCTGCATTATGCTCTGGATCCACTTTCGGCATTGCACTTGGTGCTGCGGTCAAACGGCGCCCCGTTGAAACGAGACTTCGTTGCGCGGCGGGCGAAAGATCAAGACACTCTGAGCCTTGAGTTTAATACTCGTTTAACAGAATAAGGACAAAGCAAATTGCCGGCCAGTCGCCGTCTGGAGCCCAAGATCTGGATTAAGTGCCGGAGAAGCGCCCTCTTTGATCCGTTTTCCTTGGCCCGCTGATTTCCTGTCGCTGGCATCGGCTCTGCTCTATGCCGTCGGTCCTGCTGTTTCCTTTGAGGTGTGTCTATGTCTGAGACATTTTCTCAGGACACAACCAGAAATCAGTCAAGCAAAAGTCGAAGAAATGCCTGATTAACAATACACAAGATGAAAACGACCAAACAGGTTGTAACCCGCAGGGCGCAAGGGCGAGTGCGTAGAACTTGGGGCCGTTTCCGGCTATTCGCTTTGCCCATGACAATCAGTTCGGCGCTGCTTTTGACCGCCGGCTCTGCCACCGGAGAAGGGTTCCGCAATTCGCCGCCGGGCGCTTTCAACCTTGGACGCGCGGGCGGACGCATCGCTCAAATCGATGACGCCTCGGCCGTCCAGCAGAATCCAGCCAACCTAGCCGATCTGTCCCTGACGGAATTCCAGTTGACGCCTAGCATCATTTTCATCCGGACGGAGTTCACTTCCACGACCGGGCAAACCAGCAAAACCAAGGACCCATGGAAGTTTTTGCCCAACGCCTTTGGCGCCACTACGTTGTTTGATGGAAACCTCGCCGTGGGCTTCGGGGTGACAATCCCTTTCGGACTGGGCAATGAATGGGAACAAAGCTCACCCGCCTTCGCCTTCCCGGGCGGCGTATTGCGCTACCAGGCTCCCTATTTTGCCGAACTCGAGACCATCAACGCCAATCCCGCGGTCGCCGTCAAACTGGGTGAACACTTCCGCCTCGGCGCGGGCCTGGACGTGATGTGGTCACAGGTGACCTTCAAGCAGTTCTATCCCTGGCTGATCTTTCCCGGCAGCTCGGGCACGGAACCCGACGGACATATCAAGACCAAAGGAGATGGTTGGGCGGTTGGCGGAAACGTCGGTTTGACGTGGCTGATCACTCCACGGCAGCGTCTTGCTGTGACGTATCGCTCGCCGATGACAGTGGATTACAGCGGCGATTTTCAGATCGACAACATCACTCCCACTGCCGGCTTCCTGGGCGTCACTCCTCGAAGCGATTTCAAGACAACCATTCGCTTCCCCACGATGGTTGCCGCCGGCTACGGGCTGCAGCTTACCGATTCACTGCGGGTTGAGGCGGATGTTGAATGGATTGAATTCTCGCGGTTCAAATCTCTCGACCTGAACGTCGGCCAAAATTCCTTGCTTTTCCCCAGCACGAGCTTTCCCCAGAACTGGAAAGACACTTTCACCCTCGGTTTCGGCGGCGATTGGCGGTTCGCATCCAACTGGGTGTTGCGCGCCAGCTACCAGTTTTATCAAAGCCCCGTTCCCAGCTCGACTTTCTCGTCCACAATTCCAGACGCGGACCAGAATGTTTTCACGGTTGGTCTGGCTTATCATTGGAAGCGACACTCCTTCGAGTTTGCTTATGGCGCCGACTTCTACGACGCGCGCCACATCCGACAGGCTCAAAACCCTGCGTTCAATGGCGACTACCAGACGACAGTTCATCTCTTTTCGGTGGCTTATCATTACTCCTTCTGAGGGATGAGCCGGAGCGCGGTCCTCTCCCGCCGCGCTCCGGCTGAGGAATTCGAGACGCGCAAAATGAATTCCTGTTGTAAGCCCCGACAGATCCTTTAACTTACGCCTTCCAAGCTAACCGGGAGCGGCCGGACTCTGCGGAGGGCCGCGGCCACAGCGTGCGGACTTGGCGCTCACCAGCCTTGCTGATGGCGCCAGGAGCAGCCGGAAGGGCAGTGACCATGTCAACCACGAGACCTGCAACACGAACGGAGAGCCGCGAAAGGTTGAATCTGGGCGGCGATCTCTGCAGTTCCTTTCAAAGCGGGATAATTTTTGTCAATGACAGGGATGAGGTCGTTTTGGTGACCGAACCGGCGGCGCACATTCTGGACAGGAATGTCCGAAATCGAAGGCCGCAAACGCTCGATTCTTTGCCGGAGCCTTTGCGAGGGGCGGTCGCCGAGGCACGTACTGCCCGACGAGAAATCAGCCGGCGAAAAACAACTCTTGCCCTTACCGGTGGCCGGACCGCAACCCTGCGGCTCATCGTACTTCCGCTCAAATCCCACAAACGCCAGGCGCCGGTGGTCTTGCTGGTGCAGGATCTCACCGCCGCCACGCGTGCCGAGCAACGCCTGCATCGGTTGGATCGGCTTGCGAGCGTCGGGACCTTTTCCGCCGGCATGGCCCATGAAATCAAGAACGCTCTCGTGGTCGGAAAAACCTTTTTCGATCTCCTGCTGGAAAAACATCAGGATGCGGAGCTGGTGGAGCTGGTCCGGCGCGAGTTGAGCCGGATCGATTCCCTCGTGAGCCAAATGCTGAGGTTCGCCAGTCCCGACAGGCCGGCCGTTGCCGATGCCCGCCTCCATGACGTCTTGAACCACTCGCTGCGGCTGGTCGAAGGCCGGCTCCGTGAAAGCAAGGTCGAGCTGGAACGCGACTTTGCCGCGGCCCGCGATCTCCTCCGCGGCGACGAATACCAGTTGGAGCAAGCTTTTGTGAACCTGCTGCTCAACTCGCTGGAAGCAATGGGAGCGGGCGGCCGGCTTTCCGTCTCGACGCAGTCGGGTCCGGTCGAGGCGCGGCGAGGCGAGGCGCGCGGTTCCTTTGGCTCAAACCAGCTTCGTGTCATGATCCAGGATAATGGCATCGGCATCAGCCCAGCGGATCGGGTACGGTTGTTCACGCCGTTTTTCTCCACCAAAGCCGGCGGTACCGGCCTCGGCCTGTTCATTACCCGTCGAATTATCCGCGAGCATGGCGGCTCCATCAGCGTCAAGAGCAAGCCGAACCAAGGCACCACGTTTCAGATTCTGCTGCCGGCGCTTGATTAGCGACGGTCCTCCACCTTCGCTCATCCCCTCGCCATGTCTCGCACTTGCACGCTCGGCATCGTGAGCGACATCCACTATGCCGGCGCGGCCGAAAAAGCCCGCGGTGGCGAGTTCGAGCTCCGGGGTATTACCAATCCGCTCCTGCGGCATCTGGTGCGTTGGCACCGGCATTTCATCTGGCAACGCGACGCCTTTGGCCTGAACCATCTGCTGGACCAATTCATCGCAGAAGCCGAGGGTTGCGACTACATCGTAGCCAACGGTGATTACTCGTGCAACTCCGCCTTCATCGGCGTCAGCGACGATGCGGCCTGCCACAGCGCGCGCGAGTGCCTCGGCAAATTGCGACAGAAGTTCGGCCCAAGACTACGGGCGAATTTCGGCGATCATGAGCTCGGGAAGCTGAGCCTCGCTGGTGGCCAGGGCGGACTGCGGCTGGCAAGCTGGCATCGGGCGCGACAGGAGCTCGGCCTCGAACCCTGTTGGCGGCTGCAAATTGGGGCCTATGTGTTGCTAGGTGTTGTCTCGACCCTCGTGGCCTTGCCAGTTTTCGAGCCGGACGCACTGCCGGCCGAGCGCCCGGAATGGGAGCGATTGCGCGAAACACACCTGACAGAAATTCGCCGAGACTTCTCATCGCTCGAGCGCGGCCAGCGTGTGCTGCTGTTCTGCCACGACCCCACTGCCCTGCCCTTCCTTTGGGCCGAGGAGACGGTTCGCGCCCGGCTCCCACAAATCGAGCAAACCATCATCGGTCATCTTCATTCCAACCTGGTTTTCTGGAATAGCCGGCTCCTGGCTGGAATGCCGCGACTCGGGTTCATGGGCCACACCGCCAAACGGCTCACGACGGCTTTGCATGAGGCGTTGCGCTGGCGCCCATTTAAGGTGCGGCTCTGCCCCGCGCTCGGCGGCATCCAATTATTGAACGACGGAGGCTATTACACAGCGGAACTGGATCCTTCGGGGAACCGGCCCGCGCGCTTTCAGTTCCACCATTTACCGCATGGGCGACAAAACACGGAGGTGCCATGAAGCTGATCACTCGATGGTACTTAGGGTCTCCGAAGCGCGAACTGACGGTGCTTGCCGAAAACGTTGCGGAGTGATTCGGAGAGTTCGTCCTGCACTACCTGCAGTTCGCGATAGAACTCCACGTCCGACTTTTGCGGCTGCACCGTCTCGTTGGTATTCAATTCCACGAACTGGTCGGTTATCTCTTCGATCTTCACCTTCTCACCTTGCTGCAAGCGCCAGCACCAGAGCGCCTGCAAGGCCGCGCCATAGGCCGCCCCTTCGCTCACCTTTAGTGTCACGACTTCAGCGTTGAAAATGTTCGCCATGATCTGACGCCAAACCTTGGACTTCGCGCCGCCGCCCGTCGCGCGAATCTGCGCCGGTTTCACCCCCAGCTCCGACAGCCGACGTAGCCCGTAATTCATCCCCAGCGTCACGCCTTCCATCGCCGCGCGCGCAAAATGGCCGGCTTCGAACGTCTTTTTGTTAACGCCAAACCAAACGCCTGTGCCGTCGGGTACATTCGGCGTGCGTTCGCCCTCAAAATACGGCAGCAGCAGCAGGCCATTTGAGCCCGTCGGAATCCGGGCCGACTCCGCGGCGTAGCGCTCGTGCGTCCAGCCAAAATCCTCGCGCACCATCTCAGTCGCTACCGTCACGTTCATCGTGCATAGCAGCGGCAGCCAGCGATTCGTCGAGTCGCAAAACGCGGCAATTTCTCCCTGCGGATCAATCACTGGTTTTTCAGAGCAGGCGTAAATTGTGCCGCTGGTGCCGAAGCTGGCGGTGATGACTCCGGCCCGCGTGTTGCCGGTGCCGATTGCGCCCATCATGTTGTCCCCGCCTCCGGCGCTGACGAGCGTGCCGGGATTTAGATCCAGCATCCGGGCGGTTGCAGGCTGGAGACCGCCCGCTGGCCTCTCGCTGCCGCTCAACGGCGGCAACTTTTCCGCCAGCTCAGGATCAATTGCCTTGATGACCTCGCTCGACCACTTGCGTCTGCGCACGTCCAGCAGCGCCGTTCCGCTGGCGTCACCGTACTCCATCACTTTCTCGCCCGTCAGCCAATAATTCAGGTAATCATGCGGCAAAAGCACAGTCGCCAGCCGGGCGTAATGCTTGGGTTCGCTTTTCTTCAGCCAAAGAATTTTCGAAGCAGTGAACCCGGGCAAGACGGCGTTGCCCAGCGCGCGAATTGTTTTCTTCAGCCCGCCCATGCTGGCCATGATTTCCTCGCAATCGGCTGCCGTGGAGGTATCACACCAGAGTTTGGCCGGGCGAATGACTACCCCATCTTTGTCCAGCGGAACGAAGCCATGTTGCTGTCCGCTCACACCAATCGCCTTGACCTCGCCCGCCACCGCCCTGGCCTGCCTCAGCGCACGTCGAATCCCGCTGGCGGTCGCGTCGCGCCAAGTCTGCGGATGCTGCTCTTTTGTGCCAGGTGGCAGGTTCGGTATCAAATCATATTCCTGCGCGGCGGACGCGAGCACCTTGCCGTCGCGCGCATCCACAACGAGCACCTTGGTCGATTGCGTGCCGCTATCAATGCCCACCAGGAGCGTTCTCATGCGAGTCCCAGTTCAGATTTCAGCTCAGAGATATCAGGGCCGCTGGACCGAGCAAAGCATTTTGGGCATCGGGCCGGACCCGGTTGGCTCTGGACTTCCACTGGTTTTTGTTCACAATCCCAACGACACATGACCAAGTCCCGCAAGTATCTTCCATGGGCCGTGCCGTTGGCCTCCCTGTTCTTTCTGTGCCCCGGCTCGATTACCGGAAGTGCCAAGGGCGCGGAGCTTCTGGCTCCCGGTTTCCGCCCGCTGCCACTGGGAGTTCATGCGTTGGTAGGCGGCAAAGTCGTCGCCAAACCGGGCGAAGAGATCGAGGGCGGCACGATCGTGCTCCGTGACGGTTTCATCAAGGCCGTAGGCAAAGATGTCGCTCCGCCGCCCGACGCCCGGATCTGGGATATGAAAGGGACGACGATCTATGCCGGGTTCATCGATCCGTACGTCGTGCTCGGCGGCACCAACGCTCCGGTCGCAACTTCCGACACGGAACCGATCTCCGCAGCCAGCTATGCCACAGCCGGCATCAAATTTTTTGGCGTCGCGGGTTCGGAAACTGATCCTGGAGGTCCGGGCCCCGGGTACGAGCTGGCCAAGATCACCCCCGAACACCGGGAGGCGCGCGATTACTCACCCAAAGACAAGACCCTGGAGCCGCTGCGGTCCATCGGTTTCACCGCCGGAGTGATCGCACCCGCAAGGGGGATTCTCCGGGGCACGAGTGCGCTCGTGGCGTTGGCCGAGGAAAATCCCAATGACGTGATCCTCAAGCCTGACGTGTTCCAGCATATTGCTTTCGAAACGCGCGGCGAAGATCGTTCGTATCCAGGCTCGTTGATGGGGGTGGTTGCCGCTGTGCGCCAATGCATTTTCGACGCTCAATATTACGTTCGCGACCGTGCCGATTATCAACAACATCCGCAGGACCGCAAGCCGCCGGAGTTCAATCCTGCGCGTGAAGCGCTGGCGCCCGCTCTTGAGAAAAAGATGCGTGTTGTCTTCGAGCCAGGAAGCGCGTTGATGGTGGATCGGTCAGCGCACTTGGCTGCGGAACTTGGCCTCGATTTTTGCCTCGTCTCCAGCGGCCAGGAATGGCGACGGCCGGATCTGGCCAAAGCCGCGGGTGCGAGTTTCATCGTGCCGCTGAACTTCCCCGATTTGCCGAAGCTGCCGGACGAGAGCGATTGGGATCAGGTGTCGCTGGACCAGCTTCGGGCCTGGGATTGGGCGCCGGAGGATGCGGCGCTGCTGCGGCAGCAAGGCCTCGAGCTGGCGGTCACTACTTACGGACTCACGGACAAGAAGAAATTTCGCCAGAACCTGCGACTGGCGCTGGATCGCGGGCTCTCGGAGCCGGACGCGCTGGCGGCGCTGACGACTATTCCTGCCAAACTCTGCGGCGTCGAGGATCGCCTGGGCGCCATCGAGCCGGGCAAATGGGCATTCCTGACGGTCGTTGAAGGAAAGAGCTATTTCGATCTTGAAGCCAAGGTCCGCGAGGTCTGGATCGACGGCAAAATCCATCGAGCGCCGGCGGAAGAGCCAAAATCCGCCAAAGGAGAGGAAGCGAAAACGGCCAAGCCTGGCTCGGCGGAAGAAACCGGCTCAGCGAAACCTAAAGAAGAGAAACCGGCAGAGGAAAAGAAGGACAAACGGAAAGAGCAGGCGCGCGAGCTGCAGAAAACGCGTGTTGCGCACGTACCGCTTGAGGGCCGCGGACCGATGGCCGAGCCCAAAACGGTCCTTATCCAAAACGCCACCGTGTGGACGTGCAGCGCGAAGGGCACAGTCGAGAACGCCGACGTCCTTATTGTGGACGGAAAGATTAAGGCTGTCGGCAAAGGCCTGACCGTGCCGACGGAGCAAACGACCCCGCCTCTGGTGATCGATGGCCGTGGCCTCCACGTCACGCCCGGTTTGATTGATTGCCACAATCACAGCATGATCCTGGGCTCGGTCAATGAAGGTACGCTGCCCTCGACCGCGATGGTCCGGATCCGCGACGTGGTGAATTCCGAGTCAGAGAACCTTCGACTCCAGCTCGCCGGGGGCGTGACCGCGGCCAACCTGCTCCACGGCTCGGCTAATCCGATTGGCGGCCAAAACTGTGTTATCAAACTCCGGGATGGAGCAACTCCGGAGCAATTGATCTTTGCCGCCGCGCCACCGGGCATCAAGTTCGCCCTGGGTGAAAACGTCAAACAATCGAACGCGCTGGATCGCGCGCCGACGCGCTTTCCACAATCGCGCATGGGTGTGCGCACCTTCATTGCCAACCGCTTCACCGCCGCCCAGGTTTACCTCGCCGAGTGCGATAAGTGCCGAGCTTCAGGAACGCTTCCGCCTCGCCGCAACCTCGAGCTTGAAGCGCTCGGCGAAATCATCCAGGGCAGGCGTCTGATTCACTGCCACTCCTACCGCCAGGATGAAATCCTGATGCTGATCCATTTGATGGACAGTTTCGGCGTCAAGATCGCCTCCTTTCAACATGTGCTGGAAGGCTATAAGGTCGCCGACGAAATTGCGCGGCACGGGGCCGGCGGTTCGACTTTTTCCGACTGGTGGGCCTACAAATTTGAAGTTTATGACGCCATTCCCTACAACGGCAGCCTGATGCGTGACCGCGGCGTCGTAGTTTCATTCAATTCCGATTCCTCGGACTTGGCGCGGCGGCTCTACACCGAGGCCGCCAAGGCCGTCAAATACGGCGGCACGCCCGAAATCGAGGCGCTCAAGTTCGAGACCCTGAACCCCGCCAAACAACTCCACATCGAGCAATACGTCGGTTCGCTCGAGGCCGGCAAAGACGCGGACTTCGCGGTTTGGTCGAAGTCGCCGCTCGATTCCGAGACCGTCTGCCTTCAGACCTGGATCGATGGGAAAAAATATTTCGACCGGTCGGTGGCGGCCGACCACGCCGCCGCTTTGGCCAAGGAACGCGACGAGCTTCTGGTCAAGGCGAAGAAGATTTCCAAACTGGGCGGAGGCAGTCGAGACGGCGCCGGCGAGCGTGACGCGGGCCCGTCTTTTTTCCGTGTGTCACTGGAGCATGAATTTGATGGCCGCGAACGGGGGTGTTTGGAGGGAGATTAACCGGGCTATGCGAAATTCGATATTTCTTTCCTTCGCCGTAGGTTCGCTCTTCCTTGGCCTGACACTGACGGGTGTCCACGCTGAATCCTTTCTTCTAACTGGTGCGGCGGTTCACACCGTTTCTGCAGAGACACTCGTTCCAGGACAGGTGCTGGTCGAGAATGGAAAAATCTCGGCCGTAGGCAAGACAGTGGCGGCGGGCCGCGCCAAGGTCATCGACTTGAAAGGCCAGCATCTTTATCCCGGCCTCATTGCGTTGAACACTGCCCTCGGCCTGACGGAAATCAGCGGGGTCCGCGCCACCCTCGACACGACGGAGCCAGGCGAGTACACGCCGGACGTGGAGTCCTGGATCGCAGTGAATCCAGATTCGGAATTGCTCCCCGTCGCGCGCGCCAATGGCGTCGCGTTTTTCGAGCCAGTCCCCGAAGGTGGAATTGTAACCGGCCAGTCAGGCTTAATGACGGTGGAGGGCTGGACCACCGACCAGCGCACGATCAAAAAACCGCTTTCACTGCATGTGTTTTGGCCCGCTATGGAACTCACCACGACTCCCCGGCCGCGGGGCCGCTTCGGTCCGGGACAGCCCAAGTCCCTCGAAGAACAAGCCAAAGAGCGCCGCGCGAAGATCCGTGCAACTGAGGATTTCTTTGAGGAAGCCAAAGCTTACGTTCGGGCCAAAGCCGCCTCCGCCGACGGGAATGCTCACGCGCCTGCCCGGGTTCCAGCCTGGGAAGCCATGGCGCCCTACGTCCGAAGCGAGCTTCCGCTCACAGTCCACGCCGACGAGATCCGCCAAATCAAATCAGCCGTCCAGTGGGCCATTACGAACCATTACCGAATGATTCTGGCGGGCGGGCGTGACGCCTGGAAAGCAGCCGACCTTCTGGCCACAAACAATATCCCGGTCATCTATTCGGCAACGTTCACTCTGCCCGCTCGCGACTTCGAGGCTTATGACGTTCAATTCCGGGCGCCGGAAAGGCTGCGTCAAGCCGGGGTAAAGGTCATTTTCTGTTTCGGCGCGACCAGTTTCGACGCCCCGCTGACTCGCAACCTGCCTTACTCAGCAGCGCAGGCGGTCGCGTTCGGCCTTCCCGAAGCCGAGGCGCTCAAAGGGCTGACCCTCTATCCGGCTCAAATCGTGGGGGTGGCCGACCGCCTCGGCTCCATTGAAGCCGGCAAAGAAGCGACCCTGTTCAGCGCCGACGGCGACATTCTCGATATTCGCGTCCACGTGAAACACTTGTGGATCGCCGGCAAAGAAAGCTCGCTCGAAACCCGACATACGAGATTGTACGAGAAGTACAAGAACCGACCGAAGCCGGAATAACTCCGAAGACCGAATGCCGAAATCTGACCCGTCCTCCGTAGCACCATAGGATTCCGCCGGGCCCCCGTACGCGGGAGGGCTTTGGTCGGCAACAGTAGCCTGGGTGCCGTTACTGCAGAGGGTGAAAGGAAATCCGAAATCGGAAACTCGAGGCGGCGACACCATTCCTCCGATAAAACTCAGCCTCTCGCGCCAATGTGATCACGGGTTCTGACCGCCGCTTCTTGCCAAATTTTGGCTGGTGTGGTAGTGTGGGGGCAAATGCCAAATGCGACACTGAATGTAAGTCTAAGCAAGGAGCAGCTTGCCCAAGTCAACCGGGAGGTGCGCTCGGGGCAGTATGTTTCAGCGAGCGAGGTCGTGCGCGAAGCGCTGCGAGACTGGCTGAAGCGGCGTATTGAAGCCGACATTGCGGCCCTGGAAAAGGCGCATGCGGGCGCGTGGGAACGCGATACATCACCCGACGAGCTGCGTGCCATCATCTCTGCCAGTCGCCGTGCTCGCGCCGCACTGGCAAATGGCAAACAGCGCCGCCAGCGCCGGACATGATTCGGGCCGTTTTTGACGCCAGCACGGTACTTTCGGGCTGCGGTTGGGGCGCTGAATCCTACCAGTGCCTGCTTTTGGTAGCTCGTCGGCGGGTGCGATCCTTCGTGACTGAAGCAATCGTCGCCGAATGGCGGGAGACTGTCTCGGAACTCGAGGCCCGGGGCACGAAGTTCAGACGTTCGCCACGACCAACGCTCGAATGGCTTATTGGGGTGTCTCTCGTCATCGGCCCTGCGCCCTTGGGAAAACAGCGGAGCCGCGACGCAACGGACGATTCGTACGTCGCATGCGCGCTGGGAGCGCGCGCTGAGTTCATTATCGGTCGCGATGAGGACCTGCTGGTCCTTGGAAAGCCATTTGGAATTGAAATCCTGACTCCTCGGGCCTTTCTGAATCGGTTGAGAACTGGATTGTAAGGAGCCGCCGCCTGGCAATTCAATTCACTCCTGATCGAATCCACAATGAAATCGGAAAACTGAATGACGAAGGCCGAGTTGAAATCCGAAAACCGAATAACGAAGCCCGAAGGAAATCCGAAACCTGAAGCCCGAAAAGGCCGTGGTTGCAAGCGACTAAGAGTTACACGGCATGCCGTTTCGCGGCTTCGGGCTTGGGATTTCGGCATTCGACACTGGGCCTTCCGGTTGCTGTTTTTCCTCCCGCTTCCCTGTTGCGCGCCTGTTTCTGCCCAAGACTCCGTGAAGCCCCTCACCCGCCTCCACGCGCATAATGACTACGAGCACAAGCGGCCGCTGTTTGACGCGCTCGAACATGGTTTTTGCAGCGTCGAGGCGGATATTTTTCTCATCGAGGGGCAACTGCCGGTCGCACACCAGCGCAGTCAGGTCAAGCCTGAGCGGACGTTGCAGAAGTTGTATCTCGATCCGCTGCGCGAACGCGTGAAGAAGTATGGCGGCCGCGTTTATCCGGCAGGACCGGAGCTCGTGCTCCTGATCGACATCAAGACGGACTGGAAAACGACTTATCCTGTCTTGCGTGAAACGCTGAAAGGATATGCTGACATGCTAACGGTTTACCATGGTGATGCCACCCAGACGAATGCAGTTAGGGCGATCATCACCGGCAATCGCTCAAAAACCATGTTCGCCGGCGAAAGGGTCCGGTACGCGGCTTATGACGGCGAGCTGGAAGACTTAAACTCCGATGCACCGGCGTCCCTAGTCCCGTGGATCAGCAGCAACTGGGCCCGGACCTTTCACTGGCGCGGTTCCGGACCCTTCCCACAGGAGGAACAGCAGAAACTCAAAGAGATACTGGACAAGGCCCACGAGCACGGAAGGCGGGTCCGTTTTTGGGGCGCGCCGGATTACTCGGCGTTTTGGCGCGAGCTGCTGGCCGACGGTGTGGATTTGATCAACACGGATGATCTCGACGGCGCACAGAAGTTCCTTCTTACACAATGACTGGGCAGCAGTCTGCAAGTTCCCTGCTTTGTAGCCGCCGACGCCAGTCGGCGCCGAATCGCGATTCGGGCAGAGTGCGCCGAGAGAGGTCGAATGACGTCGGCGGCTACACCTGTCGGGGAGTTCTACGGGATTTGAGCCGTCCAGGCAAAAAATCATGACTCGAGTTCCGATTTAGCCTCGCGCGATGGAGCGCCGAGCTGTGACTAGTTCTTAGGCTTGCCAGGCCGTGGCTGTCCAGACACGAAACAATCGATACCAAAACTGGACATCCGAGCGGCTCCCAGCGCCCGGGTCGAGAGAAACTCCGCCACGAGGACCCAAGAATTCGAAAAAACCGCAGCTTCCAAAGGCAACCCCTCGGAGTGGATTTCCCACAATCTCGACTTTTTGAATTTCAGGCCACTTTGGGAGGTGGGGCTTGGAATTTGGATTTTGCTCCCGGGCATTCCCCGGGGCCGGGAACTTTGTGCAAGCCACTTTCTCAAGGTGGCATTCCAGTTGCTCCCGAGCAGTCATGTTGGATGTAACACTCAGCATTCTGGCTCTGATAGCCGGTGGAGTTACGATCGAATTGTTCGCGCCCGCTCGGGCCCAGAACGATTCACAGGGCGAAGCCGGAGTGAGCGAGGAATTCCAAACGGGCAATCCCAGCTAGGTCTCCCACCTCGGTGTTGCCGCGAGAGAATTTTGTCCTCCAGAAAAGGAAGACAAAAATGGCCCGACCCCGCGATTATGGCCGCGGTGCCGGCAAACCATAGATAGAACGTCCCCCGCCGGGAACGCTTGTGCAGTCGTGAAATTCCGCGTGTCGCGGCTGCGCTGTCTCCCGGGCGGGGGACTTTTCTTTCCAGCGATGATTTGACCCATGCCCGGCGCTCCGCCCCACCCGCAGTCCGCATTCTGCGCCTGTAGCGGCCACAAACGTTTCACTCTCGCCCCACCGCAAGTATGAGCGGGCGTAATTCCTGCATTAGTTCGGCAAAAACTGCCAGCGAGAGCTGTTGGGTGCCGTCGCTCCAGGCTTCTGCGGGGTTGGGATGCACTTCGATCAGCAGCGCGTCGGCCCCCATAGCCACCGCCCCTTTGCACATGGCCTTCACCAGGTCCGCCCGCCCGGCGCCCTGGCTGGGATCGATCACAATGGGACAATGCGATTCCTGCTTGATAATTGGAATAGCCGCAAGGTCGAGTGTGTTGCGGGTGTAGGTTTCGAACGTGCGAATGCCCCGCTCGCAAAACATCAGGTTGCTGTTTTCGTTGGATAACACGTATTCGCCCGCCAGCAGCCATTCCTCAATCTTCATGGAGAGACCGCGTTTGAGCAGGACGGGCTTGCCGGTTTTGGCGGCAGCGATGAGGAGTTGAAAGTTGTGCGCGTTGCGGGCGCCGATCTGGATGATATCGGCGTATTCGGCGACAAGCTCGGCGTGGTTCTCGGACAGTAGCTCGGTGATCACCGCCAGGCCCGTTTCCTTGCGCGCCTTGGCCAGCAATTTCAAACCCTTCTGGCCGAGGCCCTGGAATTCATAAGGAGAAGTGCGCGGCTTGAAGGCGCCGCCGCGCAACACCGTCGCCCCCGCGGCTCTTACCGCTTCGGCGGTCGTAAGCAGTTGTTTTTCGCTTTCTACCGAGCAGGGTCCCGCCATCACATGGAATTTCTTGCCGCCGATGCTGTGTTCGCGGACGCGGACGGTCGAGTTCTGCGGGTGCGCTTCGCGGCTGATGAGCTTGTAGCGCCTTTGGACCGGCATGACGCTTTCGACGATTTGCGGAAAGACCGCGCCGAGAGTTTCGAGCGACTGATGCGTCAGTTCATCGCCGATCGCTCCGATGACGATGCGGGCGACTCCGCGCATGACGTGAGGTTTGTAGCCCCGCTTGCGGATCTCCTTCAGGATGGTTGTTTCCTGTTTCCTGGAGATGCCGGGTTTAAGGACAATGATCATGGCTGATGTACAGGCCGGAAGGCCGCCCTTTCCGGCGGTTATTTCAGTGAGCCGAGCCGAGGCAGCAACGAAGGGGAACCGGGAGTATTCGCGCTCTCCAACGGCGCGGTGCGGTCTGCGAGGGGGGTCGCGGGAAAGGACCTCATGGATTACTTAATTTCTAAGCTCAAGTGCCGCCGTTCCAGCGTCGTGCCTTCATTGAGGGCGATCTGCGCCAGGGCGATGTTGTAATCAGCCAGGGCACGGATTTCGGTCGAGCGGGCGGTTGTCAGGTCGCGTTGGAGTTGCAAGACTTGAAAGCTGGTGCTCTTGCCGCTCTCGAGCTTCTTTTGTTCAGCATCGAGCGCAGCTTCAGCGTAAACCCTGGCCTCACGCGTGGCATCGACGCGCTGGAAGCTGGTGCGGGCTGTGGCGATGGCATTTTCGATCTGGATCAAAACATTCTGCTCGAGTTGTTTAAGTTGCAGGGCGATTTGGTCCTTGGTCATTTTGGTTGCCCGATAGTTGTTCCGCGCGGCTGTGTTGCCCAGCGGAAAGGACATTTGGCCGCCGATGGTCCAGAAAGGGTTATCGCCCCCGCCTAACTGATCCAGGTAACCGTTGAAGCCCCCGCTGGAGGCCCGGTAGCCGGCGCTCCCGATCAGATCCAATTGCGGAAACAATTGGTTTCGTTGATAGCGGAGGACATAACCTTGCTTCTCCAGATTCAGTTGTTGTTGCAAGAGGTCCGGGCGGTAACGCAGTCCCTTTTCCCAGCTTTCCTGAAGATTGAACTTTTCCGGCACCGCCACCATCGCGGCGGTGGGCTGGATCGCGACATTCTTCCATTTGGAATAGTCGTCGCTGAGCAGGCTCTTCAACACCCGCTCCTGCGTGTCCTCCGTGTTCATCGCGGCCAGCAGATCAGCCCGATTTGCCGCGGCTTGCGCTTCGGCCTGTTTCTCATCCAGCGGCGCCAAAGCGCCCACCTCGACGCGTTTTTTGTTCTCAGCCACCAATCGGTCGGCCAACTCCAGCGCCTTCTGTTGCACCTTGACGTTCTCCTGCGCAAAAATCAGGTCGTAATACGCCTGCTCGACGGCCGTCACGGTGGTGATAACCTGCGAGCGCAGATCCAATTCGGAGATTTTCAGGCTTTTCCGGTCCAGGACAATTTGCAACCGGTTATTGTCGATCCAGAAGTTCTTCAGCAAGGGCTGCCTCAGCTGCAAGAAGCCCGCGCCGCCTGAAAAGATTTCTTGCGACGAAGCCGGGATCGCGGACGGAAAATTGGTGCCGACCAGGGTGATGCTGTTTCCGGTCGTCAGGTCAAGGAAAGTGTTCGTGAAGTAGGTCGTGTTCGTGTTGACGAAGCCCGGGCGCGACGTGGTCTGATCGGCAAGGCTCATGCCCAAGTTGTAAGTCAGACCCCACGGCAGAAGGCCTTGCAGGCCACCGCTGTAGCTGTCCGTCTCGATCTTCACCCCCGGGATTGCCCGGCCTTGAGAATCCAGACCTCCAGGCTGCCGAATGTCATCATGTTCCGCATTAAGGTAGAGCGAAGGATCGTAGGCTCCTTGCAGGGAGCGCAGAGCGAATCTGGAGATATCAGGGTTGAACTTTTTGATCTGCACGTCGAGATTGTGCTCGAGGGCAACGGTCAGGCACTCCTCCAACGACAACTTGCGGACTTCCGTTGCGTTCGTTTGCGCAAGGGCCGCAACGCCGGCCAGCGCCAAGGCAGATAGGGTTCCAATGAGTCTCATCGCGCGCGAAGACTGGACCATTCAGTGTGTTTCGTCAATGACACCGTAGCGGGCCAAAAGGTTTCAGCCCGTCGCCGCCGCTCGTTTCAGACGATCCCGGATGGCCCGCCAGTCAGGGTTGTTGGGAAGTTCTTCCACAACAATAAGCTTTGCGCCGGATTCATCACATTCCTGCAACTCGGCATAGATTGCTCGCGCGAATGCCTCAGCGTCGTGTGGAATGACCGAAACGCGCCCGAGCTCACCACCTCCAGGGATCATGGTATGCGCAATCACGTGGATTCTGCCTTCCGGCACTCCGCTCCTGCCCGCTTGGTCCCTAAGTTCCGCCTCGTTCCTCCAGGCCCAAATCTCCAATCTGGCCCTCGGCGCATAATGTTTTCGCAGCAATCCGGGACTTTTCAGAACTTCCTCGCTCTCGCCGACGCCCAAAGTCAAATTGCCCATCACAGCTAGGAGTGACTCCGCATGGATCATCCCTGGCCGCAGTAGGCGCGGGGGCTCGACCGAGAGGTCCAGCACTGCGGATTCGAGGCCGATTTGAGATGGCCCGCCATCGACGATCAGGGGAATGCGGTCGCCCAAGTGTTTGCGGACGTGCTCGGCAGTTGTCGGCGAAACGTGGCTCGCCAGGTTGGCGCTGGGGGCGGCCAGAGGGAAACGGCATTCGCGAATCACTGCCTGAATGAACGGATGGCTGGGCCACCGCACCCCGACGGTCGATCCGCCTGCCGTCACGACCTCCGGAATCTCCGGCGCCCGCGGCAGCACCAGGGTCAGAGGGCCTGGCCAGAAAGCCCGCGCCAACTTGTCTGCCATGGCAGGCCAGGCTGCGACGCAGCGCCTGGCCATGTCGATGCCGGCGACATGAACGATGATCGGATTGTGCGCCGGTCGTCCTTTGAGTTCAAAGATTCGCGCCACGGCCCACTCCTCGAGCGCGTTGGCCGCCAGCCCGTAAACTGTCTCGGTGGGCAGAGCGACCACATTCCCTTTCCGCAACAGCTCCACCGCTCGCTGCGCCGCCGCCTGAAACAACTGAGGCGTGTGCGTTGGCAGAACTTCCGCTTGTGTTTGGCGAGCCACAAGAGTGAGCCGACAGGCTTATTCGTACCGTAGCGCCTCGATGGGATCGAGCTGGGAAGCTTTGCGCGCAGGATAGAAGCCAAAGAAAATTCCCACCGCGGCGCTGAACACAAAGGCGATCACGATGGAGTCGGCGGAAACGAGCGTCGCCCAGTGTTTGATCGATGTCAGGAGTTTTGCCCCCCAGACGCCCAATCCGATGCCGAGCACGCCGCCGATGGAACTAAGCGTGACCGCCTCGATGAGAAACTGCAGCAGGATATCGCGTCCGCGGGCGCCCACCGCCATGCGGATGCCGATCTCGCGCGTGCGCTCGGTCACGCTCACAAGCATGATGTTCATGATGCCGATCCCGCCCACGAGCAGTGAGACGCCAGCGATGCCGGCCAACAGAGCGGTCATGGTTTCGGCAGCGGCGTTCTGCGTCTCGGCCAGTTCCTGTTGGTTGCGCATGATGAAGTCATCATCGCGGCCGGGCTGGATGCGGTGGCGCTGACGGAGCAGCTCCGCGATGCCGTTTTGCACGTTGGCGATCTGCTCGGCGTTTTCCGCCTGCACATTGATGGCACGGAGCATCGTCACACCGGCGAGGCGTTTCATCACGGTCGTGTACGGCGCGACCACGGTGTCATCCTGATCCGAGCCCATCATGGAAACACCTTTGGCTTTGAGCACGCCAAGGACCGTCATGGGCACGTTCTTGAAACGGATGGCTTTGCCCACCGGATCCTCTTCGGGAAACAATTTGTCGGCGGTGGTCTTGCCCAGGATGCAGACTTTCGATGCGGCCCGCACATCGGCTTCGGTGAACATGGCGCCGGATGCCAGGTCCCATTGGCGGATAGCCAGGTAATCCACTCCCTCGCCTTGGATTGACGTGCCCCAGTTGTTATTGCCCGCCATGATTTGGCCGCCGGTGCGGACTTCCGGGCTGACCGCAGCCACGCCCGAGACTTCCTTTTCGATGGCTTGCGAATCCTCGACCGTGAGCGTGCCGGCCCCGCCAAAGCCGGTGAAAACGCCGCTGCGGTTGATGCTCCCGGAAAAGATCAGGATCACGTTCTGGCCCAGCGCAGCGATGCGGGCCTGCACCTGCGCCTTGGCGCCGCGGCCCAGCGCCACCATCGCGATGACCGCACCCACGCCGATGATGATGCCGAGCATGGTGAGCACCGTCCGCATTTTGTTCCGGCGCAGCGCCCGGAAGGCGACCTTGAAGATGAGGAGAAAGCGTTTCATTAACCGGTCAACTGTGCTGCTTTTTGCTCATCCTGCAACCGGCGCAATTCCTGTTCGGCGATTAAGCGGCTCGACACGGGCGTGTCGCTCACGATTTTGCCGTCGCGCATGACCACCATGCGCCGGGTGTATTGGGCAATGTCCAGCTCATGGGTGACCATGATCAGTGTAATCCCCTGATTATTCAGAGCCTGAAAGACCCCCATGATTTCGATGCTGGTGCGGCTGTCGAGATTGCCGGTGGGCTCATCGGCCAGCAGGAGGGAGGGATGGTTGGCAAGCCCCCGGGCGATAGCGACGCGCTGCTGCTGGCCGCCCGAAAGCTGGTTCGGGGTGTGCCCGGCGCGGTCGGCCAGGCCAACGATCTCCAGCGCCTTCATCGCCCTCTGGCGCTGGCTTTCACCGTGCGCTCGCTTGCGCGCGTACAACATGGGCAGCTCCACGTTTTCGAGCGCAGAGGTCCTGGCGAGCAGGTTGAAGCCTTGGAAGACAAAACCGATTTTTTGGTTTCGAATGTCTGCCAACTCGTCGCGGTTAAGCTGCGACACATCGATCCCGTCGAGAGAGTACTTTCCCTGCGTCGGCCGATCCAGACAGCCGATGATGTTCATCATGGTGGACTTGCCCGAGCCGCTGGCGCCCATCAGCGCCACAAACTCGCCAGGCACGATCTCAAGCGACACACCGCGTACCGCGTGCACGTCCACCTCGCCGGTGTGATACACTTTGTGAACCTGCTCGAGCTTTATGACCGGCTTCACTGCTTGTGGAACATGCGAACTAGAATCCGCGTCTGCCGCCGCCCCCGCCGAAGGGACTGGTGCCTTGGGGCGGTGTCGCCGCTACCTGGACCTGGGGAAGTTTTACGGAAGTAATTACCGAATCTCCTTCCTTCAGCCCATCGGCGATCTCGGTGAACGCGCCATCACTAATGCCAGTCTTTATGCGTACCGGCTGCGGTGTGGGCGCTGCTTCGCCTCCACCGGCGGGGGCGTTTGTGGCCAGCACATAGATGGTGCGCGAAGTAGGCTGGATCGGTCGCGGCCGCGCGCCCGAACCGTTGCCCATCCCGCCAAAGCCGCCTCCGCCGGGTCTTTGCAAGGCTCCACTTTGAAACAGCTCACGGAGCTTCGCCCGGAGCTCCGGCGACGGCTCTTCGCCTCGGTCGCGCATTTCCCGTAGTCGCCGCATCATTTCCTCCGGTGGTTCATTTCCGGTCAGCGGCTGCAGAGCGCCTTCTGAAGCAGCCACTTTGTTCGTCCCGCTGCTCGCGGCAGAAGCTACGGTGTTCGTTGCTTCTTTCTTGTTCTCTTTGCCCAGCCCAATCCTGGCCAACAACCGCGCGGCAAAGGCCTGGTTGGTCGGCGGTTCCGGCGGTTTGAACCTAAGCGCCGCATTGGGGATCCTCAGCACACTCGAGTGGTGCGCGGTCGTGATTGAGACCGTCGCGGTCATCCCTGGCTTGAGCTTCATGTCAGGATTGCTGACTTCCACTACGGTGTCGTAGGTGACAACGTTTTGCACTGTGATCGGCGAGTTGCGAATCTGCACAACCTTGCCCGTGAAGGTGCGGTTCGGAAAGGCGTCAACCGTGAAACTCACCGTCTGGCCGTTCTCCACCGTCCCGACGTCAGCCTCCGAAACATTGGCGTCGATCTGCATTTTTGACAGATCGTTGGCGATGACGAAAATCGTCGGAGCATTCATGCTGGCGGCGACGGTCTGGCCGACGTCCACGTTGCGGGAAATCACAATGCCGTCCACCGGCGCATAAATCGTGCAGTGAGCCAGATCTAGTTTCGCGCGTTCGAGCGACGATTCCTTTATCATCACCTGAGCTTCGGCCTGATGCAGGTCGGCAATGGCCTTGTCGTTGTCCGCTGAGGGGATCAGGTTATTTTTGAGAAGGTCGGCCGAGCGGTTGGCGTTGACTTTGGCCAGCTCAAGACCCGCCTTGGCGTTGGCGAGATCTCCCTCAGCTTGATGGACGGTGGCCACAAATATTGCGGGATCCAATTGCGCCACCACCTGGTTGGACCTCACCAGCGAATTATAGTCTGCGTAGAGCTTCAGGATATTACCGGAAATCTGGCTGCCGACCTGGACATTGATCACAGGATTCAGCGTGCCGCTGGCGGTCACGATTTGCGTCAGGTCACCCCGTGTGACCGAGGCTGTCTGATAAATCGGAACGTTGTCGCGGTCGCTGCCAAAATACCAGAGGCCGACGGCCAGCGCGGCTCCCGCCACCACCAGTCCGACAATCCATTTTACCCATCGGTTCGTTCCGTTGTTTGCCATAAAGCTATTGCCGCCGTAGTTCCGTCCATTGGACAGCCGTACTGGCCGGGAGGTTACCTGAATTTGCGCCGCTGTCGATAGCAGCGCCGGCCCGTCGCGCCCTCTCCGGGAGCCATCAACAAAATTCATTTTCCGTTGTCGCGACCAGACCTTCTCTTAGAATGGATTTGTGCTCGAAGAATTCATCAAGCAGCTAGCCGACGACGAACCGCTCAGGGAAGAGCAGATCGGCACTGCAGTCGAGCAGCTAATCGACGAGAGGGTCGCGACGGCAACCAAGGCCGACTTTCTCACCTACCTGGCCCGTAAAGGCGAAACCGTCGAGGAGATCGCGGGGTTCGCCCGGGCTCTGCGGGCCAAATCCATTCTGCTGGCGCTGGACGCCGAGACACGAGCCCGGGAAATCCTCGATGTTGTTGGCACGGGCGGCGATCGGCTAGGGACGTTCAACATCTCGACGACGGCGGCGATTATCTGCGCCGCCGCGGGCGTCTCCGTGGCCAAGCACGGCAACCGCGCCGCGACTTCACACTGTGGCAGCGCCGACGTACTTGAGGCGCTAGGAATTCCCATCACTCTGCCACCTGACCAGGCCGCCCAATCGCTGCGGGAGCTTGGGTTCGCATTTTTCTTCGCGCCAAACTACCACCCGGCCTTCAACAATGTCGCGCTGGCGCGCCAGCTTTGCGCTGAGCGCGGCCAGCGAACGGTATTCAATTATCTCGGCCCTCTGCTCAATCCGGCACGGCCCAGCGCGATGCTCGTCGGCGTTCCGCGGCTGGACCTGTGCGAATCTATGGCTCGTGTGCTGCAATCGCTTGGCGTCCGGCGGGCGATGGTCGTGGCCGGAAATCTCCAAGGTCCAAAGTCCAAGGTCCAAAGTCCAAAGGCTCAAGACCAAAGCCCAAAGTCCGAAGTCAGAAGTCCAAAGTCTAAAGCCCAAAGTCCCGAGTCTGTGGATGAAAGCTCCGATGAGACCAGAGTTCTGGACGAGCTATCGACGCTAGGGGAGAATTCCATCGCAGAGTTTTACCAGGACCACGGTTTTAGTGCCTCGACATTAGCGCTGGATCATTTTCCTCTGCTGCCTGCCACGCTCGCGGACCTGGCGGGCGGTGATTGCCAAACCAACGCCGCCATAGTCCGAGCACTCCTCGGCGGCAAAGAACGCGGTCCGAAGCGTGATGCGATCTTGCTCAACACGGCCGCCGCGCTCATGGTCGCGGGCCGCACGCGCACGATTGCCGCAGGCTGGGAGCTGGCCGCGAGCGTCATTGATAGTGGAGCAGCGCTGCGCAAGCTGAACGATTTGATCCGCGGGACTTTTAGCCGTTGACTATTTGGCCTTAATATCGCAAGGGAAGGAGCAAAGAAAGGAATCCTATGTATCGAATTATTGGGGCTGACGGAAAGGAATACGGGCCGATCTCAGCGGACGTGTTGCGCCAGTGGATCGCCCAGGGACGCGCCAACGCGCAGACCAAAGTCCGCGTAGAAGGTACGGCCGACTGGAAACTAATCTCTGAATTCCCCGAGTTCGTCGCGGACCTGGCGGCCAAAACCGCCGCCTCCCAGCCCGCCCCGACGATGCTTGCCCCGTCAGCGGCTGACATGGCGGCGACAGAAATTCTCGCGCGCGATTACCAGCTCGATATTGGACGCTGCATCAGCCGGGGCTGGAACCTGGTGATGAAAAACTTCTGGCTTACTGTCGGCGCGACTGTCCTTATCCATCTGATCGTTGCCGTAGTCGGTGGCCTTCCGGTGATCGGATGGGCTCTTAAGGCAGTCTTTATCGGCGGCCTGGATTGGATGTTCCTGAAGCTGGTCCGCGGCCAAAAAGCCGAGCTGGGCGACGCCTTTTCAGGGTTCAACCTGGCGTTCCTGCCACTATCACTGTTCGGGATAGTTTCGACTATCCTGGTTGTGCTCGGCGTGGTCCTTTGTATCGTGCCCGGCATCTACCTGGCGGTTTGCTGGCTGTTCTTTTCGCCGCTTATCATCCTGGATAAGCGCCTCGAGTTTTGGGATGCCATGGAATTGGCTCGCAAAGTCGTCAGCAAACATTGGTGGCATCTCCTCGGTCTCGCTATCGTGTGCGGCTTGGTTCTCATCTGCGGCGCGCTGGTCTGCGTCGTCGGGGTGTTCATCGCTATGCCGATCGTCCGGGCCGCAATCGTTTACGCCTACGAGGACATTTTCGGCGCGCGGCCGGCCCCCGTTTCCACGCCGACGACTCTCGCCGCCTGAGCTTTCTGGTCTCCCGGTAGGGAGCCAACGACCGCGTCCGGCGCTGTGCGCCGGACGTGTCTAATAAATCGCCGAAACCCTTTACAGACCCGTCACGCGATGGCGCGCTTGATAGCTTTGTTGTTTCTGCCGTTCCTGCTGCCCTTCGCGGCGCGAACCGAGGATTGGCCGCAGTGGCGCGGGCCGCAGCGTGATGGCGTCTGGAATGAAACCGGCATCCTGGAGTCCTTTCCGCCAGACGGCTTGAAGATTTCCTGGCGGGCGCCCGTGGGAAGGGGATGGTCAAGTCCGATCGTGGCGCAAGGCCGGGTCTATGTCACTGACATCGAATTCGTAGGTCGCGCCGCCCGTGAGCGTGTTCTTTGCTTTGAGGAAGCGACCGGAAAGCCGCTTTGGACCCTCAGGTACGCGGTGGCCTACCCGGACTGGGCCTTTCACCCAAGCGCGGGCGGCCCACGGGCCACACCGATTTTCCGCAAAGGCAGCTTGTTTACACTAGGCGCTCTGGGTCGCCTCATCTGTCTAGACGGCGCCAAGGGAAAGGTCGTGTGGGAAAAGAGTTTAGCCAGGGAGTACGAAGTCAAAGAGTTCACGGGAATTACAGCCTCGCCACGGATTGAAGACGCGTTGCTAATTTTTTACATATGCGGGAAGCCAGCCGCGTGCGTCGTCGCTTTGAAGACTGATTCCGGCAAAGAGGCTTGGAGGGCGCTTGATGATTCGTTTACCTATAGTTCACCTATCATTCTCGCCGCGGGAGGAAGCAAGCAGCTCGTTGTTTGGACACAGGAAGCTGTGACGTCGCTGCGTCCGGACACAGGTCAGACTTGGTGGCGAGAGTTATTCCGCACCGCGGGAGACCAGGCAGTGTCGACACCGGTCTGCTCCGACCGCTGGCTGCTCATCGCCGGCAGTATGTTCAAACTCGAGGCAGACAAACCCGCAGCTTCGATGGTTTGGCCGGGCACGAAAACTCTCTCACAACGGATTCTAAGCAACACCTCGACCGCCCTTATCCAGGGCGAATACGTCTATTCGGCCAAGACCTCCGGTGAACTGGTTTGTCTGGAGATTCGGACCGGCAAACAGGCTTGGTCCACGAACACTATCACCGAGCTCAAGAATGGCTCCAGCATCCACCTGACCCGGTGCGGTGATAGGGTGTTTCTCTTTACGGACAGAGGCTACCTGATCTGGGCACGACTCACGCCTCAGGGTTACCACGAGATCAGCCGTGCTCATTTGTTGGAACCGACCTCGCCGTTTGGAGCCAGGAAGTGCGCATGGACGCCGCCCGCCTATGCGAACCGCCATGTCTTCGCGCGCAATGACGCCGAACTGGTCTGTGCTTCGCTGGCGGCAAATCCGTAAAGCGTGTGTGCTCGCGAGGAATCCAGGAGCCGGACGAGATACTGACGTGTCTTGACCCGCGAGGGCTAGATGCGCCAGAGTCAGGCCATGTACACAATCATGGGTGCGGACGGGCGCGAATATGGGCCCGCCACGGCGGACCTGTTGCGTCAGTGGATCGCCGAAGGCCGGGCCAATACTCAGACCAAGGTTCGCGTCGAGGGCGGTGAGGACTGGAAACTGCTTTCCGAACTGCCGGAATTCTTTCCGGCACCTGAGCCCGCACCCGCTCCCTCGGCCGCGCCCACCCTTGCTCCGGCGCCATTCTCCATCGCGCCCAGACCACGAAACAATCCTTTCGCCGTTGCCGGCATGGTTCTTGGGATCGCTTCCATCGCTTTCAGTTGCTGTTGTTACGGCCTCCCTTTCAATGTGGCTGGCATCCTCTTCTCCAGCGTTGCCCTGTCGCAGATCAAAGCTGATCCGGTGAACCAACAAGGCAAGGGAATGGCCACGGCGGGTCTCGTGCTCTCGATTCTCAGCATTGTTCTGGCCGGGCTGGTTCTGACTCTCGGCCTGGCCTCACGCTGGAGCCACGTCCTCCGTAGAATGAGGTTCTAACATGTCGGCGCTGAAAGTTCACTTGATGGCGCCGCGGGCAATTGCCTTGGTTTCAGCCGTCACGCTCGCTGCGGCAGCGAGCTTGGTGCTGTTCTTGTTCGATCCAGCCCAATATGGATTCTATCCGCGCTGCTTTTTTCACCTGACCACCGGTCTGCTCTGTCCCGGGTGCGGCTCATTGCGGGCGCTGCACCAGTTGCTACACGGCCATGTTGCGGCAGCGATACACTTGAATGTGCTGCTGGTGCTTGGGGCACCGGTGGCCGTCTGGCTGGCGGCGCGTTCGGCTTTTCGCAATCTGAACGGCCAGAGGCAGTCGCTCGATTGTAATCCAGCCTGGCTCTGGGCCACACTGGTGATGGTGGTCCTGTTCGGCATTTTGCGTAATCTGCCCTTCGCTCACGCGGCCTGGCTGGCGCCGTGATGGGCTCTCGCCCGCTACCAATTCCCTTGCGCCTGCCGCAACGATGGCCTAAAAGCATCCCGGCATCGGCATTCACACACCTATGTACAAGATCATCGGAGGCGATCAAAAGGAATACGGGCCTGTCACTGCTGACGAGCTGCGCCGTTGGATCATCGAAGGTCGCCTCAACGGACAAAGCCAGGCACAGGCCGAGGGCAGCGCCGAATGGCGGCCACTGTCCACTTTCGCTGAATTCGCCGAGGCTATCCGTGCGCAGGCTGGCAGCTCTGCGCCGTCACCCGGCGCGACCATGGGCCCCGCTACCGCCCAGATTTGGACAGCTCAACTGCTGGCGACTCCGCCGCAAGTGCAAATCGGCCGCTGCCTCGCGCAATCGTGGACCTTGCTTCAAGCGAACTTTGGCTTGCTGTTCGGCGCCACTTTCGTGGTGTGGCTGCTCAGCACCGTCTGCCAGTTCTTACCTTTCGGCGGGGTCTTGTATTGGTTGCTACGCGGGGTGCTCTATGGCGGGCTTTATTTGATTTTCCTCAACCGGATTCGAGGACGAACGGCCGCCGTTGGCGACGTGTTCGCCGGTTTCAATATTGCTTTCGCGCAACTTGTGCTGGTTAGCGTGGTGAGCGGCCTCTTGACCGGGATCGGTATCGCCTGCTGTCTGGTCATTCCAGGACTCTACTTGTTCGTTGCCTGGACGTTTAGCGTTCCACTGGTGGCTGATCGGCGACTCGAGTTCTGGTCGGCGATGGAGCTAAGCCGCAAGATCGTTACGCGTGTATGGTTCGAAATGTTCGGACTGCTATTGCTGGCGTTCCTCCCTGCCCTGTTGATGTTTCTGTTCATGGAGGTGAAGGTTTCGCTCAATGCGGCCTCGATGATGCGGGAAATATTGGCCTCCGGCAGGCCCGATTTTGCCCGCGTGATGTCGATGGCTTTCCAAGTCGCCAAGAGCAATCTCGGATTGATCCTGCTCTCCAAGTTCGTCCTACTGCTGAACCTGCCATTTGCCGTGGGTGCGCTAATGTACGCCTATGAGAATCTCTTTGGCCCTCGGACCACGCCGAGCGCTTAGCCGCCAGACTGCCTGCGGATGTCTGACTTCCAATCTCGCATTGCCGGGTTCGGGCTCGTTGGTGGCTGGCCGCCGGGTTGGTTACTGCCAACTGGTGTTGGCCCTGGGCGGCTTCACCATCACCGCTGTGTTCGGTCTGCGCTTCATTGTATGGCAACTGGCAAACTGGTCGCGGTTTCACGGACCGCAAGCCGATCCGGCGGCGGTACTTGGTGAGATTTGGTTGCACCTAAAGTGGGCGTTGCTGGGAATGGGGATTGTCCTGGTTGCCTTCCTTTGGGCCTTGGTGACAAGCCTGTCTATTCTGGGTTCGACCTCAGAGGAGAGCACTGCCAATGAACCTCCGCCGAGGCTCTAAGAAGGGATAACGCTCAAAATGACTGCGCCTCTCGACGTCCAAACTGTATTCAAACGCCACTTTGGCTACACACCCGCCCACGTGGTCCGCGCGCCAGGACGGCTGGAATTGCTAGGCAATCACACTGACTACAACGAGGGCCTGGTCATGTCCGTGGCGGTGGACAAGTACGTCAACATGGCCTCCGCTCCCCGCACCGACGGTAAGATTGAGCTAGTCTCCAGCGCTTTCCCGGGACGTGAATTGTTCTGGATGAGCGATTTCAAGAAGAACCCGGCGGCGCCCTGGGCCGACTATGTCAAAGGCGTGCTCGAGGAACTTCGCCAGCGGGGCGTGAACTTCAGCGGGTTTAACGCGGCGATCCACAGCAATATTCCCATCGGCGCGGGCATGAGCAGCTCCGCCGCCCTCGAGGTAGCGACTGCTCTCACCGTTCGCAGTCTCTATCCGTTCAGCCTTGGCGAGACAGGCGCGACCATTCCTCCCAAGCGCGATCGCCTCGGACAATTGCCTCCGCTGCCTGCCTCCGAGCGATTATTTTTCGCCAAAGCCTGCCAGGCCGCGGAGAACACGTTCGTGGGTGTACAGACGGGTTTACTGGACCAAATCTCGTCGCTGTTCGGGAAAGCATGGCACGTGATGAGCATTGATTTTCGGTTCCTGACGATCGAGCACCAAACGCTGCTCGGCGAAGCGATTATCGTCTGCAACTCCGGCGTCAAGCACGCGCTGGTAGGCGGGGAGTACAACGAGTTGCGCCAATGCTGCGGATCGGCGGCGCGCAAACTCAGCGCCAAAAGCCTGCGTTCGGTCGAACCACGCTTTCTGGAAGCGAACAAAACCAGGCTGACCGCCCGCGAATACGAATGCTCCCGCCACGTGGTCACCGAGATCGCGCGCGTAGTTGCCGCCGAGCGGGCGCTATTCGACGACGACCACCGGCAGTTCGGCCAATACATGTTCCAGAGTCATGAAAGCTCGCGCCAGTTCCTGAAGAACAGCACGCCCGAACTTGACCTGTTGGTGGAAATCGCACGGGCGCATCCGGCGTGCCTGGGGGCGCGCCTCACCGGCGGCGGTTTTGGCGGCGCGACTATCAACCTCGTCACGTATCACCAGGCCGAAGCCTTTATGGAACACATGGCCCGCCAATACGAAAACCGCAGCGGCCACAAGCTCCAGCCGTCGCTGGGCCAGATTGTTGATGGCGCGGCCTGACGAAAAATCCGAAGGACTTATTCCGACCCGCTACGACGGCGCGGCAGCGCGGGTAGAGAAATCCGAATGTCGAAGCCCGAATAACGAACAGCAAAGTGTGAGGCCGGGACCAAAGCTCCCGGCCTTCAAGCTTTCTTCGAGCTGCGGACTTCGGGCTTCTTTCGGCCTTCGGAATTCGACCTTAGGATTTCAAACTCGTTGGGGCATCCAACGCGGGTGATCAGCGCCGCGATTGTCACGTCCCTTCGTCAGCTCGCGCGGGTTGCTTCCGTCGGCGTCCATCATCCAGATCGCCGGCACGTCGCCCGTGGCGGCGCGGCAGAAAATAATCTGCCGGCCATCGGGAGATTCGCAGGCGCGAAAATCCCAAACCGGCGGCTCACACTTTGTCAGCCGCGTGAGTGAGCCGCTGCGCGGGTCCAGCCTCCAGATTTCAGTACCGCCACGCGCCAGTTCCGGTTTGAATTCGCGATTAAAGTGATCGGTATCCGGCCGTTGCGCCTGGAACTCCCACGCGACCTTGGCGCCCGGCAGCCGCCTCGGAAAGAGGATCGCGCCGTCACGAGTCCAGGCAACCAAGTTGGAGCCGCCGCCGCGATTTTGCCGGTTACCATAACTCGCGCCGAACCACATCGATTGCCCTTCGGTCAGCGAATGCTGTTCGGCGCCATCTGGCCGGCTGATGCTAATATCCGACCAATCGTGTCCTGGATCTCGCGCCGGCTCGCAGTCCTCGTAGGCCAGCCATTGGCCGTCCTGGGACCACATCGGCCCGAAATAAATGTGGCCGTGCCGCGCAGCGACGCGCGTGCGATTGGCGCCCTCTGGATCGCAAGTCCAAATCTCGTACCCCGATCCGCCAGCGAGATGGTAGGCCACGCGCTGGCCGTCGGGACTGAGACTCATGCCATACGGAAACCCGTCGTCAGGGCGCGTGAACTCGCGCGCGTCAGTACCATCCAGGTTCATGCTGAAGATTTGGCCAACTTTGTTGCGCACGACCTGGACCAGCATGCGTTCGTCGTTGAGCAACAACTGAGGCGTGTAAAACGCCGCCATTCGGTCGCGCGTGGCCAGTTCCTTGAGCGCGTCGGAATCGAGGTCGTAAACCCAAAGGTGGGTGGGTGTTTGCGTGTAGTACTCGGCGAACGGCCGCCCAGGTCCATCCCGGCGCGCCTCCATGCTAAGAAACAATACTCGGCTACCGTCGGAGAAAAAGCCCGCCGGTTGCCACGTCACCTGATCCGGAACTTTGAATTCGAGGTAGCGCAGCCCTGTGCCATCGGCATTCATCAGCGCCGTTTTGCCGTCCGACACAAAAAAGAAGCGTGTGCGACGCGCGCTGAACCCTCCAGGCGGGCCGGACCCAAGTCGGCACGACACGGCCGCCATTATTGGTGCAAGCGTTGCTGCCGCTAAAAACCGGCGCCGATTGAGCCTGGGCGCATGGTGCATGAGGATATTAATGCGCGGGGAGAAGCCGCGCGACAAGAAGAAGTGTCCTTCCCCAGGCGGAGAGCGCCCGTCCCCGCGCGCAGGAATTTCCCCACGCGCGCGGTCGCATTTTCATGCTGGCGCGACTTTTTTTTGCCTTGGTGCGCCCGTGGACGGGCGCACTCGGAGCTTGATTCGTCATTGAACGATCTGCCCAAAACTGCGTCCAATGACTCATGAATGCTGCCAGATTTCGTGCGACTGCCCGCCGTTGGTGGGTGAAGGAAATCCGCCCACTGCTGATCATGGCGGCAGTGTTGTTCGCTATCCGCTCGTCGCTCGCGGACTGGAATGACGTGCCCAGCGGATCCATGAGACCAACTATTATGGAAGGCGATCGTGTGTTCGTGAACAAGCTGGCCTACGATCTCAAGGTCCCCTTCACTACCCGGCATATTGCCGAATGGAGCAATCCGCGGCGAGGCGACATCGTAGTCTTTTATTCGCCGCATGATGGCAAGCGCCTGGTGAAGCGAGTGGTTGGTTTGCCGGGCGACACCCTCGAGCTGCGGAATGACGCCCTTATCCTCAATGGCCAGCCAGTCGATTACCGCCCGATAGCGGAAGAGTTGCTGCGCGATGTGTCGCCAGCCGAGCGCGCCGGCCGCATCTTTGCCGCCGAACGACTCCCCGGCCAGACCCATGCTGTCGCCGCCTGGCCGGCGATGCGGGCGATGCGTGATTTCGGGCCCTTCCCGGTCCCCGAAGGGCAATATTTCATGATGGGAGACAATCGCGACGACAGCTTCGATTCCCGGTACTACGGCCCCGTCGAGCGCAAACGCATCGTCGGCCGCGCTACCGCGGTCGTCTTATCCTTCGATCACAAGCGGTACTGGCTTCCTCGCTGGCATCGCTCGTTCAGCTCACTGAGCGCTTCAGCATCCTGAGGTTGCGGTTTGTAGCCGCCGACGTCAGTCGGCGCATTCTGGTCGATGAGCAAGTTAGCGCCGACTGACGTCGGCGGCTACGACTAATGAAATGCACAAGCTAACGGGACATTCGTTTCAACCGACCCCTCAATCGCGCCTTGAATTCCCGGACTTTGCTTTTGGCGCGCTCGCGCTCGAGCCAATACGTCACATGCGGCAAGGCCGTCCGGGCGATGTCTTCCGGCGTCGTGTTCTTGACGTCCACACCCGGTGTCAGGTCCAGGCCGGCCCGGCCGAACAAGTGCCGCACGAAAGCCGAGCAGTAGAGCGAGCGCTCGCGTGCCAACAAATTGTCTCGGCCACGAAGCTCAGGCTTCCGGAGCGCCAGGAACGTGCCCAATAGCTCCCGCAAAGAATAGCGTGCGCGGTTGGCAACCAGCTCGAGGCCTTCGCTCAACAGGAGGTCCACCTGCGATTGCGTGAGCCCGAAATCCAGCACTGCCAATATCGTGTAGAGATCCTCATCGAAATACTTGCTGATGCGGTTTTCCTGCACACCTAATTGAATGTGTTTGCGATGAACTTGCAGGTCGGATTCGATGATCCATTGATGGCCGTCGGCGCGCCGGCCCTGAAACAGAAAGGCGTGTGACCAGGCGCTCCAGTTTTCCTCGCTGTCCAAATGGCGTTCGGCGCGGCAAATCGCCCGGTCGATCAGCGTCACGCCGCCCGACAGCCCGATGCAGCCGGCCCGGGCATAGCGTTCCAGGAATTCGCGGTTGGACCAACCGTTGAGGCGGACGATTTGGTTGGGCGGCGGGCCGGTGTGCATAAAACGGCCCCGGCAAGGTAAGACTTATTGCAGGACATTCAAGCTAAGAGCCAGACCCACTTCGAAGTTGTTCTTGAGCGCGGACGCCTCCTTCCTGGCGTCCGCGCTCCTTCTTGCTCCCAAACATGCAGCGGCAGGCCTTCGCACTCCCATGCGGCGGGTGGCCGCGTCGCTCCAGCCCTCACTGTGTCACTGTGATATGATACGTGATTGCCTCCGTAAAGGTGTTGCCCTGGTCGTTAATCGGGAAACTCCCGCCGAAGCTCAAGACATAATTACCCGGTGCCAAGCTGCCGGCGCCTGAGCCCGGGATATACGACCAATAACCATCAGAGACAGCGGGGGACACGGTGCCGCTCACACCATTGATGCCGAAATATTGATAGATGTTGTCCGTTGCCGGCACGCTGTAAGCGAAGGGCGGCGACTGCAATCGCGCTATAGCAACGCCAACAGTGGCTCCGGTGGCCTTTTTAAATTTGTTATCCATCGGCGTGACGGTTGCGTAGGAAGTTGTAACCGCGTTTATGCTGGCAGCGGCGTTGGCCTGGAGTTCAGGGACCCCGAGAACTTGCGGGAACGATTGTGAACCGAAGCAGTTCCCGCCCAAGTGAGGTTTTGCACAAACGTTATCCCATTCAGTGTTAATGAGCGGGAAGAAGAGAGCAGTGCCTTTCTTCATGGTAATCGCACGAGTAACCTGGCCCAGTACATCTCCATTTTGCAATTGTTGAACCGTAATGGTCCCGATCAGGAAGAACAGGTTGCCGTCGCCCCCGGGCGAGACAAAATAGGGCTGGCTCGTGGTCGCCTCGGCGCCAGAAGCGTCGAACCAGGGGCTGACCGACACCGGCACACCGAGGATCCATTCCCACCACACTGCCGACAACTGTGATTGCGTCAGGCTTTGCCATGGCGTTGTGGTGCTCTGTGCCTGGGCATTTTGGAGCAAAGGCCCAAGAGATATCAGGCACGCGACGGCCAAGGCAGCCAATGGTGGTACATGAGGGCGGAGGAACTTCTTAATCGAGGCCTTATTGTGGGTTATGTTTCGAGTCTTCATTGGTTTTCCTTTCTTGTTTTAGGCGGTATCCCGCGCGGTTTATGTTTGTAGTCGCTCCAACTGGATTTTCCAGTAAGGCGTTCAGTTGGAGCGGAAGCAATCGGGGCTGAGCACTGAACCTGGCTTAGGTTTAGTTCCTAGGTTTCCATAAGTGTCTGTCCCAATGTTTATTGTTCTTCCTGCGTGTATTCAGGCGCATGGCCTGAGGTCCTGTGTGGTTATTTGTTTTTGTTTTTTGCCACTTCACGGAGTCCTTTCGGTCCTCCAGGAAAGCACAGCAGCGAATTGCCATTTCATAAGTGCTTCTATCTACACATGCGGAATTCGAGGGCGAAAAGGACCAACAATTATGTGAATAGCTGAAGACTCAAGGAGTCCTGTCTCGCGATAAACTGCTCGTCCAGCGCCTCCACTCCTCGAGCAATTCGTTCCGTCCGGATGCCTGGGAATACTTGTTGACCGAGTCCTGGAGGAGCTGCCGCATTCGCGGCGTCATATGAGCAGGGGTGCGAGCGTAGCAGGTCCGCAGCTCGTGAAAGGCAGCGGTTAATTGAGGTCCCGCCTCGGTCAGTGTGCCCTGCCCGACCATCGCAGCGGCGAGCAGTCCCGAAGCCTCAGCCTTCCACCAGGGGCGGGGTGGACTTTTTCCCACCAATTTTAGGTACTCCTGTGCGAGCGTCGCCGCGTCGGCGTAGCGCTTCTGCTCAAGCCGAAGCTCCGCGAGATTGGCCAAAGTCAGGGAAGCCAACGCACCGTTCACAAGATTGGCCGCGCGCCAGCGCTTTTCCGCCTCACCTAGCAAGTTCTCTGCTGCATCTAGTTGCCCATATCGCATCTGCGCCCGGGCAAGATAATTCATCGCGCGCAACGTCTGTGCATCGTCGGGCCCGATAGTCGTAAGGCGTTGTTGAAACGTTTGTTTAAGCAAGAGCAATGCCTGGTTTGTACGGCCCAGGTCCTCAGCGGCCAGTCCAAGGTTGTTTAGAAAAGTAATCGTGTAGGGATCGTTTGTGGGCAAGAACGTCTGCCCGAGAGCAGCGGCGTTTTCGAGCAACTCGTAGGCCTGCTGGAAGCGGCCCAACTCTCTCCAGGCCAGGGCCAGGTTGTTCATCGAGCCCAGGGTAAACTTATGTCTTGGGCTCAGTACCTCCTGGCGGTTAGTCAACACTTCCTGGTGCAGGGAAGCTCCCCTCGCGAAATTGCCGACCCCGCGGTACTGATCAGCCAGGTTGTTCATCATTGTGAGTGTATCCGGATCCCGAGTTCTGCCGTGCTTCCGAGACAGTTCGAGCACTTGCTCCATTAGCGGAAGAGCCTCTTGGTCGCGTCCTACTGCGCTGTAGATGTAAGCCAGATTGTGTAGGGAGATCATCGTGTCAGGATTCTCAGGTCCCAAATACTGACGACGAAGGCGCAAAGTCTTCTCGAGCAGTGCGATGCTGTCGCTGACCCGGTCGGCCTCAGCATAGTCATGACCCAAATCATTCATCACCGAAAAGGTGTTACTATGGATCGGTCCCCAAACATGGAGGGCCGACTTCAAAGCCTGCTCGAATAACGGAATAGCCTCTGACGGCTTACCTGCAAGCCGCAGGTCCTGACCCAGCCAGTCCTGGGCAGCTATGGTGTCTGGATTATTCATGCCGAGTTGCTTCTGGCGCAGTTCCAGCGCCCGCCGATGTTGTGTCTCGGCCCGCTGCGCATCGCCCAAGTGGTGGTACGTCGTACCGAGCACTTCGCGGATGGAAGCCTCAACCAGCGGCTCGTTCGCGAACGCGTCGGCAATCGACGGTTCCGCGGTGTCCAACGCCGCGCGAAGCGTGACATCGCGCGCTAAACCACCTTCCTGTCCCTTGGGCCGTGGGGCTGCCAGCACTCGCTCCTGAAAGAAGTTGAGTACGGACTGAGCCTGTCTGCGCTCCCGATTGGCCCAGAAAGCCAGGGTCGCGCTTACTATGGCAGCGCTGGCAAGCAGCAGAACGAACCCTGCTGTCACCCCGACACCAGTTCGATGCCGCGCCACAAATTTTTGACAGCGATACACATTGCTGGGTGGGCGGGCGACTACGGGTTCATTTTTCAAATAGCGCTCGATCTCTCTGGCCAGGCCATTGGCGGTTTCGTATCGGCGGGCGCGGTCTTTCTCCAGGCTCTTCATCACAATCCAATCCAAATCGCCGCGCAGCAGATGAATCAACTTGGGCGCTTCTGTCCGGCGCCGCTGGGCGGTACTGGTCAGGTCTGCTTGTTGCAGGGCCTTGAGACGCGTGGAGGGCCGGAGCGGATCCCGCTCCCGGATCGAGCGGCACATTTGCTCGAAGCCCGCCTGGAGGAGCTCCTGCGTATCGAGCGGAGTTCGACCAGTCAGCAGCTCGTAAAGGAGAACGCCCAATGAATAAATATCGCTCCGCGTATCAATATCCAGGCCACTCATTTCCGCCTGCTCTGGGCTGATGTAGGCCGGCGTGCCAATGAACGCACGGAATTGGGTGAAAAGAGTCTTATCAGTGAGACGTCCCTGGGTGGCCTTGGCGATGCCAAAATCGATCACTTTTGGCACCGGCCGTCCATCGTGCAGCGTGACCAGGATATTCGAAGGTTTGAGGTCGCGATGGATGATGCCTTTCTGATGAGCATGCTGAACGGCCTGGCAAACCGTCGCGAACAACTCCAGCCTCTCAGCGACCGGCATTTGGTGCTGGTCGCAGTAGTCGGTGATTTTGACACCTCGCACCAACTCCATCACGAAGTACGGCCGACCGTTTTCAGTTGCGCCGCCGTCGAATACCTGGGCGATATTCGGATGGTTCATCATGGCCAGCGCCTGCCGCTCAGCCTCAAACCGCGCGACGACCTGGCCGGTGTCCATGCCGAGCTTAATTAGCTTGAGGGCGACGCGCCGCTGTACCGGCTCATCCTGCTCGGCCATCCACACCTCGCCAAACCCGCCCTCACCAATCTTCTCAAGCAGCTTGTAGCGCCCAATGCGATCGCCGGTTTTGTCGAGAACGTGCGCGTCCTTTGTGGTGATGTCCTCCGGCGACACCCTGGCAGTGGGGCCCCCGGCGGCATTTGATTCGAGGAAGGTGCCGGCGCCATCATGCGCGATGAGCAGGGCGTCGATTCGCTGGCGCAAAGCTACCTCGAGGCCGCAGGCCTGCTGCAGATAGGCCTCCCGCTCCGGCCCCGCGCGCAATTCCAGGGCCCCTGCAAAGATTTCAATCTGACGCCGAATCAGATCGGCCATAGGGGCTAGCGATACTTTTAGGCCTGAAGGCTTACTCTGGCAAGCGGAAAATGACGCAGGAACACGTATGCCTGCCATGGAATCCTCAGTTCTTCAGTCGATAGAACTTGGGGCCAGTACTGATCGGAACCAGCACGCGATAGCGGTCGCCGACAAGCTCTGGTACCGCAGTGCTTGGCGTCCAACTGGACGAACTCAGGCTGTCGGTCTCCTCGAGCACGTAATCGCCGCAGGATGCCGGCCAACTAATCTCAAATAGCGACCCTTGCCGGACGATATTCAACACGGCACCGACTGAGACGGTAAAGGTGCATCGGTTGGTGTTGCCGCTGGAATCGACTGCGATGCAGGTGACGACTGTTGTGCCGTTTGAGAAGGCTGATCCGCTCCGTGGCACCGCATCCACCACAACATTTGTGTCGCAATTGTCCGTGGCCGTCACCGTGAAATTGACCTGAGTGCCGCCGTTGGTCGGGCAAGGAACGAACATGTTTGAGGGGCAACGGATCGCCGGAGGCTCGGTGTCGAGCACGATCACGTTGAAGCTGCACTGGCTGGTGTTGCCCGCGCAATCCGTTGCGGTGCAGGTGACGAGATTCGTGCCTTTCGCGAAAGTTGAGCCGGAGGCAGGGCTGACTACGAGGTTCGTGACGCCGCAATCGTCGCTGGCAGTGACGGTGAAAGTGACAACGGCAGAGCATCGCCCTGAATTGGCGCTCCGTACAATGTCAGGTGGGCATGCAATGGTTGGCGGTCCAGAGTCAATCAATGTCAGCGCTGCGGGATCGCTGGTTAACGATCCAGCCGCGTTGCTGACGATGACTGAATAGTTCGCTTGGTCCGCGCATTGTACATTGCTGATTGTTAAAGAGCTTGTAGTCGCGCCAGCAATGATGGATGTCTCCTTGCGCCATTGATAACTCAGCGGCGTATCGCCAGTGGCAGCAACCGTGAATGTAGCGTTTGTCTGGCACGCGACGGTTAAACTTTGCGGCTGCACAGTGATTGTTGGAGGGGCAACAGTCACGTACGCAATCTCGTTCTGCGCAAATCGGACCGGATCATTCCAGGAAGGGACCCCTTCAAGGATAAAACTGTTGATGATCGTATGACCCGAGTTGCCAATGATCACAGCAGCTTGGTTCGGGGTCGGGCTACCGACAAACCCTGCGACCGCCCGGCCGCCCCCTGCCGGCTGCAGTTGTTCACCATTGACAGATTGGTAACCGCTGCGATAAAGCGGAGACGTAAGCCCCTCAAAAAAGCTCGACCCGCCCCAATCGTAAACAGGAGGCACATCACCCACGCCCTGTACAGCCACGACAGCATCGAACGCGGCGGCCAGGGAGTCCGGCAGATCTCCGTATCCCGGCACGTACTGCAGGATCGCCCGTCCCCCAGCTTTCGCAAACTGACCCACGCGGTCAAAATTGCGGCCGCCGTATAAAGAATCTATGATTACCAACGTCCGGCCAGGATTTGCATCGGCAAGGGCTCCGTCAGAGTACGTTCGGAAGGTACGGCCTAGATTCGCCAGCGCGGTCACATATGGCGATGAGGCGTCTGTGTAAAGCACGTTCGTAACCGACTCCAGGGGAAAGAGCGTCAACGCAGCATTCGCGCTAGTGATCGTTCCGAGAGAATTGCTCACGCTTACCTTATAGTTTCCAGCGGTGGAAATCTGAGCATTCGTGATCGTCAGCCTGGAACCAGTGGCACCGAAAATTGCGTTTGTATCGTTAAAAAACCACTGGTAATAGGGGGGCTCCATCTGCTGGCCGCCTACGTCCACGGTGAAACACGGGTTCCCCCCTAACACAGCTTTTTGGCTCTGCGGTTGAGAAATGAAATAGAGGCCTCTAGCGTCCAAAAAGTCGATCTCGTTAAGGGCGACCCGGACGCCATCGCCTCTGTTCCTGGTTAGTTCCAATGCTATGCCGTTGAGAATCGTACGACCGCTGTTGCCGATGATGATGCAGGCCTGGTTTGTGGCAGAGCTGCTGACATAACCGGCTACAGCTTGGCCTGAAAGTGAAGGGTTCAGTTTCTGGCCATTTATGTTGAATGAGCCGTCAAACGCAATGGGACTACTCACCGAATTGAAGAAGGGCGTCCCGCCCCAATTGTAGAGTGGCGGGATGCCATAGCCGATCGTATCGTACACGGAAGCGTCAAATCTTGAGGCCAAGCCGCTGTCCGCACTTAAGTTCCAATATTGCAGGATCGAACGGCCCCCCGCAGCGACGAAATTGGAGACAGTGGTGAAATCGTGCGACCAATCAATAGCGTCAATGATGACAAGGGAGCTCCCAACGTTCGCCGCGGCGACCGCCGTAGCAAAAGCGGTATCGTTGCTAATCTTTTGGAAACTGCGGCCCGCAGCAACAAGCGCACGTTCATAGGGGCTGGAAATCCCATATGCACTGTCAGCGAAAAGTAAGATATTTCCAAAAGGCTGGTTGGTCTGAGCGTGCATGATCCGAGCTGAACCGACGAAGCCCACAAAAAGGCCAGCCAATAAGACGTTGGATAAGCAAAGGGTGCTATTCATAAGGTTTGTTGTCATTTAAGTCTTCTCCCGGTTCAGAACGGCCCGTTGTGGCCGTACTTTCTAGCTGTGCGTGCTGAGTTTCCTGGCAAGAAGAAAACGCATCTTGCGATTGTTGATTCTGCATTCTTGTTTCTGCGTGTCCCATCAACCAGTACATGCGGAATTCGGGGGAAAAAAGGACCAGGAAAATTAAATCCGAATGGCGAATGTCAAATGATGAAGCAATTCCAGGGGGACCGGATCGTAAGCCGCACGGGCAATTTGCAAGCAAAAGCTCGAAGCAGCCTAGTCAGTCAAGCCAGCCAGGCCGGGCTGCCTTGGCGGCTTTAGTTGGCTTGCGAAACTGACTTCAGCGTTCTCGATAAGGAGAATTCGATTCGAAGTACGGGATGGCAAGGCGGCCGTGAATTTCGCAGAAAAAGCTGTCGTGGCATCAGATCGCAAGAATCCGGCAATCCTTGACACTTTGGCGGCTGCCTACGCTGAGGCCAGCAACTCGCCGAGCACTCGATGGTTGAACGCCTGCTCCTGTCGCAGATAAATGTCGGTGGCGCCATTCTGTATCAATTCGTCGAACAAGCTGATTGTTTCCCGCGAGAGGGCCTCGGCTTCGGCGAGCAGGCCCTGCTCTCGCAGAAACCTCACGAACTTCACGAGCGAGTAAGCAAATTCCCTGCGGTTATCACGGCTAGCTCTTTGAATTGCCAGCGCCTCACGGTAATTATTCGCGGCCTCCGTTTTCTTGCCTTGTTTCTCGAGCAAGGATGCAAGCTAGCTTCGTCAAAGCCTCGCTTGACTTCGGCTCGGTGATTAGCATCTGACGAATAACATCTTCCGCTTCGATTATCTTTTCTTGCGCGATGAGAACGGATGCAAGCGGCCCAAGCGCCCGGGCTACGCTGGCGTGCCCATCTCGAACAGCCTCTTTCGCCTCACTACCGTCGCACGAAGCATTGCGTAGGCTTTAGAGTACTTTCTATGGCCCTCGAGCAACATGCCCAGGCGCAAGGGATCAGAGGCTGGGGCAGGATCCTCACTCCTGATGAGCTTTCCATAGAGTGCCACCGCCTCCTCGACCAGGGCCTCAGCTTCTGTCATTTTCTGCTCTTCGGTGAGCACGGTGGCTAATGTAACGAGCGATGCAGCTACCGTCGGACTTTCGCTGCCCTGCGACTTCCTGATTGTTAACGCCTCACGCTGCATCGCTTCGGCAACGAGCGACGACTTGGTTCGTATCCATGCCCAGCTTGATCACCTTGAGCGCGACGCGGCGATGAACCGGCTCGTCCTGCTCCGCCATCCACACCTCGCCAAAACCGCCCTCACCGATCTTTTCAAGCAGCTTGTAGCGCCCAATGCGGTCGCCGGTTTTGTCCAAGGCTGGCGCGTCCCTTGTGGTGATGTCCTCCGCCGAAACCCCGGCAATGGAGCCCCCGGCGGCATTTGATTCGAGGAAAGTGCCGGCGCTTTCGTAGGCCTTGAGCAGCGCCTCGATGCGCTGGCGCAACGCAGCCTCACCTCCGCAGGTCTGCTGCAGATAAGCCTCCCGCCCCGGCCCCGCCCGTAATTCTATGGCCGCAGCAAAGATTTCAATCTGACGCCGAATCAGATCGGCCATAGGCGGTAGTCGTTAGCGTCTCTATTCTCTCATGCGAAATTCACGGCCAAACCGGGCCACTCCAGACGCATTTTTAGAGCTGGCTCTTCAGTTCATCGAACAGCCAGGCCCGGGCGAAGGCCCAGAGCCGTTTGGCTGTAGTTTCGGACACCCCCACGAGTTGTGCCGCCTCCGCTTGGGTCAGCCCGACAAAGAAGCGTAGTTTCACAAGCTCAGCGCACTGCTGGTCTGCGGTCGCAAGCCTGTCCAGCGCCTCGTGTATCAGCAGCACTCGTTCGTCGTCGCCGGGCGCGGTTAATTCAATGTCGTCCAGGCTGAGGCGCTGGAGGCCACCGCCATGTCGGACGGCGCGGCGGTGGCGCGCGTGGTCCACCAGAATGCGACGCATGGCCTCCGCTGCGGCAGAAAAGAAATGGGCGCGATTGTCCCACGTTTGATGATTTTGTGCGACTAGGCGAAGCCACGCTTCATTGACCAGCGCGGTGGGTTGCAGCGTGTGGCCGGGCGCTTCGCGGGCCATCTGGCGCGCTGCGGCCTGGTGCAACTCCTCGTAGATCAGCGGCAGCAGTTCCCCACCGGCCTTAGTGTTGCCGTGGCTGACAGCGTTCAGAAGGGTGGTAACGTCGCTCATAGCCGCGGTAGTAGGATGTATAAGAAAACCTGGGCCGGGCGCAAGCCAAACCCTGCGACTGTGGCGGAACAACCGTTGGCGCGAACTCCCGTTGACTAGCTCGCCAATTCTCCCAAGGAGCCGACCTTTACATGACGAACAGAAACCCCTGGGCTTAGCAGGATCCCAGCCTCGGCGCGACGAAACGCGGCGATTTTTGATTTCATTTCCAGCGAACTCGTTTTAAGTTCCCAAGAAGAACGCGCCGTGCCGCATGAACCGGGTTCTGATAATAGATGATGACGCCATGTACCTGAAGGTCATGGAGGAATTGCTTGTGCAGAACGGGTGGCAGGTGCTTCTCGCCAAGGATGGTGAAGCAGGCATTGAGCTTGCCAAGACCCATCAGCCGTCCGTGGTCCTGCTTGACTTGCTGATGCCGCGCACCAACGGCTTCCAGGTTTGTCGTGCGTTGCGCAGTGACCCCAGCCTCCGCAAGATCCGCATTATTGTAACGTCCGGACGCCAGTTCGGCAGTGATCGTCAAGCGGCTTTTGCTGCTGGCGCGGATCATTACCTGGTCAAACCGATCAAAACGGAGGAATTGCTTGAATCGCTCTCGGCCTCCGCCGGCAAGATCCAAACCAGCGTCGAAACCTCCTCCGCTGCAGAGTCGCCGACGCGCGTCACGTTCTGGGGAGTGCGCGGTTCGATTCCTGCCCCCGGCCCGGGCACGGTCCGATATGGCGGCAACACCACGTGCGTCGAAGTGCGCGCAGGCGGCCAGATCGTGATCCTGGATGCCGGCACCGGCCTGCGTCTGCTCGGTCGCAAGTTGAGCGCGGAGTTCAACGGCCAGGCTCTGAACCTGACGCTGCTGTTAACGCACACTCATTGGGACCACATTCAGGGCTTGCCCTTTTTCCTGCCGGCGTATGAGCCGCGGAACCGTTTGAGGATCCTGGGCTATGAAGGCGCCCGGCATGGGCTTGAGAATGTCCTGGCCAGCCAGATGGAAAGCCCGGTCTTTCCGGTTGGTTTGCACGACCTCCGGGCCAACCTCCAAATCGAGGAGCTTAAGGATCTGAGCTTCACGGTCGGGCCCGTGAAGGTCGAGAGCTGCTTCGCCAATCATCCGGGCGTTTGCGTCGGGTACCGTCTGTTTACTCCGGGTGGTTCGGTGGCGTTTTTCCCCGACAACGAGTCTCATATGGGGCACCGCCACGGGTCGAAGAGCGCGGCCGATGGCGACACCAGCCAACGCGCCTTTGCACGGCAAGAGGAACGGAAATTGGCCGACTTTTTACGTGGTGCTGAGATGCTCATCATGGATACGCAGTACCGCCGCGAGGAATACGCGCACCATGTTGGCTGGGGTCACGGCTGCCTGGATGACGTGGTCGCTCTCGCGCTCCAGGCGGAGGTCAAGCGCCTGTTTCTGTTCCATCATGATCCGGATCATGATGACGCCACGATCGATGGGATGGTCGCCCATGCGCGGCGGATCGTGGCGGCCCACAACGCCACCCTTCACGTCGAAGCAGCTCGCGAAGGAGCAACCATCGAGCTGCCTTAAAGCGGGTCCTTGCATTGTAGGAGCCGAAGTAAGGAGGCTCTGATTAAGAATCCAAAATCCAACATCCAAAATTGATCAGAGCCTCCTTACGTCGGCTCCTACAATTTCGGGTCGCCCGGCCACGCGCCGCGCTTTGCGTCGAGACGGAACCAAGGCCGCTTCTTCATTCCCCAATTGTAGTCGCCAGGAGGAAGTCGTCAAAATCGTAGCGAGCAACCGATCGTCCGTGATATTCTCGCGGCGACATGAGCATTCCCGGCTTCGTGTTCCGCAACGCTGTCCGCAACAAACGGCGCCTTGTGCTCACGCTCGGCAGCGTGACGGTCAGCCTCCTGCTGCTGACGGTGTTGCAGGTGCTGTTGAGAGGACTGACGCATCCCGTGCCGACGCCGGACGCCGCCACAAGGGTCGCGGTGCGGCACAGGGTCTCGCTGGCCAACATGCTCCCCGCCAATTACAAACTGCGCATCAAGCGGCTGCCCGAGGTCAAATGCTGCACGCGACTGCTTTGGTTCGGCGGCATTTACCAGGACGAAAGGAAGTTCTTTCCGCAATTCGCCTGTGACGCGGATACCTTGTTCCAGGTCTTGTCCGAGGCGCGGATCGAGGCGGAACAGCAGAGTCAGTTCATCCGCGAACGAACGGCGTGCGTCGTCGGGGCCGCGACGATGCAGCGGTGCGGCTGGCGCCTGGGGGACCGCGTGCCTTTGATTGGGGCCATGTGGCCGTGCGATCTGGAGCTGACGGTGCGCGGCGTATTTTCCGGGACGGCCGATGACTCGATGCTCTTCTTTCATCACGAGTATTTCGATGAGCTACTGGGCGACCGCGGGTTTACGGGATTGTATTGGGTCAAAGCGCAAAGCGCCGCCGCCGTGCCCCGCCTGATTGACCGGATTGATGTGGAATTCGAAAACTCCGATGCCGAGACGCTGACGGAGACCGAGCAGAATTTCCAGCTTGGGTTTGTGTCCATGCTGGGCAACATCAAGCTGCTGATTCGGTCGATCTCGGGTGTGATACTGTTCACGCTGGTGCTGGTCACGGCGGGGACGATGAGCATGGCCATGCGGGAACGCGGCCGCGAGCTGGCGATTCTGAAAACGGTCGGTTTCCGCGGCTCGCGGATTTTCGGGTTGATTGTGGCCGAATCGGTTGGCCTGGCGTTGCTGGGCGGAGCGCTCGGCGGCGGCAGCGCCTGGCTGATCTTGCGGATACTGGACGTTTACCGGTTGTCGCACGGGTTGTTCGTGAGTTTCAAAGTGACGCCGCAAATACTGGCCCAGGGACTTGGCATTGCCTGCCTGCTCGGGATCGGCAGTTGTCTGATCCCGGCATGGACCAGCCTGCGCGTCAGCGTTGCTGATGGGTTGCGGCGCGTCGATTGAACAACGGCCACGGAGCAGGAAACCACGAATGAACACGAATGACGATGAGAATTCCGTTGAAATACAATTTGCGGCATTTGCGACGGCGGTGGCGCTCGACGCTGGGAACACTGTTGGGCATCGCCCTGGTGGTGGCGGTGTTCGTGATGGTGATGGCGCTGGCGCGCGGATTGAGGGCGACTTACGCCAGCACCGGCCAGCCGGACAATTGGATGGTCCTCCGGAAGGGCGCGCTGGCCGAGTCGAGCAGCCAGATCACCGTGGATGAGATTCGACGGGCCAAAAATGCAGAGGGCATCGTGCACGATGCGAATGGCGAACCATTGGCCTCGGAGGAAATGATGATTCTGATCACGCTGCCGCGCCGGAGCGGGACCAAAGCGCACGTCCAAGTGCGAGGCATTGGCCCGCACGGTTTGGCGCTGCGGCCGCAGGTGCAGTTGGTGGCCGGGCGCATGTTCCAATCGGGCCTGCGCGAGTGCATTGTCAGCCGTAGCCTTGCCCAGCGTTTCGCCGGCTGCCGGCTGGGGCAGCGGTTTCGCACCGGTAAACTCGATTGGAAAGTAGTTGGGATTTTCGACGCGCACCACACGGCGTACGAATCGGAGATCTGGATGGCGGTGGATGAAGCGCGCGAGGCCTTCCATCGGACTTTCTACAGCGCGTTGCTGGTGCGCGCGGCTCCCGGCGCGGGATCGGCTGTAAAGGCGCAAATCGAGGCCGACCGAAGCGTCCACCTGCGGGCGGTGCCGGAGATGGAATACTTCCGCGAACAGACCAAAGTCGGCAAACCCATTCAGATCCTTGGTGCGTGCCTGGCGGCGCTGATGAGCATCGGCGCGGCGTTTGCCGCGATGAACACGATGTATGCGTCGGTCGGGGCGCGCACGCGCGAGATCGGCACGCTGCGTGTGCTTGGGTTCCGGCGGCGAAGCATATACCTGTCGTTCATGGTGGAATCGTTGATCGTCGCGGCGGTGGCGGGTGTGCTTGGCTGTCTGCTCGCGCTGCCGCTGAACGGGATCAGCACCGGGACGTTCAACTGGGCCAGTTTCGCCGAAGTGGCCTTCGAGTTCCGCGTCACGGCCAGTCTGCTGGCCGGCGGGATGTTGTTCGCGCTGGGGATGGGCGTGCTCGGTGGGCTGTTGCCCGCCCGCTGGGCCGCGCGCAAACCCGTGCTCGAAGCGCTCCAGTCGGTGTGAACCGAACGACGATGAAGGAGCATTGCCACCCCCCCCAACTTTTGGTTCGAGTAGCCTCGCTTAGTTAGGTTACGGGTAGGTTCGGATAGGCTCGGGTGGCCCAGGAGGAAACATGCAATATGACTCTCAGCCGACCAGGGGGTGCCGAGGCGAGCTGGCTTCCCGAGGGTTAGAGACCACAGGGCGGCAAAGCCGCAACCAAAAGCAACAGACACTCACCGCGGAGTACACGGAAGACGCGGAAGACGGCATGCGTGCGCACAAGGAATCTTCCCGAAATGGCACGATTCTGGGATACAGCACTTCAAGGGTTGTGGCAGGTCTGGGGTTCACAGGCAGATGAGGCGGAAGAATTCTTTCTTTGATTGTCTTCAGGAACCTGGAGATTTTGAAACTCCGGTGATGGTCAGAGAGTGTTGGGGGACGGAATGATATAGCTCTGGAGGAGGCGCAGCATCGCGATTCGGTTCTGGTGTCCTCATTTTCACATCGGCTTCATTTCTGGCTCCCGCATAAATTCGTCATCGTGGTCAACTGGCCGGCGACAGAGAGACCTCAACCAGGTCACGATGCGAATAGCGTGGAGGTCTCGGTAACCAAGAATGCCAAGCCACGCCCGAGGCCTACCTTCTCGGCTCATACCGCATCGCCACCGCCCCCGAGCTGAACTCCAGCCGGCTTAGGAGCTTCAAATCGACGTACTTCGATAGCCCAGCGAACAACGTCGGCCCGTGGCCCGCCAGCCTGGGCTGCACCACGAACTCGTATTCATCGATCAATCCCAGCTCCGCCAACGCCAGCGGGAGCTTCACGCCTCCCACGAACAGTCCCTTACCCGACTCCCGCTTGAGCTGCTGAACGGCCTTCCCCAGATCCCCGCGCACGAGCTCCGCGTTCCAATCGACCCGGTCCAGGGTGCTCGACACGACGTACTTCTTTGCCGCGTCGATCGTCCGGGCGAAGGGTTCCATCCAATCAGGCCTCGCTCCCGTCCGCGCCGGCGGCCGCCACGCTGCCTCCATCATTTCGTAAGTCACCCGGCCAAAGAGGAGGGCATCGGCCTGGTCGAGGTTCTCGACCGCGTGACGATGCAAGTCTTCGTCCGCGAACATTGCACGATGATCGCAGCACCCGTCCAATGTGATGTTGATGGAATACCGAAGGGGTCGCATTACGTGAGAGTACCGATCGCAACAGGGCGGCTCTAAGGGTCGTGCTGAGGCAGGGCGGGCCAAGACTGTACAGCGTGGAACAAAGACGGAATCCCGCCCTTGCCTCCAGCACGCTCGTTAGACCACCGATGTCTCATTGTGGCCTCTTGACCATGTGGGCCAGCTTGTCATCGGGAGTGCCGTGACTAGGAACCGCCGACGTCTTTTGCTCCGCCATAACAGCAGGCTCTCGGGTCGATCGTGGCGGTGCCGCAAATACGCGCCTGAAGCTTAAAAAGGCGAGCCAGAGCCCACCGAGAATGAGGCCACCGAAAACCACATAGATAATGATGAACCCGCTATTGAATACACTGGCCCCGGGCACTGAGTCCTTGCTGATAGCCGTGCCGATAAAGGCTACGTATCCGAGCCCAAGGCAGACGAGACAAAATACACAGAGCGCCAAACCAATTCCCAGATGGGAGAGTTTGCTCATATTCTTGGTCAACAACGTTCGACATGAGGTGCGGCCCAAAGCGCGCGAAGCAGGCTTGGGGACGTCGCCTCAATGGAGGGGTTAGATCTGCCGCCTCTGTCCTTTGAACACATAATAAACTCCAACTCCTGTGGCAATGATGAGCAACCAAATCACGGAGTCAACCGCGGTCTGTTCTATCCGGATCCTACGCTTCTCTGCCAGCCACGCTGCCTCGGTCTGAGGCGAGGGGTGCTGACGCCACTCATACCACGCACTCCCGGCACCTGGTTTATCGACGTGCGTGCCGGAAAACGCAGCGAAAAGCAGGAAGAACTCAACGAGGACCAGTGCAGCAACCAGAACTTTTCGAGCACGGCTCATCTTCCTGAACTAACTATTTGATTTCATTAAGCATTTGCAAGCTATGTTGATAAGGGGTGAAAAGCATTGCATTGGGCGGCGGCTCCATTAATGGCCTATTCAGGGTATGCAGGAGAAGCCCGGAAGTCAATCACGGCCAGCAGCTTCACCAGAGCTAGTCCCCCCTTTCCCGGGGGATGTCTGGCTTTCTTTTTCAGCGGCCCCGCCCATTCCAAATGTCTCCGATCACCATTCATTCAGGAAGCGAGGTTGGGCGGGGCCGCTGAAAAACAGATCAATTATTTCGGCTTGTCTGGCTATAAACGGGTCACTGCTGACGGAGTTTCCCCAGGAAGCGGACCGTCGCCCTCCAGCCTGCTCAAAAAGTGGGATGCTCCCCCTCCACTAACGAACAGCAGCGAGGTTTGATTTTTGAGTCGAGCGCGGGCAGACTGGCGGCCAATCACGCGCAAAGGCCGGCCGACAAAGCATGCTTAACTTCCGGACCAAACTGCAAAAGCTGATCGTGAATTTGTTCAGCTCGCTGGCGGGCTCGGCGATTCTCTATCCAAGTCGCACGCTGGTGCTGGCCGTGGTGGCGACGCTTCTGGCGGCGCCCGGCGTATTGCGGTTGAAACTGCGGACCGACGGCCATGCGCTGGTCCCGCCGAGCGCGCCGGAGGTCGTTTACGATAAGGAGATCCGCGACCAATTTGGAATCGAGGATCGGCTGGTCGTGCTGATTCGCTCGCCGCATGCGGACGGCATATTCAATCCGCAAACGCTCCAGTTAGTGCGTGAGCTGACCGCGGACGCGCAGCGGTTGCCTGGCATCAATCCGTCGAATGTGATGAGCCTGGCAACGGAACCCAGCTTCCGGACGCGGCGCGCCTCACTGGTTCACCAGACGATGCTGGAGCCGCCGCTGCGAACCGCCCAGGAACTCCAGCAGTTGAGGGAAGACCTTCACGGGATCCAACTGTACAACGGGACGTTTGTATCGGCCGATGCGAAATCGACGGTGATTCTGGTGGGCATCCCGTCCGGGGCCGATCGCACGGCCATTTACCGCAAGGCCCTGGACATCATCGCGGCGAAGCAGCCTCTGCCGGAGGACGTGGCGGTAACCGGCGCGCCCGTGGCGGAGTCGCTGCTGGGCCTCCATATCCTCGAAGACCTGGGCGTGCCCAAGGCGCTCCTAGGCGCAAGCACTCGGACGACAGCGCAGGAGGCGAGCAGGCAGACCACTTCGAACTTCGGCAAAGTCCGTCTGATTCTGGCTCGCCGACTTGGATTGGTGCCGCTGGCTGCGCTGGTGATGATGGTCATCCTGTTGCTAAGTTTTCGCAACGTGCTGGCGATGCTCGTGCCGTTGCCGGGCCTGGCGGCCACACTGCTGTTTGTGTTCGGTTTGATGGGGTGGTTCGGCATTCCGATCTATTTGACCATCGCGGTGATGCCGGTGCTCCTCACGGCGACGGGCGTGACCAATGACATCTATGTGTTCAGCCGTTACTTCAGCCTGTTGCGGGAGAGGCCGCGCGCCGGCCAGGTCGATTTGCTGCGGGAGACGTTCGATAAAATGGCCTCACCCGTGGCGAACACATCACTGACAACCAGCGCCGGATTCTTCTCGTTCGCCTTTTCACCGCTGGGACCTGTGCGCGCGTTTGGCATTTGCGCGGGGATTGGCGTGCTGTTCGGCCTGGCCTGCTCCTTCACCGTGCTGCCGGCATTGCTGAGGCTGGCCAAACCCGAATGGTTTTTGCGCCGCAGAGAACGCATGGTCGCGACTGGTGAAGCTCGTGATGAAAGCCAAGGCCAGTGGCGCAGCGCGGGCTATCCGGTCCGAAGCAGCACAGGAGCGCCGCAAGTCCCGGAAAAGCCCGGAACGGTGGAGCCTTCGAACATCGCTGCGGACTGGAAAGTCCGCGCTGCAGAGCAACGCACGCCAAGGTCGAGCGCCCTGGCCGGTTGGTTTGGCCGTTTTGGGGAGTGGGTGGTTCGCCGGCGCGGCTGGGTGGCCGCCGCCGCGCTGGCCCTGACGGCGATCACGCCACTGGGCCTGCGACGCCTGGTCGTTCAAGACAGTTGGACCGACGGCTTCGCGCCGGACAGCGAATTCAGCCGGGCGACGAGGTCTGTGAACGAGCAATTCTATGGCATGCACCTGCTGTTCGTTTCCTTCGATATGCCCAGGAGCCTCAAGGGCGAAGTTCCTGCGTCCGCGGTTACCGGAGACGGCATCGCTTTTCCAGCCAAGCTTGTGGGAAACCCGGCTCTCATCGCCGGCAGCGCAATTGCGATTTCCGCTGTCAACCCGAGCGAGATCGGCGGAGCGAGCAACTCGCAATCTAAAGCGCTTCAGCCAAAGGCCGGAGACGCAGCCCGGAGTGCGCCCGTCCCCGGGCGCAGCAACGTAGAACTCTCATTTCGGCCCGCAAGTCCCGGGGCCCCCGCTCGGTCGGTAGCTGCTGCGCCCGGGGACGGGCGCACTCCGCCACCAGGGACTCAGGCCCTGCCGTCTTCCAACACAGTCTGGCGCTCACATATTGAGATGGTCTATGGGCTTGGCACCAATCTGGCCGCCAGAATTCCGCGCCGCGAAATGCCTACCGAGGTGTGGCAATCCTTCGCCCAATCCCGCGGCGTGCGCTTCGAAGTGGTCATCCGGAACCATGTCCGTCCTGAAGTCATCCGGGCGATTGGCGAACTGGCCGACTTTATTCGCGAGCGGAGGCGCTTTGCGGTCGGCGGCGTGCTCAGCCCGGCGGACTATCTTTCGACGACGCGCTTTATGTCGAGGCCAAACGATCCCGCGGCCCGCGTTCTGCCGCCGGATCCCGCCGAGATTAAATTGATGTGGGATTTTTATGGCATCGCGCTCGGCCAGGACCGTCTGCACCAGATTGTCGATACCAATTATTGGCGGTCCCTGACGACCGTTTTCTTGAAGGACGCCAACTTCCAGGATACCGCCCGGCTGATGACCGACCTCCGGCAATACGAGCGGGAGAGGCTGGCGCGTCTGGGGATCAAAATCGGCTTTGCCGGCGACGTCGCGGTGAGCCAGTCGCTGATTCAGGGAATTGTCACCACGCAATTGCAGTCCCTTTTTTGGTCGCTCCTCGGAATCTATCTGATCACGTCGGTGCTGGGCGGCTCCTGGCGGTGGGGACTTTATTGCCTGTTGCCAAGCGCGCTGGCGGTGCTGATTAAACTGGCTGTTATGGGCTGGTGCGGCATTCCGCTGGGCGTTGCCACCTCGATGTTCGCCGCCATGACACTTGGCATCGGAGTCAACTGCGCTATCCAATTGCTCGAGAGCTACGGCCAGGCGCGGGCGGACGGAGCCTCGTTGCCGCAGGCGCTCAACCGGGCTTTCGTTTTGACAGGACCGCCGGCTCTGGTGAACACCGTTGCCGTGTCGCTTGGCTTTGGAGTCCTGATGCTTTCGCAGGTGCCCGCCAATGCGCGGCTCGGGTTGCTGCTGGTCGTGGGCCTGGTGAATTGTTTTATCGCGTCGCTGCTGTTGCTGCCACTGCTGCTGCATTGGTGGCCTTTGAAGTCCGAGACGGGAAGATCGTCCAGCCCCGCAGCGCGAGCAACATAGGAATTCAGCCATCCCTTCGGGACTGAATTGTTTTTGGCACACCTTCCCCAGCGCTGAAGCGGTGGGCTATTTTCGCCTCTCCCTCCGGGACAGAGTTATGCGACACGATCAAACTCGTGGAATCGTGGAATCGGTCTGGAGCGAAGGGGACACAAGAGAGCTACCCGACAGCAAGTGACACTTCAGAGGCGTGTTGCCGAAATGCAAAGCTGGAGGAAGAGGATGAAATTCAGCACCCATCATGGCGCAGAAATTCGAGGGAAACGGCCTGGTCGAAAGGTGCTGCGAGGACCCGCCGCCGCTCAAAAGCAGCTCCGTCGGGCAGGCAGGTCCCACTCCGGGGATTGGCAACCCCACTCAGGATGCGCAGCTCTGGGCTGCGCATCCCTCACAATGAACCCCTTACTGGGCACAGACGCGATAGAACTGGCGTGTCCCGGATGACGGCACAGCAATCGAAACTACGCCGCCCGTACCCGGCGCGGACGACCCAACTGTAAGCCACGTTCCGGTGTTCAGATCCGGTCGCTGCTGGATGGTGTAAGTAGCTCCATTCTGCGTGTTGAAGAAGATCTGGACGCTGGCGCCCAGGTAACTGATGCGCGTGATCGTCGGCCGGGCGACGCTCACAACTACGTTGACGGTCACCTGGAACGAGCAATTGGTGCTCTGGCCGCAAGCATCAGTGCTGGTGCAGTTGACCTGGGTCGTTCCTGGCTGGAACGTGCTGCCGCTGGGCGGCGTGCAGAGGATGCTCGCCGGCGGGCAACCACCGCTGGCCGAACTCGTGTAAAACACGTTGGTGCCGCCTGAATTGGTCGTGCTCACGGTAATATTGGAGGAGCAGGTGATAACGATGGGCGGTCGAACCACTGTCACCGTAAAGCTGCAGTTGGTGACAGTCCCGCACGTGTCGTTGGCGGTGCAGATCACGTTGGTCGTGCCAATCGCAAAGGTGCTGCCACTCGGAGGATTGCAGAAGAGCGACGGTGGCGGAGTGCAGCCACCGATAGCCGAGCTGGAATAGAAGACGGCCCTGCCTTTCGAGTCTGCTGCTGTCACTGTGATATTGGACGAGCAAGTGATGACGATCGGGGTGTTGCCCGGCGGCCGTACAGTGACCTGGAACGTGCAAGTCGCAGACTGCCCGCAGGCATCACTGGCGCTGCACGTCACAATGGTCGTGCCGATCGGGAAGGTGCTGCCGCTCGGCGGATTGCAGACGAGCGACGGCGGCGGACTGCAACCGCCGGTGGCGGTGCTCGTGTAGAACACGGCCGCGCCGCTTGGGCCGGTCGCCGTCACTGTGATATTGCTGGAGCACGTCAGGGTTATGACCGGATTGGTCGGCGGATTTACCGTCACCTGGAAGTAGCAATTAGTGAACCGGCCGCAGGAATCGCTGGCGGTGCAGTTCACGGTGGTCATTCCCACCGGGAAAGTGCTGCCGCTGGGCGGATTGCACGCCACGCTCGTTGGAGCGCAACCACCGGAAACGGCGGGGGCATAGACCACCGCCGCGCCGCTGGGGCTGGTTGCCGTCACGGTGATGTTGCTCGGGCAAGCAAGGGCGAGTGGCGGCCGGACGATCACCAGGAACGTGCAGTAAACAGAGTTGCCGCAGGAATCGCTGGCGGCGCAGGTCACGGTCGTCGTGCCTACCGGGAACGTGCTGCCGCTGGGTGGATTGCAGACGGGAGTCGGCGGAGGATTGCATCCACCGGAAGCAGTGCTGATGAAGGTTACCACTGCGCCAGCGGCGTTGGAAGCGACGACGGTGGTATTCGACGCACAGATGATCGAGAGCGGCGTATTCGTCGGGTTGGGTATGTGCCGCTGGTGCGTCAAAATGATGCCGCTCGGATTGCCCGCGGCATCCAATAACGGGATGGGCTGCGCGGGATTGACATAGGTATCTCCCGGCCCCGGCGGCTTGTGCTTAATCTGCGCCGTCATATGGAGAGGCGTTGCCGGGTGCAACGTCTGGCCGCCGATATGCATTTCGACAAAGACGTCGAAGAAACTGCTCGCCGTGCCACTCGCCGTGAACGGCGGCACGTCCAACGTCCCCGGCGTGTTGTTGGCGTTTTCTTCGATCTCGCCCCGGGACGGATGCGCCGGGTCGAGGTTAACGGTCACCGGCCCCATCGAACTGTTGCCGCTCAAATCCAATTGCGTCATCTCCGTCTGCACCTGGTCCAGCCCGTCGCCGTCGGTGTCCAGCGCGCTGCCGTTGGGAGCAATCGCGACGTGCACCGTTGTCGGTCCGGTGAGCGTTATCGATTCGGTCTGGCCGCTCGGATATTGCAGCTCGACTTGCGCCACGGTGTTGGAGAAGTAATCGATTTCCACGGGCGGCGGATTGGTCGGATTAGGCGTATGGACTTCGCGCAGCACGCGGACTCCCGTTGGATTGCCGTTGGCGTCCAGCAACTCGATGGGCTGCGTGAACGGATTGACATAATTGTCGCCCGGTGACGGCGGCTTGTGATGGATTAGAGAAGTCATGTGCAGCGGCGTGGCCGGATGGAACGTCTGGCCGGCGACCTTCACTTCCACAAACACGTCAAAGAAGCTCGTTGCCGTGCCGGTGGCGGTGAACGGCGGCACATCGAGAATTCCAGGAGTATTGTTGGCGTTTTCTTCGATTTCGCCCACGGACAGATGCGCCGGGTCGAGGGTGACCGTCACTGGCCCCGCAGAGCTATTCCCGACCAGGTTCATCTCAGTCATCTCCGTCTTCACTTGATCCAGGCCATTGCCGTCAGTGTCCAGCGCGGCACCGCTGGGTGGGATATGGACGCGCACGGTCGTCGGACCCGCCAGCGACACGGTTTCGCTCGCGCCGCTGGGATATTCCAGTGTGATAGACGCCGTTGTGTTGGGGAATCGATCCACCTCGACCGGCGGCGGGTTGGTCGGATTGGGCGTGTGGACTTCCTGCAGAACGTAGATTCCGCTTGGTTTGCCTGCCGCGTCGAGCAACTGGATGGGCTGCGTGAACGGGTTGACATAATTGTCGCCCGGTGCGGGCGGCTTGTGATGAATAAGCGACGCCATGTGCAGTGGAGTGGCCGGGCGCAGGATCTGTCCGCCGATCTGCACTTCCACGAACACGTCGAAGAAGCTATTGGCCGAGCCGGTGGCCGTAAACGGCGGCACGTCCAGGATGCCCGGCGTGTTGTTGACGGTTTCTTCGATTTCGCCCACTGACGGGTGCGCCGGATCAAGACTCATTTGCACCGGCCCCATCGCGCTGTTGCCGCTCAGGTTCATGTCGGTCATCTCGGTCGTGACCTGATCGAGGCCGTTGCCGTCGGTGTCCGACGCCGCGCCGTTGGGCGGTATCTTGACCTGGACCGTCGTTGGGCCGAAGAGCGTGACGGCTTCAGTCTGACCGCTTGGGTACTGCAACGTGATTTGCGCCGTGGTGTTGGGGAAATGATCCACTTCGATGGGCGGTGGATTGGTCGGATTAGGCGTATGGACTTCCCGCAGCACGCGGATGCCCGTCGGGTTGCCGAAGGCGTCCAGCAATTGAATCGGCTGGGTGAAAGGATTGACGTAATCATCGCCCGGTGCCGGCGGTTTGTGATGGATTATTGATTCCATGTGCAGTGGCGTTTCCGGACGGAATGTCTGGCCGGCAACATCGATTTCCACAAACACGTCGAAGAAGCTGCGGGCACTACCCGAGGCTGTGAACGGCGGCACGTCCAGGATTCCCGGTGTCGCGTTGAACAGCTCCTCGATTTGGCCGAGCGACGGGCGCAGCGGGTCCAGGTGGACCGTCACCGCTCCCATCGAACTGGTGCCGGTCAGGTTCATGTCGGTCATTTCGGTGTTCACCTGGTCAAGGCCATTGCCGTCCATGTCGATCGCCGCTCCGTTGGGCGGGATGTTGACGTGAACTGTGGTGGGACCGGCCAGTGAGACAGTCTCAATTTGGCCGCTGGCGTACTGCAGCGTGATCTCAGCCGTCGTATTGGTGAAGTAATCGATCTCAATCGGTGGAGGATTGGTCGGATTGGGTGTGTGAACTTCCTTCAGCACCTGGAAGCCGGTTGGATTGCCGTTGGCATCCAGCAACGGGATCGGTTGCGTGAACGGATTGACGTACGTGTCGCCAGGGGCCGGCGGCTTGTGGTGGATGAGCGAGGTCATGTGGAGCGGCCCGGCCAGATAGAGCGTTTGACCGCCGACGTGCACCCGCACAAACACATCAAAGAAACTGGTAGCGGTGCCCGTAGGAGTGAACGGCGGCAGGTCCAGAATTCCGTGTGTGTTGTTGACAGTCTCTTCGATCTGGCCGACCGACGGGCGTGCCGCGTCGAGATCGATCATCACCGGACCCAGGGAGCTGTTGCCACTGAGGCTCATATCGGTCATCTCGGTCGTCACTTGATCCAGGCCGTTGCCATCGGTGTCCAGTGCCGCCCCGTTGGGCGGGATGTTGACGCGGACGGTCGTTGGGCCCGCCAGGAGGACAGTTTCGCTCTGGCCGCTCGGATGTTGCAGAGTGATTTGCGCAGTGGTGTTGGGGAAGTGATCCACCTCGACTGGTGGCGGATTGGTCGGATTGGGCGTATGGACTTCTTGCAGGATAAAGATGCCGGTCGGAGTGCCGTTGGTGTCCAGCAACTGCACCGTGAATGGATTGACATAGTTGTCGCCCGGCGCCGGCGGTTTGTGATGGATGAGCGAAGTCATGTGCAGCGGCGTAGCCGGGTGGTACGTGTTGCCAGCCACATGGACCAGGATGAACACATCAAAGAAGCTGTTGGCCGAGCCTGCGGCGGTAAACGGCGGCAAGTCGAGCGTGCCCGGCGTGTTGTTGAACGTCTCTTCGATCTGCCCAACCGACGGCTGTGCCGGATTAAGATTGATCACCACCGGCCCCATGGAACTGTTGCCGCTCAGGTTCATGTCAGTCATCAGAGTGGTGACCTGGTCCAGGCCGTTACCGTCGGTGTCGCTCGCCGCGCCGCTGGGCGGGATGTTGACATGCACCGTCGTCGGGCCGGAGAGCACGATGGTTTCGGTTTGGTGTGTGGAGGTATTTGTCAGCGTGACCTGGGCGGTGGTGTTGGGGAAGTGGTCGATCTCGACGGGCGGCGGATTGGTCGGATTGGGCGTATGGACTTCGCGCAAAACCTGCAAGCCAGTCGGATTTCCGGCCGCGTCGAGCAGTGGAACGGGCTGTGTGAACGGATTGACATAAGTGTCGCCCGTCGCCGGCGGCTTATGGTGAATGAGCGATGCCATGTGCAGCGGTTTTGCCGGATGCAAGGTCTGTCCGTTGACGTGTATTTGCACGAACACATCGAAGAAGCTGTTGGCGCTGCCGGTCGCCGTAAACGGCGGCACGTCCAGAGTCCCGGGCGTGTTGTTCGCAGTCTCTTCGATCTGGCCCACGCTCGGCTGGTTCGGATCCAGGTTCAGGGTCACTGCCCCCATCGAACTGTTCCCGCTCAAATTCATCTGCACCATTTCAGTTGGCACTTGATCCAAACCGTTGCCGTCAGTGTCATTAGCCTGGCCGTTGGGCGGGATGAACACATGCACGGTGGTCGGGCCGACCAGCGTAATGGTCTCGGTCTGCTGGGTGACGGTATTCGTCAGCGTGACTTGCGCGGTAGTGTTGGGGAAGGTGTCCACTTCAACAGGTGGAACGGGCGTGTGGACTTCGCGGACGATGCGGATTCCGGTTGGATTGCCGTTCGCGTCCAGCAGATCGATGGGCGTCGTGAACGGGTTGACATAAGTATCGCCCGGCGCGGGTGGCTTGTGCGTTATGACAGATTTCATGAGCAGCGGCGAGGCGGGATGCAGGGTCTGACCGGCCACGTTAATCTCCACAAACACGTCGAAGAAACTGTTCGCGCTCCCAGTGGCAGTGAACGGCGGCACATCCAGGATTCCAGGAGTATGGTTGGCAGTCTCCTCGATCTCGCCGAAGCTCCGTTGCGTCGGGTCAAGATTCACGATAACCGGCCCCATCGAGCTGATGCCGCCCAAATCCATTTGCACCATCTCGGTGTCCACCTGGTCGAGCCCGTTGCCGTCGGTGTCACTTGCCTCGCCATCAGGCGTAATGTTCACGTCAACGGTCGTCGGCCCACTCAGAGTCACGGTCTCGGTTTGGCCGTTAGGCAGCTCGAGCGTGATTTGCGCGGTCGTGTTGGAGAAATAATCCGTTTCAATCGGCGGCGGACAGACTGGAATCGGGATATGGACCTCCCGCACCAAGCGGATGCCAGTTGGATTGCCGTTAGCATCCAGCAACTGGATGGGCTGCGTGAATGGATTGGTGTAAGAGTCACCCGGAGCGGGCGGTTTGTGGTGGATGACCGAAGTCATGTGCACGGGAGTGGCCGGATGCAACGTCTGTCCTGCGACGCGGATATCCACAAACACATCGAAGAAGCTGCTCGCGGTGCCCGTCGCGGTAAACGGCGGAACGTCCAGTATCCCCGGCGTGTTGTTTACGGTCTCCTCGATTTGGCCCAGGCTCCGTTGGTTCGGATCGAGATCCACTGTCACCACGCCGGCTGAGCTGGCGCCACTGAGAGACATTTCGATCATCTCGGTCGTCACCTGATCCAGCCCGTTGCCGTCAGTGTCACTGGCCTGGCCGCTCGGTGGTATGTTCACTCGAATTGTAGTCGGCCCGAGCAACTCCACTGTCTCGGTTTGACCGCTTGGATACTGCAGAGTGATTTCGGCAGTGGTATTGGGGAAGCGGTCGATCTCCACCGGCGGCGGATTGGTCGGATTGGGCGTGTGAACTTCCCGCAGGATACGCATGCCAGTCGGATTGCCACTCTCATCCAGTAACGGGACCGATTGTGTGAATGGATTGACATAAGTGTCTCCGGGCGCCGGCGGTTTGTTGTGGATAAGCGCCGCCATGTGCAACGGCGTCGCCGGATGCAATGTCTGCCCCGCGACATGAATTTCCGTGAAGATGTCGAAGAAGCTCAGGGCGCTGCCTGTCGCGGTGAAAGGCGGGATATCTAATGTCCCCGGCGTCTTGTTTACCGTCTCCTCGATCTGGCCCAGCGAGCGGAAAGCGGGATCGAGATTTACCGTAACGGGCCCCACCGAACTGATGCCGCTCAGGTCCATCTGGACCATCTCGGTATCTACGTCGTCCAGTCCGTTGCCGTTGCTGTCCGATGCCTGGCCGTTCGGCGGGATGAAGACGTGCACCGTCGTCGGCCCGTTGAGCGTAACATCTTCGGTCTGCCCGCTGGCATACTGCAGCGTCACTGTCGCGACGGTATTGGAGAAATAATCCACTTCCACGGGAGGCGGATTAGTCGGATTCGGCGTATGGACTTCCCGCAGCACATAAATGCCTGTCGGCTTGCCGCTGGCATCGAACAACTGGACCGGTGTCGTGAACGTATTGGTGTAAGTGTCACCGGGAGCCGGCGGCTTGTGCCGGATGACGGAGGTCATGCGGATGGAGTTGGTCGGATGCAGCGTCTGACCCGCCACTGTGATATGGACAAAGACGTCGAAGAAGCTGGTAGCCGTCCCTGTGGCTGTGAACGGAGGCAGGTCCAGAGTTCCAGGCGTGTTGTTGACCGTCTCCTCGATCTGGCCAAAACTCGGATGGCCCGGATCCAGGCTCACGCTTATCGGCCCCACCGAGCTGGCACCGGTCAAATCCATTTGCAGCATTTCCGTGCTCACCTGGTCCAGCCCATTGCCGTCCGTGTCCGTGGCACGCCCGTTCGGCGGGATGTTGACCCGCACCGTGGTCGGTCCACTCACGGTGACTACTTCGGTCTGGCCGTTCGCGTACTCCAGAGTGATCTGAGCAGTGGTGTTGGGGAACCGGTCGATCTCCACCGGCGGCGGATTGGTCGGATTGGGGATATGCACCTCGCGCAACACCCTTACGCCGGTTGGATTCCCATTGGCATCGAGCAAATCAACCGGCTCGGTGAACGGATTAACGTACGTGTCGCCCGGTGCCGGCGGCTTGTGCGTAATCACGGATTGCATGTGCAACGGCTTGGCCGGATGCAGGGTCAGGCCCGCGACGTGCAACTCGAAGAATACGTCAAAGAAGCTGCTCGCCGAACCTGTTGCGGCGAAAGGCGGCAGATCCAAGATCCCCGGCGTGTTGTTGGCGGTTTCCTCGATCTGGCCAAGGCTCCGATGGGTTGTGTCCAGATTGGCAGTGATTGGTCCCATGGCACTATTGCCGCTCAAATCCAGTTGCACCATCTCTGTCGGCACCTGATCCAGCCCGTTGCCATCGGTGTCGCTCGCGCGTCCATCGGGCGCAATTTTCACGTTCACCGTCGTCGGCCCAGTCAGCGTCACTTCTTCAGTTTGTCCGTCTGGATATTGTAGTGTCACCTCGGCGACGGTGTTCGAGAAGGTGTCCACCTCGAGCGGGTCGGGCTGAGGTCTCAGCGCCACCGTGCCGGGATGGGTCACCGCAGGGGACCACGTCGCACCGCCATCCGTGCTGATTTCGGTAAAGACGTCGAAGAAACTGCCGATCGACCACGGCGTCGGCTGTGGTCCCTGTCGCACGCTCGTCCGGCCCAGGGATGCCTTGGTCGGACTTTCCCGCACCATGACACCGCCCGGCAAAGACCCGCCGGACAAGCTCAACGACAGCATCTCGGTGTCGAAGAAACGTGTTCCGCCCGTGTCCAGGCTCGAGTGGCTGGTCACCTGCACGCTCGCATTGGCCGGCGCCAGGAAGGAGGTGAAGCCTGCTCCACCATTCAACGATATCTGACCGCTGACCATCGAGCCGAAAGTCTCGTTCGTACTGCCTCCGGGCGGCGGCGGCGGCTGATTCTGGGTGAAGCGCTTATGAGAAACGTTGGTAATGATGATGCCATTGGCATACAACGCATGCCACTGCTTCGGACTGATATATTGCCCGTCCAAGGGCGGCAGATTGTTCGTCGGCTCCGGATTCTCCGGCGCTTGCGAGACCAGTTGCATCCGGACCGGCCCGTTGCTTGTCCCCTGCCAGGTCGCGCCGCCGTCGGTGCTTACCTCCGTAAAGATGTCAAAGAAGCTGTGGATTCGGTACGTGCCATCGGACTGGCCCAGGATCTGAGTGATGCCTCGCGACGGCCGTGATGGACTCTCGCGGATCATCACGCCACCAGGCAGCGTGAAGCTGAGCGACAACATCTCGGTGTCATACAAATTGTTGTCGCTCGAGGAACTGGCGTTAGCGACGCTGACCTGCGCCGTGGCATTGTTTCTGACATATTGGTACGTCTGACCGCCATCGGTCGAGACCTGCAAATCCAGCACTGAGCCGAAGTTGTGTATGTTCGTCGTTCCGGGCGCCGGCGGGAGCAATGAGGTTGTGAACAGCTTGTGTCGCACGTCTCTGATCACGATTCCCTGTGCATACAGCGCGTGCCATAACGCCGGGCTGATATACATGTCCGTAGGCGGCGGCAACAACTGCGTCGGTTCGCCAACCGGAGTAACCTGTGCCGGATCGGGCCGCAGCTCCATATGCCCAGCCTGATCGCCCGGAGTCCAGGTCACCCCACCATCCAGACTTATCTCGGTGTTCACATCAAAGAAGCTGCCGATTAAGTAACCGCCGGGTACTGGCCGAACGGTTGTTTGGCCCGTCGATGCCAGTGTCGGGCTCTCTCGCAGGCGAATCGGCCCAATTGCGGACGCGCTGGTCAAATCCAACTGCACCATCTCTGTGTTCAACTCGCTGACACCGCTCGAATCGAGGATATGATTCACAATGACTGTGACCGTCGCGTTGCCACTGGCCGGCTGGTAGCTCCCACCGTTATCGAGCGAAATCTCGAAATCGACTTCAGAATCGAACGTGTGGACCTGGGTTACTCCGACCGGCGGCGGTTCCAGGCCCAGCGTGAAGAACCGATGGCGCACATCGCGGATGATGATCCCGTTGGAATACAATTGGTGCCAGGTCGCCGGGCTGATGTACATGCTGTCCGGGGGTGGCAGAAGCGACGTAGGGAAGAAATATTCCCGAAGCGCGGGCAATACTTTGACCGTGAAGCTGCAATTGGCGGTATCGCCGCAGGTGTCCTGCGCGGTGCAGTTCACGTTGGTCGTGCCGATGGGGAAAGTGCTCCCGCTGGGTGGGGTGCAGGTCACCGTCGGTGTCGTGCATCCGCCGCTCGCGGTTGTGGTATAGGTGACCACGGCTCCGGCCCCGCTGGTTGCCACCACCGTGATGTTCGGCGAACAAGTGAGAGTGATTGGTGTGAGCGGGGTGGGCGGCGTCGGAGACACCCGTATGGCACGGTCCGCTGGAACCCAGCCCTGGCTGGCGTTGTTGCTCAATTCAAGAAAAACATCAAAGAAACTGCTGATGCGGAATCGGGTGCCATCAGGTCGAATCGTGTGTCTACCAAGCGACTGCCTGGTCGGGCTTTCCCGCACTCTGAATGGGCCGATCGGGCTGACTCCTTGCAAATCCAATTGCAGCATTTCTGTATCGTAATTGCTCGTCGAGCCGGAGTCCGAGGTGTGATGCATGCTGACGCCCACCGGCCCATTCGCCTGCACGGGGACCCACGTCTGACCGTTGTCGGTAGAAATCTGCAGGCTCACAATAGTGCTCGGCGCGGAATAGTTGGAGCTATTGTTAAGCGTCGGCGGCAGGATCGGGCTGGGGAAGTTCGTGTGGCTGAAATTGCGGGCCTTGACGCTGCTGGGGCCGGTGCCGAAGCTGATGATGTCGATGTCATTTACCGAGTCGTAAGAGGCGCCGGCTGAAGGGCACAAGGTGTTCGGGCGCGACCATTCGACGGGCAACTCTGGTCTCGAAGTGCCGATCGGCCCCAGCACCGCATCCAGGAGCGCCGCCTGGCCGTTGGGGCTGGTGCAATCATTCGTAATCGTGCCGTGGCCGGCCAGCACGAGGTAACCAAAGATGTCTCCGGCATTCCAATAGGGCGGGTTATTGACCCTGAATTTCACCGGCACGGCCAGAGTCTCTCCGTGGATATAGATCACCGACGGCGGAAACGAGGTCAGGTTGAGGTTCGTGATGACCAATGGGACGTCATTGTAAAGCACCGCACCGGTCCCGGGGAAAGCCGTGCCGGATTGTGTGCCCGGGATCGGCGGCAGGTTCACCTCGACAAAAATGTCAAAGAAACTACGGGCGGGAAAATCCGGTGGTGGCGGACCGTTGGCCACGTTTTCCTGGACCATGCCCAGGCTCCTCGGGCTAACGCCGGCGAAGGTCCCGGCCTTTACCATCGGCCATTGGATCGGCACGGTCGGGATGCGCGGATCTGGCGGACACTGTTTTCCAGCGGTGCCGCCCCCGACGCTCAACAAGGAGAAGTTCTTGATTTCAGTCAAAACTTCCTCAGTCGGCGAAATAGCGCCAGCCCAGGTGGCTGGAATGAGTGCATACGACGCGTAACTCGCGATGCTGTCCCAGGAGCCAGCTCCGATCGCGACTGGGAATGTCCCCGCTGGGTATGGGCGCATGTTCGGGCTGCTGCGGCCGATCGTCGTCGAATTATCGATCAGCAATGGGCTGGTCAGCTTTCCATCCGCCGTGGAGTAACCGGCGTAGGACACCAGCGCTCCGGCCGGACCCATCAGCGGGCGAAAGGCCGGATCGACTGTGATTCGAAAGACGCCCATGCTCGGCGTGGAGTCATCGCCTTGCGGCGGGAACGTTTGGGCCGCGGCTTCCTGTACCCCGAGTACCAGCGCCCCCAAGGCGAGCAAAGTCGGCACTACCGAGTGGGATCGCGTCGGCGTGAACCATGGTGAATGGATAAATCGGAAGTCCGGGGCCGCCTTGTATCCAGATACCTTTTTCATAGTTCGAATATTTTCAGGCAACTACTCACGCCCGGCTCCTGGTGAAGCTTGAGAGCCCGGCGACTCTGCGTGCTGCACTTTCAATTGCCTCCGGCATGAGGTCGCTAACAAAGGCGTCGGACGGCAGTTGAGTCGATAGACTATGTGGACAGTTCGCGATTATTGCCGATTCGGTCCATCTATGCTTCTCCGCAATTGCGAAAATCTATTTGGGCGCGGGCGCGCGCCGCGCTGAGCTCGGAATGAGGAACGAGGAAAGAAAACCAGAAATCGCAGCAGCGAAGACTCTGGGCTGCTAGTCTCGAAGAGGCGGCAGGGCCGGTAGAGCCAGGACGATGGGCGGATCGGTCGGACGAAGCGGACGCAAACGGAGACTTGGCTTTGTTGGCCGACCGGCGTCTTGATTGCGCAGCCGTTGACTGGCGACCAGGCCGACCGGCAGGTTGGCGATCATCGCCGACAAATTGGCGGTAAAAGGAACCAGCACCGCCATCAAATGAAATTCGGCCATCCTCGGATGCTCGATACGAAAGGTCCCGGGTTTGACCAGGACCGTTCCGGAAAAGGGCACACCTTGGGGCACACCGCCGGTAAACGCACCGACGAAAATGAATCCTCGCGGCCTGGACGGTCCGGTGATCGTTCCTTCAAGCGACGGGCCCTTAATCGCCCGATCGCCGGCGAGGTACTTCCAAATCGCCTTCGCAAACTGGCCCAACGTGAGGCGTTTCGGCATCGCGCGGAATTCCTGCGGCGAAACGCCGACCAGGGCGCTGAAGGTTTTGGAAAAGGTGCCGAGCGAGGTGTAGCCGACCTCGAGGCAAACGTCAGTGATGGAGGCCGCCGGCCTCAGGAGCAGCTCCTTGGCCCGTTGCATCCGCAAGCAGGCCAGAAAATGATGCGGCGTTGTGCCAGTGATTTCGTCGAAAACGCGGACCAGGTGGTACTTGCTGATCGCAGCGATCTGCCCTAGATGCTCCAGGTCCAGCGGCTCCTCCAAATGAGAGCGCATGTGGCTGACGACGCGCTCGACGGCCTTTTGGTAAGCTTCAACTGTATCGGCGCGGTGGCTGGCGGTCAGCGGCAGTTCGTCGGTGATAATTGACGAACGGCTGGATCGCGTTGCGCGCTCCCTGCTGCGTGTTGCCGCTCGCATATCAGTCTCGTGTGACTCGGAAAAATCAACCTAGGCTCACTCGGCGTAGGCCGCCAGGGCCTGACGCAACGATGGCGGCACGGGGGCGGGCGCAAGTCCCGACCCATTCCGCCTCATACAGGCGACTTGCTGTTCGCCTCGAGCGACCAATTCCTCGGTCCCATTCCTCTGCCGCCAATATTCGAACGCCAGGGTTATGCGGTTCTGCACCAGTTCCGCCAGTCGCATGCGAACGTTCACTTCGTCGAACACCATCAGTTCCGCCAGGTACTCACAACCGCAACGAACCGTGGCCAGACTGAAGTCGGAGTTCAGATTCTCGACGAGGTCGGGCGCATATTCACGAAGGAACAACTCCCGGCACTTTCCCTGCCAATCGAGGTGATGGGTATAATAAACATTACCGACCAGGTTCGTTTCCTGGAAGGTCACGACATGCCGATATTCATAATAGCGCATGAGGGTTTCGCTGACTGCCCGGGGCCGTGCTCAGGCGACTGCCTCGGCGCAAACGGCAAGCGACGATGCCGCTGCGGCCGAATGAACCGCGATTGAGACAATGAGCGGTGCCACGAGCCCCCGTACCGGCAGAGCGCCCGTGGCAATCACCAACCTGCCCGAACGGAACAGGACCCAGCAGTCGGTCCCGCTGGACGCCAACACCAGCGGCGCTTGGGTAGCCAGTCCGGTCTTTCTCAGGCACTCGGTCACACTCCAGAGTCGCGTCGCGGCGGTATCGAGACTTTCGGCTTGTTCGCCGGAAATCCGCTCAGCCAACTGTAACTTTTCTTTGCCCAAAAGATCCTGCCAGACGGACGCCGCCCTGGACTCAATAAGCTCCAGATCGCAGGCTACACCCTGTTCGGCGGCCACCGCCAGCGTCAGGTCCTGAGCGTGTGCGGCTGAGCAAAACTCGTCGCTAGCAGTCACCGGCTTGCCGTCCGGTCGGCGCCAGATCGGCCCGGCATGGCGGAGGGCCTGTTGCAGGGTCGAATTGGTCGCGGCGGAGCGTGCCTCCAAAAAGTCGCTGGCGCCGATTGTCCGCGCTCCGTTATGCTCAATCACCACGCGCACTGGCGAATGCGGGGCTAATTCTTCGAGCCGGCGCTCCAGGTATGGCGTCAGCAGCCATTGCGGCCAGGCCTGGCTTGAGGCCATTTCTTCGACCGCCCGCAAACGTAATCCCTGCCAGTACTCGATCAGTTCGCCATCGGCATCCGTAATCTCCACGTCATAAACGAAATCATTTCCATCGCGAAACCGTTCCTTCGATCGGGCGATGCGAAGGCCCGTTTCGCCGCGAAGTATCACCAAGTGGTCGATGCCCGTCGGCAGGATCCGCCGGTGCGGGATGCACGCCTGAATAGCGTGCAGGGCTGCGTCGCGCGCGCCGGGATCCCCCAGAACGAGGCCCGAGGGCAAATACGGTCCAAACCAGGAGACGCCGGTATCGGGTTTAATCTCGGCGATGCATTCCCGGGCCGTCGCCAGCCGATAACCGGTCAAACGGCAAAACCGTCCTCGGTGGAAAAGAATTCGACCGTAAAGGTCCTGCGTTGAGTCAACAACGGGCGGATGTGCCGGCAAGCGGGCGGGGCTGAAGCGTTCGGCGCTCCGGTCGGCGGCAACTCCAAAGCGGCAGAAAGCGCGAAAATGGTCCACTTGAAAGTCTGTTTCTTCGGAGCGCAAACAAACTTCGATCAGGTCAGGCGCGCGGCGTAGAGACGCTAGGCGGATCGTCGTGGACCTGTGGTCGAGGACTGCGACGGGTCGCGTCAGCTCGACCCTCTCAAATGCGGGCGGCGATTCGGACTCGGCAAGAGCCATCGCCGCCTGGGCCATCGCTTCGAGGCCAAGCACGGCGGGGAAAAGCTTCTGCTTTTGGAAAACGTGATCCTCCAGGTACGGATCGGCGGCGAGCGAGAGTTCGGCATCGACAACCAGTTCCACGCCCGGATAATAAACGCGGCGCCGTTCAAGAAAGCGGCGCAATGGCAATTCCGGCTGGTCGAACTTAAGGGTTGGCGGTTCGCCGAATCGGCCCCCTACGACGACCGCCGTGGGCAGCGCCCGGTTCTGAACCAGCTCCAGAAGAATTCGCACGCCGACTTCGGGCGGGATGGGCATGATGCCATGCTGGATGAGCGATTCCATCCGGCCCAGGCGCTCGCCCATGCCGATGCTCGACCAGACGGACCATTCGAGCGCCAGACAGCGGCACTGCGGATGACGCGTTTGAAAATCTTCCGTGAACGCCCTCAGCCATTCATTCGCGGTCCCGTAGTCGGCTTCGCCGGGCAGGCCGACCCGAGAGATGATCGACCCAAAAGTGATGAACAATCGCAACCGCTCCGGCTCGACCGCGGCCAGCAAATTGCGCGCGCCTTGCACTTTCGGTGCCACCGTGTTCCTGAAGGAAGCCAGGTCCAGCGCTCCGATCAGTTGAGGTGCATTGGCGCCGGCCGCGTGCATCACGGCCGTTACGCGGCCGCCCAGCTTCTTTTCCACCTCAGCCACGGCTGCGCACACCGCTTGCGCGTCGGTGACATCCGCGCGGGCGTAGCAGGAGGCCACGCCGACACCCGCGATGCGCGCGAGGTTTTCCTTCAACTCTTTGTCCTGTTCCGGCTCAGCCCGACCAATGAGCGCCAGGCGCGCGCCCGTCGCGCGGCCGAGGGCCAGCGCGCATTCGGCCCCGATTCCCTTCCCGCCGCCACTAACCAGCAAAATGTCTTCCGACCCGATCGGCCATTTGCCTGCAGTCCCGCCGGCTTCACTGCCCGCTGCAGGCGCACTTGAGCGCGTCGAAGCTGCGGCTTCGAACGCCTCACGACTTCCCCGAGGCGTCCATTTCAGCCTTGGTTCGCGCCGTACTCCGTTGACATCGTAATGCGCCTCGAAGAATCCCGCAGCGGACCGCGCCTCGGCAACGATCCAATCCACAGCTTCCGGCTGGCCGACTGGCACATCCAGGATGCAGGTGCTCAACCCGGGAGTCTCCAAATGCAGGGTACGCGCGAATGCTGCTCCACCCCAGCCATGTTGCACCAGCACGAAACGCGGTTCCTCTTTCAGCGCCATGGCGGCCCGAGCGCCGTTGAGCAGCAATTCGAGATGATCTACTGTCGGTGCTTCCGGGAGCCAGACCACTACGCCGGCGCCGCCTTGAGCGTTCAACTTGTGCCACAAATCCTTCGCCAAGGGATGATTTTGCGGAGCGAAAACTTGCCACCCGAGTTCGCTGGGGACGGGCGTAAGAGGATGGGCGCCGGGCTGACTCGGACGCGTTGGCTTCGGAGCGGCTGCCAGCTCCACCGCGAAAGTCTCGAACCAGACGTCAACTCCGGGCGGCTGGCGGTGTGCGTCATCCCGTTTGGTCTGACCGCCGCTGCGCTTCAATTCCTCCAATGCGCGGGCGATCTCGGCGACACTGGCGTTGGCAAAATCCGTGAGGCCAACGATACGCGGCAGCGCGAGCCGGCGCGCGGCCTCGGATACAAGCTGGCCAACGGTGATGGAGTTGAGATGCAGATCGCTCAACATGCGATTGCCGTCTTGGACTGCGGCCACAGGCAGCTCCGCGCGGTCGGCGACGAGCTTCCGGATCAGCTCAAGTGGTTGCGTTTCGAGAGTTGTGACCTGGCTGAGCGCGGCTGTGCGCTCGGAACCGGGCTCGTGGACCTGCAAGTGACGTGTCAGAGCTTTCGGTACGGTCTCTTCGGGGACCGGCGCAAGTTCGCATGGGTTCGCGAAAAACTTTGGTTTCGTGTCCAGTGAGAACGGGCGTGTAAATCGGTCCTCGAACAACGCCGAAGTCCGCACCGGCGCGCCCAAGGCGAAGGCAGCACCCAGCGCGCGCAACAGGCCCGTCAACGAATGTCCGCCGGCGTCCACGGCCATGACCGGGATTTGCGTGGTGTCCTGTGCCAGACCGCTCAGGACAGCGCCCGGTCCGACCTCAATCAGCAAGTCAACCGCCGCGTGTGAGTCAGTCGGCCCAGCGGCGACTGACTGCGATTCGTGTTTTACTCCCAGCATCGCCCCGAACGCGCTGGCAAATCGGACCGGTGAAGTCACCTGACGGCAGAGCAAAGCGCGCGTGTCTTCCTCCTCGCCCAGTGGCGCACCGGTGATGGTCGAGAAGACGCGTCGTTCGAGCCGGCCAAAATTCTCGCGAGCCAATTGTTCCTGCAAAACGGGCACGGCGGCCGCCACCAAGGGCGTATGGAAGGCGTGTGAGACCGGGAGTGGGCTGGCGTGCCACCCGCGTGCGCGGGCGCGCTGGGCCAGTTTGCTAAGGGCGGCCGTATCTCCCGCCACGACCGTCTGGCGCGGCGAATTGAATCCTACAATCGTCACCGGGTCGTGGTTGAGCATTTCCCGCACGGCTTCCCACGGCGCTGCGATAGCCAACATTCCGCCCGTTGGGCTGCCCAATTCCGCCATGGCCGCCCCTCGCACGCGAGCGATTCGCAGCAGCGTTTCTTCGGTTATCATTCCCGCCCAGTGCAATGCGGTCAGTTCCCCGAGGCTGTGCCCGACGGCGGCTGTTGCTTCTACACCCAACTCCTCCAGCACCTTCAACCCTGCCAATGATGCCGTGACGACCGCCGGCTGCATCACCTGCGTCGAGACCGTATCTCCGTGGGCCGGCAACGCCGCGCGCTCGTACAACTGCCGGACCGAGTCAAATCGCCGCCGCCAGATTCCGCCGTCCAGATGAGTCGGCGAACCCTGGCCCGGAAAAAGGAACCCCAGGCGTGGTGCGGTTTTTCCCGAACCAAGGAATACGCCTTCGGTTGCTTGGAAACGCGGCGCCTCATCGCTGGATAACCAGGAAATGAGCGTCTCGAGTCGTTGTGTCAGCTCTGCCGGAGTGGAGGCCACGACCGCAGCGCGCAGCTCCGCAGGTCGAAGGCCCTTCTGCAACTGGGCCGCCAAATCGGTCAACTCCGCCCGCGACAAGCCCGGAACGAGCTTGAGCAGCTTCTCAGCAATTGCGCTCAGTTCCGCCGCGCTTGCGGCCGAGAGCAGGAATAATTCCGCGTCCTGGCTCGAGCGCGAGAGCTGCCGTTCGCGCGAACTCAGTTCGGAGCGTCGCTCGGCAACAACACTTTCGAGCACGACATGGACGTTAATCCCGCCGAAGCCCATGGCACTGACTGCGGCGCGGAGGGGACGGTCATTCGGCCAGCGTTCCGCCTCGCGCGGCAACCGCAAGAGGGAAGCCGACCCCGCAACTTTTTCGTGGGGCTGGCCCACGCCCGTCGCCGGTGGCACCACCTGCGTGTGCACGGCCATGACAGCTTTAAGCAAGCCCGCAATGCCGGCGGCCGCTTTGGTATGGCCGATATTGGCCTTGATGGACCCGAGCGCAGCCGGCTGCCCATCCGATTTCGCCTCCCGACGCGCCTGGGACAATACCTCCAACTCGGTGGCATCACCCACAGCGGTGCCTGTGCCATGCCCTTCAAAATAGCTGACGGAATCAATGCCGAACCCAGCGCGCCGGTAAGCTCGCCGCACTGCCTCGAGCTGTCCCTCAGCTTCCGGCCGTGTAATTCCCCCGTTGCCATCGGAAGAAATCCCCCAGCCACGAAGCACAGCATAGACCCGGCAGCCTTGGGCCAGCGCATCCTGATGCCGCATCAAGGTGACGAAACCGCAGCCTTCACCCGGCCAAAATCCCGCCGAGCGGCGATCATAGACGCGCATCTCTTCCGACGCCAGGGCCCCGGTCTTGGCAAAGCCCACCAACTCGAATGGGTCAAGGCTCAAATCCACTCCGCCCGCCAGCGCCACATCGAGATCGCCCGCCGTCAGCGCCGAGCACGCGTTGGCAACCGCCAACAGCGACGACGCGCAGGCGCCATCCACCGTGTAGCCGCCGCCTTTCAAATCGAACTGATTGCAAATCCGGCCGGCAATCGTGTTGGACAAACCGCCCGCAAGCGATTCTTCTCCCACCGCTGGAAATGGAGCTTTGTAGTCCGCCTCGAGCCGCTCAAGGAAGGCATTCCGCGCTTCAGGTTCCCAGGTCTCCCTCGTCAAAGCCGCCTCGATCACGCGCCGCACATACGGCCAGCGCAGACGCATCAGGCCCGCGCGCGAAAACTCGCCGGTCAAAGTGTTTCCCAACAGCACTCCTGTGGTTTCACGCGGCAATCCGCGGCCATCGGCAAAACCCGCATCGGCGAGCGACCGGGAGGCGACCTCCAGTGCCAGCCAGTGCGCCAGGTCCGCCGACCGATACGTGCTGCCAACGACCCGAAAAGCGACACGGTCGAACTCGTAATTTGCGATCAACGCCGCTTCAGCGGAATACGTGCGATCCGGCGCAGTGGCGTCCGGCGAACAGTAATCCTCTGTCCGCAACCGTTCCGGCGGCAAGCGACGGAAGGCGCGGCGCTGGGCCAAAGCATTCTCCCACAGCTCGGCGGGCGTGCGCGCGTCCGGATAGACGCACGCCAGACCGACGATTGCGATGGAAGGGTTCATGGATTGATTGATTAGCTTTTCGGTTGCGAGGTCAGGTCGGCGGCGCGGCGCCCAGCGCGGGGGCCGCAAGCGGCGAAGCCACCGGCGAAGGCTCTGTCCGCGCCCGGCCTGGAGATTTGAAGGCGTAATAGAGGTGAAGCGACAGGCCCCGAATCGCGCAAACAGTCAGCAGGGCGAAAAAGAGTCCAAACACCAGGTGAAGGACCTGGATGATCCCATAGACCATCGCCACCGAAAAGCCGAACAGGGCCTGGCGCCAGGGTTTGAGCGGCGTCGTGGCTGGATCCGGGATCATGTAAAGCGTGAACACAATGAACGCGGCGCTGGTCATTGGCATCAGCGGCACCAGCGCCGGCGTATCGAAAAGGCGCGCTCGAATCTGGCCTTGTAACGCGAAACCGATTATCCACGCCAGCACAAGCGGCATACGTCCCGTGAACAGCGAATGAATGATAATGCCGGTCAGTAGTACAAACCCTGGCAAAATCCAATCCCACACTCCCGTCACATTCTCTGTAAAATGATACGGCGGCGCAAAACCGACCTGGGGAAATAGCACTAGCGTCGCGGCAACGCCAAAGTTCGAGGGATTGAAAATATGCTGTGTGCGGCCTTCACCCACAGGAGCCCGAATCAGCACCTTGGAACCAATCGAGAGCACCACGGCAAAAATGATCGGCCACAGCCGTTCGTTCGAATACAGAAGCATGGCGCAGGCGAAACCGGGAATAATTGCCGCGGGCAGGAAGTTCAAAAAATTTCCGAGCCCGCCGGCGAATCGTAGTTCGCGGTTCTTGGAAGTGGCATCGACCCATTCGAGCAGCATCTGCATTGCAATCGCCGTCCCCACTCCCACGAACGGTGCCGCCCAGGGTTGCTCAAACCCGAGATAGGTGTGGCCGAGAATGTTCCAGACGATCATCAGGATCGCGAAGTACCACAGGGCAAACAGCCGCAGGTTGGGGTTCTTGTTCGGGTAGAAAAGCAGCGTGGTGTTGAAAGCGGGTGTTTTCATGAGACTGACTCGTGGTGTGTTGTGCGAGCGAAGTGCCCGGCCAAAAAGCAGTGTAAGAACCCAATGCTCCCGCTGGAGCTTGGAACTTGGGGTTTGTTTGAGATTTGAATTTTGGGTTTTGGAATTTCCAGCGTGTTCATGGTTTGCTGCTCCCCGTTGCATTGGCCACCTGCACTTCGGCCGTCCTGCCGAGCAATACCGTATGCCACCCCGGCGCCAGCTTGAGCGACGTGCGTTGCGGATGGCCCGCCAGGTCGCGCCATCTGAGTTCGATTTCAACTTTTGATTCGGCAGGAAACTTGCCAAGCCCGAAATGAATGTCCGGACTGCGACGGCCCGAGTGACCGGCCCCGCCATCAACCTGGCCGATTAATTTGCGGCCATCGGGTAAAACCAGGCGCGCCTGAGCGCCGTATGCCGGTCGCCCATGAAGGTCCGCGCCCGGATGACCTGACCGCTCGCGCATTGCCACGGCGGCCTCCGCGGCCAGCGGCAGCAATAAATGCAGGCCCAAAAATGCGCCCGGTTCGGGTGCCACATTATGGTAATAGAAAGAAGGTTCCCACTGATTCGCCATCACCATATCAATCCGGCCGTCACCATCGACGTCCGCGAGCGCGATGCCTTTGCTGACCATCGGCTCGGTAAACCCAACCTCAGGACCGACGTCATAATATCGGCCGTCGGACGCGCGCACAAAAAACGGATTGAGATCGTGGCCGCTTAGATCGGCGCCAGGCTTGAAACTGGGCCAGAGCCGCGGATCATGGACAATACGATCGTTGCTCGTGCCCAGCGATTGCAGTTCCGGCCAGCGGTTGATTTTTCCTTTGATAAACCCTACCGCCTGGATCGCCTCCGGCACGCCGTCATTGTCAAAATCGGCGAACCGGCAGTCCCAGCCCCAACCGCTGCGGGAGAGTCCCAGCTTTTCGCTGCCCTGCACGTAAGGAGCGATGCCCTCCTTCATTTGCTCCACTTTGCCGGTGCTGACCCAAACCAAATGGCTCTCCGTCAATCCGTAGCGAGTTGCGATGTTGCTGACGTAAATGTCAAAGATTCCGTCGCCGTTGACGTCGGCGAAATCACAACCCATGCCTTTGAACGAATCGAAACCCAGCACGCACGACTTGGGATCGGTGAACCGCCGCTGACCTTGCAGCACGGCAAATTTCAAATGGCCGGGCGTGGAGCGATTGTGCAGCAGCCGGTCCGGCCCGAAATCGTGGCTGAAATAAATCTCCGGCAACAAATCCCCATCAAGGTCGGCGGCGCCAATCGCCAGGGTCCAGCCATGCTCGACCGCCGGGTCAAAAATGCCCGTCACCTCGCGGAACTGGACTTTGGGTTCGCTGCCTGAAGTCGCGCCTGCCCACAGAAAGACGTGCTTCCTACCACCGTTGAGTGCCTTGGCTTTCCCCTCGTGCATGCATTCGACACCTCCAGCGGTCGCGTCCAGAATATGCCCGCCATCCTGAAAATAATTGCCGATGATCAAATCGACGTGGCCGTCGCCGTCTAAATCTGCCTGCACCGCGCCATTCGAGAACCAGCGTTCGCCACTGTCGGTCAGTTCACACGGGGAATACGAAGAAGCCTTGAGCGCCACGGTGCGGCCAGGTTCAATTCCTTCGGTCTTGCGCGCCAGGAATATCACCGGTGTTCTGCCCCAGTAATAAACCAGCACATCGAGCAAACCATCCTCATTGAAATCACCCACCAGCACACTCATCGGCGCCATTCGCCTCCCATCGAAGGGCAATGGCGAAGGATTCAAAGTAAACGGCACGTAGCGGTCTCCGGTGCCGGGAACCGGCGTGACCGTGACCAGATCGGTTCGCGGATCGACATAGCACAAATCGTTCGGCAGACCATCCCCATCCAGGTCCGCAAGCGCGGCAGCGGCGCCGAGCGTGGAAATCCAGGATTTGATGCGCTCGAGGCTTGGATGCACCTCGCGCACATGCTTATAGGATGGATGATCGGCCACTTCCGGCAGCGGCAATTTGTCGAACTTGAATCGCGCCGCGAGGGCAGCTCGATCCCCGACTGGCAGGCTAGGGAATTGAGCCATGTTGAAGGAAAAGCCGATGGCTACCAGCGCGATCAGCGGCGTGAGGTAGCGGCGTATAGGTGAACTGGAATTGGAACTCATAAAATCTGGAGTTGGGCTATGGGCGCGCGACGCCCGAGAGCCTCCCGCGTGGCCGAAAGGCTCGGCGGGTTGTGGATTTGAGAGAAGTGTCGCTGAATGCGCTGGCGCCAAACTTCGTAGGCTGGAACATCGCCGGTTTGGGTTAGATTCTCCAACGTCGCATCGCATAAGCGCGCGGCCTCGAGAGCCGGCATCCCGCAAAACGTTTGGGAAGCCAAGTCCGTGTAGTCAGTCAGGTTTCCTGCCCGTTGCCGGGCCTTGGAAGCGAACGCCGCGCCCTGGGCCAGACAAGCCCGATGATTCCCGGCCCCTTCCCTCAAAGCTTTCAACCCCTCCGGACTGGCAAACCCCGCATAGGTAGCTGCCAACCCGAGGCCGCTCCACAAATCGGATTGGCGCTCCGCAGGAAATGCGTCGATGGTGCGAATGATTAGGTCCGGATTCCCGCCGTTCACAAACCAGAACGACCGGCCCAGGCCCTGATCGAAAACGCGTTTCGCGTATCCCGGCGCGCCAGACGGCTTTCGCGGCTGCGCCTCAATGTACTTGGGCCAGTGAAAGAATCCCTCATGAAATCCCCAACCGTCGAAGGCCAGCCACCTCAGCAACGGATCGAGTTGCCGGCGCGCGCGCTCAACGCCAAATGGCACCCGGGCCCAGACCCAGCCGACCGCGACGTGGACCATGTAGGCGTGCGGATTACCCAGGCCACGGAAAAATCGCTCTGTGCGCGTGGCGCTCCAGGGCGTGAACCAATCCAGCAGCGCAAAACCCATCGCCGCGCCTTCGAACGCGAACCCGCCCAGCTCCGGCTCGACCCGGTCCAGCGCCGGTCCAATTCTTTCCGGATCGCCCGCTTCCAGGGCCGCGTGGTAACCATTCAAGAAGACCGACCCGATTTGTTCGAGCCTGGCTCGCATCTCCTCTGTTGCACCTCGAAAGCCGCGCTGAACGTACCCGGTTGCTTCTGGCGGCAACCGGAACGCCCAGCAACGCAATGGTCCCAACATCGTGTTCATGGGCTTCTCGAGTGATTACTGGCCGCCATGTTACCTATCCGCGGTTTCGATTGCAAGAAAATTCGCAATTTCGGAGAAATGCCTTTTTGAGGCAAAATGGCTGAGTTTAACCCTCCACCCCCTCGGGATGGGTCGGGCAAACCGACCGTTCAGGAGGTCGGAACAGATTCAGCAGCGTCGAGAATGGTTGCCGGGCCTTGACCTTGTGATGCAGACGTGGGGCAGGTTGGAACGAGAGAAAAGACAGGCGCAGTTTCCCCTATTCGCGACCGCGCGCTCCTTTTCGTTTAAGGTCTGAACTGTGATTCGCAGCTCTTGAGGCGTTTCGCGAGGAAGGCTTGCTCAGAGTTTATTTCAGCAAGCTGCAAGGATTTGCGGAAGTGAGCCGCGGCGGCGCGGGAATGTTGGAGGCGGGCCTCGAATTCGCCAAGCACGGCGTAGAGTAAATAATAGGACTCGAGCGAATGGAGGTTGTGGATCGCATTGACGGCCACAAGCCCGGCCTGGGGTCCGTGGACCTCGGCCAAGGCCACGGCCCGGTTCAACGCCACCACCGATGAGTCGTCAAATTCCAGCAGCCGGTCGTAGAGTACGAGAATTTGCCGCCAATCAGTTGAAGCGTAGTCCCGGGCCGCGCAGTGGCAGGCGGCGATGCCGGATTGAAGATGATACTCGGAGAGTTCTTCGCCAGCCGCCGATTGGGCGAAGTGATACATGCCGCGCGCGATCAGGGCCTGATCCCAGCGCGTGCGATCCTGTTCGTGCAGGCGCAGCAGGTTGCCGTCGCGATCGACTCTCGTCGCGAAGCGCGCGGCATTGAACAGCATGAGCGCCAGCAACGCGTGCGTGCGGGGCTGGCCGCTGGCCGGGAGCTCAGCCAACAGTCTGGTCAGACGAATCGCCTCGCGGCATACGTCCTCGCGGACCAGTTTGTCGCCGCTCGATGCCTTATAGCCTTCGTTGAACAGCAGGTAAAGGCATTGCCGCACGCCATCTGTGCGCCGGGCCAGCTCTGCTCCCTCTGGCAGCTCGAACGGAATTCGCGCTTCGCGGATCTTCTGCTTTGCGCGCGTTAACCGCTTGGCGATGGCTGCTTCGGTGGTCAGGAACGCCTTGGCGATCTCGGCGGGGCTGAAGCCGCACAGCGTTTTCAACGCCAGCGCCACCTGCGCCCCGGGCGGTATCAGTGGATGGCAGCAGACAAACATCAGGCGCAGCGTGTCATCGCTGATTTCCTGCCGCGTGGCCACCGCCATATCCGGCGCATCGGTCTCCCGCTCCGTCCAGCGCGCGATCTCGGGTTCCTTGTCGCGGAATACCTTCTGGCGGCGGACTATGTCCAGCGCGAGGTTGCGCGAAGCCCGCATGATCCAGGCTGCGGGGTTATTCGGCACGCCGTAAAACGGCCAGGTCTGCAAAGCTCGCGCCAGCGCTTCCTGCACCACGTCCTCAGCGAGGTGCAAGTGTTCGATCCCAAATATCCGCGTCAGGGTAGCCACCATCTTGCCGCCCTCGTGGCGGAACAGATGCTCGACCACGGTAGAAACCTCTGGCGACTCGGGAACCTTGGACTCGACAGCATTGATGGCCGGAGGAGGCGTCAAAAGTTCGCTGATACTCATGGCTTTTTTTGGCGTGCTTGGAAAATCGCTTCGGATGTAGGAGCCGACATCAGGAGGCTCTGATCAATTTTGGATTTTGGATTTTGGATTCTTCGGTCAGAGCCTCTCCCGCCTTGCACTATCGGCTTCTACAATTATTGATATTCAACCTCCAGCCATTGCGCCCACGATCATAAACGGCTCGGCGCCGCTGACGATCTCCTCGGGCAACGGCATTTCCGGCGGCGCCAGCGAAATATCTTCCTTGCACGCGAAGAATCGAACAAACGCCCTCCGTTTCAAAGTGCCGTGATCCCGAATTGTGCCGCGCAGGACCGGGTAGCGCGCTTCGAGCGTGTCCAGCAGCCCTTTGACGGTGGCGGGACTCGCGATGTCAAGCTCCACCTCGCCATCGACACGCGCCAGATTGCGCAGGTGATAGGGCAGTTCCACACGGATCATGGCAAGGTCTGGACCTCGACCGAATATACCGGCGGCAGGTCGCGCACGATCGCGTTCCACGAGTCCCCGCCATCGGCGGAGCCATAGACTTGTCCGCCGGTCGTGCCGAAATAAATGCCGCATGGTTCGAGCGAGTCCACTGCCATCGCGTCGCGCAGCACGTTTACATAACAGTCCTGTTGCGGCAGGCCGCGCGTCAGCGGTTCCCACTCGTTGCCCCCGGTGCGGCTGCGGTAAACGCGGAGCTTGCCATCCGGGGGAAAATGCTCCGAGTCGTTCTTGATAGGCACGACGTAAATTGTCTCCGGCTCATGGAAGTGCACGTCGATCGGGAAGCCGAAATCGGTCGGGAGATTGCCGCTGACCTCACGCCACTGGTCGCCGGCATTGTCGGAGCGCAGCACGTCCCAATGCTTTTGCATGAACAACACGTCCGGCTTCGACGGATGCAGCGCGATGCGATGCACGCAATGGCCAACCTCCGCGTCCGGGTCCGGCAATTCGTACCTGGATTCCAAGCCGCGGTTGATGGGACGCCATGATTTGCCGCCGTCCTCGGTGCGAAACGCACCCGCCGCCGAGATGGCAATAAAGATGCGGTTCGGGTTCTTCGGATCGATCAGGATCGTATGCACCGCCATCCCGCCCGCGCCCGGCTGCCAAAGGTTTCCTTTGACCTCGCGCAAGGCAGGAAGCTCCTTCCAGGTCCGGCCACCATCGGTCGTTTTGAAAAGCGCCGCGTCCTCCGCGCCCGCATAGACCGTGTCCGGATCGTTGAGCGAAGGCTCCAGGTGCCAAATCCGCTTGAATTCCCACGGGTGTTGCGTGCCGTCGTACCACAGGTGCTTGCCGATTTCTCCTTCGTAAACAAACTTGTTGCTCTCCCCGCGAGGCATTCCGTCCGCGCTCGGCTCCGGCCCGCCGCCGGGAGTGTTCCACGTCCGGCCGCCATCGTCCGAGCGCTGGATGATTTGCCCGAACCAACCGCTGGTTTGCGAAGCGTAGATCCGGTTGGGATCCACCGGCGAGCCTTTGAGATGGAACAATTCCCAGCCGGCAAAAAACGGGCCGTCAACCTTCCACTTCCGGCGCTTGCCATCCCCGGTCAGGATGAACGCGCCCTTCTTCGTGCCGACCAGGACCCTGATGCTGCTCATGGCAGTTCTTATGCGTGGGCAAGTTCCGCTTCCGCGCGCGCTTCTGCGGCTACGGGACATTCAGCCGCCACTGCCCGGACTTCGACCTTCACGCCGTAAGCCAGGCCCGGACATTGCTGTGCAATGGCCACCGCTTCGTCCATCGTGGCCACGTTGAGCAGGAAATAGCCCCCAATCGTCTCTTTAGATTCAGCAAAGGGACCGTCCGAGACAACGCGGTTCCTGCCGGAGACTATCTTTCCCTGTGGTTCGAGAGGATTCCCCGCCACGGCCGCGCCTCGCTCTTTCAACCCTTTGAACCACGCCATCCATTGATCGGCGATCTGTTGCATTTGTTCCGGCGAAAGACCTTTGTGCCAGTCATTCCCGCGAAAGATCAGCATGTATCCATTATTCTGTGTTTGAGTATTCATACGTTTGGTTTGGTTGTTTTGATGTTTGAATTGTTGTGTCCGTTCACGGATACGACGAATAAGCAGGTCTCGTGGGGACAACTATTTTGCGTTTTTGTTCACCTCCCAAATGGCGAAGGTGTTTTTCTCCGTGTCCTGGCACAGCGCGAAGTAGCCCATGCCCGGGACTGCAGTTTTGGACTGGCAAATGCTGCCGCCCAGTTTCTTGACCTTCGCCATGAACCGAGCCAGCGAGGGAACATTGATGTAATTGGTGATCGTGTGCATCGGATGCATCCGCTTCATCAACCCGCCATCGGGCGTAGCGTCCGCTCCGCGAGTCTCAATGTGTTGATAATCCGGCATACCGGGAAAAGGGCTGATTTTCCAGCCGAACAATTTGCCGTAAAACGTCTTGGCGCGCTCGGGTTTGTCCGCCGGGATTTCAAACCAAATGATGCTCGCGGGCACGGAGTTTTTTGTTTTGCTCATATTTTGCTTGTGCGTTGTTGTTATGTGTTGTCGTCGTCGCAAACCTACGACGAACAACCGGGCGGGTTCTGGACAATAGAACGCACAATTCTTGCTCGGTCAAATGTCGTTTTTGCTTAAGTTGCCCAAATTTTCTGATACCATTTTTTTGGCGTCGTGCTATCTGGGCTTGATTCGGTTCTGCCCATTTTGCTGCGGATAACAGCAATATTCCAACCTGTGAGGCCCGCCAGTGTTGCAGCTTCGGTGTCTTGCCTAGCGGCAAGTTGTTCGAAATATGTTTTGGCTGCGGGACAATCCGATGTGCCGATCCAGGGATGCCGCAGCACGTAGCGGCCCTGGAAATTATTGCGATCGGCTGTCTCCTGGAAAACGAGGTCTTCAGGGAAATGCTGCGCGTCGTAACGCAAATGCAGCCGCGTGATGAATGCATTTTGCGGACCAGCGGTAATCGGCCGACGCATTGGCCTTGGCTGGCCTGGCGGCGTGGTCGAATCCAGCCAAAAGACCCCTAGCTTCCTGAATTCATCATTGGAAAGCGGATCAGCCGCGCAGGGATCACACCAGCCCATGTCCCAGGCGTATTCCTGAAAGACGACGCGCATATCCTCTTTTCGGACCTTTGGCGTAGCCGGGCGTGCAAATCTGTTCCACCGTCACGTTTGCAAACACGGCACCCGGCGTCTTCTGATGATCGGGCAATACCGGATCAGCGGCTCTTAATGAAAGCGCCACTGTGAATGCAGCTACAGCGACGAATGACTTGGCCTTCATGGAACTTAACTTTCGTTCCGTCGCCATTGCCGGGCAAGCCGGTATTTCTAGAGTTCGGGCGCAGCACGACAGTGTCACCTCTTGCCTAGCGGAATGGAGTGGGGACGGCCTGGTACCCATCGGTGTTGCAAGGTACGCGTGGAGACCGGGGACGAGGCCGACCCCGCTCCGACTCATGGCTGTGTCAAGGGGCATCCCATTGCGGCAGAAGGGCTATTCGTGCCTTGACAGGGCGGATCCGGTTGCTAGACTGGCTGTCATGCCCGTAACCCCAGGCGCAGTCGGCTTCTTTTGCCTAAAAGGCCCCGGTTAACCCCATGAATGCAGCCTCGACAGCGCAAGCGCCTCCCGCAGATCCGCGCGTGGTCTTGTGTCACGGCAAGCGCGAGTTCACGGTCGAGGACGTGTCGGGGATGGGCTGGTTTCTGGGTCGGTTGCAGCCCGTGTGGTCTCAATTGATGGAAGCCGTTTCCTGCGAGCAGAGGGCGAACGAACTGGAGCTGGAGGCGGACGATGAAGTGCTGACGTCGATGTCGGAGGAGTTCCGGTATGAGAGAGATTTGCTGACGGTCGAGGAAACCGAGCGCTGGCTGGCCGACCGCGGTATGACCGAAGAGCAGTTCAGCGACTACTTGATACGGCGCTACTGGAGAGAGAATCCTCCCGATTCCGAAGAAGCTGAGGAAACGGACTATCTCGAGGGTTCGCCCGAGCTTCGCAAGTTGCTGCGCGTGGAGCTGATGTTGAGCGGCGAATTCGATCGGATGGCGCGGGCGCTGAGCTGGCGGATCGCAGCTTCGTCCAAGGAGGACGCGAGCGAGAAGAAACCGGAATTGCTCGAGGTTGAACGCGCACGGTTCTTCGAACGAACGGGACTGGATGAAAGCTCGCTACCCGAGGCGCTGAAGCAATTGGGCCGGACATCGGAATGGCTGAACGAGTGTCTGCAGATGGAGGTCAACTATCGCCAAATCTGCGTGGGCCTGCTCACCGATGAGGCCCGAAGGCGCACCCTGACAGTGATGCGCCTGCCCTTAACGCGCGTTGAAATCGAAAAGATGGTTGTTCGGTCCCGGCATGCGGCGCAGGAGGCAGTGCTGTGCCTGAAGGAAAAGCTGCTCTCGAGCGACGAATTGGCCAAAGAATGCGGGTCCACGTGGGAGAAGGATGAGTTCTTTCTGGACGATTGTGCGGCCGATGTTCAGCAGGAATTGCTTTGTGTCGCCTCGGGAGATGTGCTCGAGCCGAAAGAGACCGATACGTGCTTCCTCGTGTACCGGATAGCGGCCAAGATCGAACCGGATTTGGAAGATGCTGAGGTCCGGGCGCGTATTGATGGGCGTCTGCGAGAGGCCCATTTTTCGGAACTTGCCAGCAAGACCGTCCGTTGGCGTTGGCGAATCCAACTGTAGTAGGTGGCAATGGAGTCATCTGGTACAAGCGTGGAATCGAATGGGCCGTTGGCGGCTGACGGAAACGGCGATTTTTCGGCCATATTGGCGCGCTCGTCGGTTTTCCGCTTCGTGCCCGAGGCTCAGCGCGCGCGGCTGAATGGCTTGTTCAAGCGCGCGCGTTATGAGTTCGGCGATTTGATTATCAAGAAGGGTGACGCGGCCGACGCGTTTTTCGTGATGCTCTCCGGCCGCGCGCATGTGCTGGGAACGAGCGAAAGCGGCCAGGAACTTTCGCTGAGCATGCTGGGAGCAGGCGCCGAGTTCGGGGAATCGGCTCTGTCGTCAGGAGGCACGCGGAACGCGACCGTCCGGTGCAGTTCGGGCGTCGAGGTGCTACGTCTGGAGCGGAGTGAGTTTCTGAAACTCGCCGAAGAATTTCCCGAGGTCAAACACTCCCTGGAATTGACGGCGCGCTGGCGCGCGCTGCACGGTTTTCTTTATGAGTTCAGCAACTTCGGCCGTTTGCCCAACCGCACGCTTCAGGCGCTGGTTGAACGACTGAAGCCCGAGGAATTTGCCAAGGGCCAAATCGTCCTGCGCGAAGGCGATCCCGCGGGGCCGATGTATATCATCGAAAAGGGGCGGGTGCGCATCTTTTCGGGAAAGGATGGACAGATTCGCCAACGCGCTTTTCTGCGTGATGGAGATTTCTTCGGCGAATTGTCCATCCTGAACAACGCCCCGCGAGCTGCGACCGCGCAGGCGATTACCGATTGCCGGTTGCTGGCGCTGGCGCCGGCGACCGTGCTGGAGATGAACAAGCAATTTCCAGAATTCGCGAAATTGCTGGAGGAGCGCAAGGCGCAGTATAACCGGGACACCGAGGCGCGAGTGCCGCTTGATTTTTCGCAGGAGGAGCTTCCCGCCGAGGCGAGCACGGCCAACAAAGTGGAACTGGATCAGCCGGAAGAAGAAGCGCCGGCGGAGCCGGAGGAGGAGTCGAAGGAAGAAACGGCGGAAGAGGAGGAGGAACCCTTCGCCGACGAGAAAGGCTTCTTTCGCAAGCGCAAGGGGCGAATCCGCAGGATTCCGCTGGTGCAGCAGATTGATGAGACCGATTGCGGGGCGGCCAGCCTGGCAATGGTTTGCAGGCATTTCGGCCGAAAAGTCAGTCTTTCGCGCATCCGGCTCTTGTGCCACACCGCGCGCGACGGGACCAGCCTCAAAGCCTTGTGTCATGCGGCAACCGAACTTGGGCTGGCTTCACGCGCCCTCAAGGTATCACTGCGCAATCTGCCCCACATGCCCTTGCCAGCCATCATTCATTGGCAAGGCAACCATTGGATGGTGCTGATCGATGTCGCTGAAAAATATATCCGCGCGGCCGACCCGGCCACCGGGACGGTGCGACGGCTCCCGCGAGCTGACTTTGAGCAAAAATGGTCCGGGTATGCCGCTCTGTTCGACTATACGGAGGCCTTTGAAAAAGCACCGGAAGGCCGGACGACACTGGCCTGGTTGACGCCGTTTTTCAGAAAACACCAGCGCGCGCTGCTGCAAGCGGTGCTGCTGGCGGGAGTCGCGAGCGCCTTGCAACTCCTGTTGCCGGTGTTCACACAGGTGGTCGTGGATAAAGTGATGGTCGAACAGGACCTGAACCTGTTGAGGTTGTGTGTGATGGGAATGATCGCGGCGGGGGTGTTCACGCTTGGCTCGAGCCTGACCCAACAATACTTGCTGAGTTTCATCGCAGTGCATCTCGATACGGGGATCTTGGATTTCTTGATGCGCAACCTGCTGGCGCTGCCGATGTCTTATTTCGAGAACCGGCGCACGGGAGACATCCAACGGCGGCTCGACGGGGCGCGGCAAATGCGGCTGTTCATGGTCCAGCACGGGATTGGCGGCTCTCTGGCAGCCGTGCAAATCGTCGGCTGTCTGGTGCTCATGGGCTTCTACAGCCTGCAATTGCTCGGTGTCTTCGTCTTAATGATTCCTCTTTACCTGGGTCTGATGCTCTTTTCCGTGAAGGTGGTCCGTCCTCTCTTCGCCGAACTGGAAGAAGGGCAAGCCAAATACAGTTCGTACCAAATCGACGCTATTAAAGGAATCGAAGCCGTTAAGGCGGCGGCGGCGGAAACGGCATTTCGCGATCTGATGCTGAACGAGTTTCTGGGGCTGTCCCGCAAAAGATTTCGCTGGAGTTTCATCGTCATGTCCTATGACAGCGCCGTCCAGACGATCAGCGTGCTCTCCACGGCCCTCTTTTTGTGGGTGGGAGCCGGGATGGTGATCCACGGCCAGATTTCGATCGGCGGTTTTGTTGCCTTCAGCGCGCTGCTGGCCATGGCCTGCGCCGCTCTCCTCCGGATGCTCACGGTTTGGGAGGAATTGCAGACAATCGTGGTTCTGATCCACCGACTGAACGATATTTTCGAGCAGGAACCCGAGCAAGGGCGCGACCGTTCGCGGCTCAAACCGGTCCCGACGCTCGAAGGCCATCTGCAGTTGCGCAACCTCGGCTTCCGGTTCGGCGGGCCCGAAGCGCCTATGATCCTGCAAGGGATCAATCTGGAAATCCTGCCGGGCAAAATGGTGGCGATCGTGGGCCGGAGCGGTTCGGGCAAAACGACTTTGATCAAGCTGATCGCCGGTCTGCTCGAGCCCACGGAAGGAACGATTCTTTTCGATCGGGTCGATTTGAAAGATCTTAATTATCGAGACTTGCGCAACAAGATTGGCCTGGTCCTGCAGGAAAACCATCTGTTCAGCGACACGATCCTGCGAAACATTTCCTTCGGTGATCCCGAGCCTGATTTTGATCGCGTTTTGTGGGCGGCCCAATTGGCAAATGCTCATGAGCTGATCTCCCGGCTGCCGTTCGGTTACGAGACAAAAATCGGCGAGACCGGTCTGGCTTTGTCGGGCGGCCAGAAGCAACGCGTTTGCATCGCGCGCGCGCTTTACCATGATCCTCAAGTCCTAATCTTCGATGAAGCCACCAGCGCCCTGGATTCGGAATCGGAGCGGGCCATTCAGGAAAACCTCAACCGCTTGATGGCCGGCCGCAGTTGCCTGGTGATCGCCCATCGTCTTAGCACCATCCGCGAGGCCGATAGCATCGTCGTGCTGGAGCGCGGCAAGGTGGCTGAGGTGGGAAATCACGACGAATTAATGGCGCGCCGCGGTTTGTATTTTTATCTCTCGAGCCAGCAGTTGGGAACTTGAGCTCGTATGAATGTTTCGGAACAATCGACACAGCCGCGCTCCCCGGCTTACAGTCCGGGCCAGGGACCGGCGCAACAAGCCAGCCTCGGCCCGGGTGAAGCCGAAGTGCTGCCCCATGAGGTGCCACCGCAGGTAATTCGTTGGACGGCGTGGCTATTGATCGGGATGTTCACTGTCGCTTTTCTCGCTTCGGTGTTGGTCCACATTCCGGACACGGTCCGATGTTCGTTCGTGCTGGTTCCTGAGAATGGGGCCGACCCGATTCAATCGCCGTTGCTGGCGGTGGCTCAGGCCGTCAAAGTCGCCGAAGGCCAGGAAGTGCCGCAAAATGCGGAGTTATTCGTCCTGCGTTCGGACGAAATCTGGGCCTGGCAAACGCAACTCCAAACTTCTGAGGAGGATTTGCGCACCTCCCAAAAGCGCACCGCAAAGCTGGAGGAGTATTTTGCCGCGCAATTGGGGATAAAAAAGGAGGAGCTGCAGCAAGCGGAACGGGACGTGGCCTTTCGTGAAAAGCACCTGGACACCAGCCGGGACTTGGTGAGACGCAATCAAACACTTGCCGACGAGAAACTAGTGTCGGAGATCGAGATGATGCGATACCGGCTGGCTCTGGCGGAATCAGAGAAGGACCTGCATGCCGCCGAGCGGCGGGTCCTGCAATTCGGCCTCGAACGGCAGCAGTTGGAGACCGAGCGAGCACGCCAGCGGGCAGATGAACAATCGGAAATGGAAAAACTAAAGGTCCGGATCGAGGCACTGAAACGGCAATTGGTGAATTGCAACGGAGATCTGATGACCATTCGGGCGCCCTACCGAGCCGCGGTGATTTCTCTGGCGCACCGCAACGCCGGGGGCGTGGTGCAAAATGGCGGTGAGCTGTGTCAATTGGCCCGAGTCGAGGGTGAACCGCGGGCGCATCTGCTGCTGCAAGAGAGGGGCGTGCCCAAGCTGGCGCCTGGACAGACGGTGCGCCTTTTTTTTGAGGCCTTTCCCTATCAACGGTACGGAACGATCACGGGCAAACTGCAATGGATTAGCCCGGCGGCCGTCAGCTCGCCCGAAGGCCAACGCTTCACCGGGCGGGCGACCCTCGACCGAACAAGTTTCAGCACACGGGGCCTCGAACGGCCGCTACGGGTGGGAATGAAAGGGGAGGCCCGGCTGGTGGTCGGCAGTCGCACTCTCATCGAGTACGCCTTTGAACCATTGCGGCAACTGCGTGAATTGACGCGCAATTAATGCGCTCGAAATGTCGGCACACGCTCCGGCAAAGCCGGAGGCTTGAAATGATGAATGAGTCAGAACATATGAGCCTGGTAGATGTCGGCCGGACCTCGGATCCGAGGCGAGCAAGGCGCTTAGTGGGAGCGGTTTCTTCCCCCTCACCCCGGCCCTCTCCCCGTGGGAGAGGGAGTCCGCGCGCCCCCCACTCGAATGTTTCGGCGCCTCACGATTCGCCAACCGACAGCCGACAATTCTCCCTCTCCCCAAGGGAGAGGGCCGGGGTGAGGGGGAAAAGGAAGTCGCCTAACCCTGCGCGCCGGGTTACTCCAGGAAGCGTCGATCGCTGGCAGTCTCCCGGGCAACCGGAGATTTCCTGAAGGATTAAAATGCTCGCCCATAGCCTCAGCAATTTAAGAGTGCAAGACCTTTTTTCGGGCAACGAGGCCATGCGCCGCTGCCTCAAGCTGGCCGCGCTGGCATCGGAATCGGATGTGCCGGTTCTCATATTGGGTGAAACGGGAACGGGAAAAACTCTGCTGGCGCAGGCGATCCACAATTCCTCGGCTCGGGCCAAGAGCCAGTTTATTTCCTTCAATGCCTCAGCGATGAGCGACACGCTCTTGGAGAGCCAGCTTTTCGGCCACGAGCGGGGCGCTTTTACCGGCGCGCAAAAGACGGTTAAAGGAAAATTCGAGCTGGCAGACTCTGGCACGCTCTTCCTGGACGAAATCGCCGATATGAGCCCTCTGGCGCAGGCCAAAATCCTGCGAGCGGTGGAATATGGCGAATTCGAACGGCTCGGATCAGAGCGGATGCTCCGGGCCAACGCTCGCATCATCTCCGCGACGAATACTTCGCTGCGCGAGCGAATCCGTCAGTGCCGCTTTCGCGAGGACTTGTATCATCGGCTGGCGGGCTTGATTCTTCTGATCCCTCCCTTGCGCGAGCGGGTCGAGGACTTGCCCGGGCTGATCGCCGCGGAGCTGGACGCGCAAGCGCGGCGCATTGGCAAGAATCTTACGGCCATTCATCCGGCTGCGATGGAGCGTCTCCTCCATTACCGTTGGCCGGGGAATTTGCGCGAACTTCATCACACCATCCGCACCGTCGTCCTCTTTTGCCAAACCGAAGAAGTCCAGCCCGAGCATGTGGTTTTTCAGCCAGCCTTGAGCCTGGCCGAGGAGGGCGTCGCTCACCTGCCCGAACACGGCTTGGTTGTCGCACAACCCGGAAAGTTGCCGGCCACCACGAACGGGGACGATCTTTCACTAGGTGGCGCCCTCAATCGGCATGTATGGACGATCTACGAACGGACCGGGCGCAACCAGCGTCGAGCCGCAAAGTTGCTCGGCATCTCGCGGGCCCGGTTGGTTCGACACCTCAGAGTGCCGCACACGAAATGAGGCCAGCGGCCTTGTTTTGAGTCCAGGCCCGGCGCAAATCAAGTCCAGGCAGTGCTCAACTTTCAATGGACGCACTGCGAGCCTGCCGATCAAAGATTTTGGCGTATCGATTCACGATGCTGACTTTGAACCGGTTACCAACGCAATCCTGGTGGCTTGAGTTTGATGTGATGATTTTTTTGTTCCAGGCTCGGGGTTGGCATCAATCCTGTTACACTTATTGCATGACCCGTAATTCAAAATTCGCGGCCAAGTCTTCGGGCCTGGCCAAATCGGGTCCGAAGAAACCCTCTGGCATTCGATTGGATGATCTGATGCCCAAAAAGAGGGTCACAGGCGGCAAGGGATTGTTGTTCGGAGCGAGCGACAATTCTCAGCCCACAACGAACCAACCAGAAGAGACAACATGAAAAAGAATAAAGGCCAGAAGAAAGCCAAAATCGCGTTGAAGGATCTGAAAGCGCGGAAGGAGATCAAGGGGTCCAGCAACACGATTCCTAAGGACACATAATCAGCGGGCCCGCAGGCGGAGGAACAGCCTCCGCCTGAGGGCCGCACGATTTCGTCTCACTGCCACTCTGGCAGAGCGAGCGCTTGCTCGTAACCGCCAATCCGACAAACACAAAAAGCACCATGAAAAAAGACAAAAACCAGAAGACACAGAAACCCAAGATCTCCCTGAAGGACTTGAAGGCGCGGAAGGAAATTAAGGGCGCCATCAGGCCTCTGTAATCAAGCAGCCGGTGGGTGGAGAGTCAAACCTCCGCCTGCCGGCCGTTGGTTTGTTCTCGAGCCACCCTCGCGGTGGCTTTTTTATTTGTTCAAAGCGCTTGGTTTACGTCCTTCGCTCTCTTTTGCAAAGGAGCATCGCAGCATCTGTTATGATCCCTTTCCCGAGTTCGTGTCCCTTCGTGTGAATTCGTGGTAAGCACCTTCCGTTTCCGGGCGTTGCGCCTTCTCTTCTTCCTTGCTGGTTTTCGAAACCACGGAAGAGACGGCTAATCCCAATGTTATCCGCCCTGCGGCAAAAGTATTGATTGTGGTTCGCCGGTCAGCAGAATGATGAGCTTGAATGGCTGAGAGCACGCGCAGATTTCCAAGAATTGCAGGCATCATCGGTTTGATTGCCGCGGTTCTGATCGTTGGCATCGCACTCGGCTGGCTGGCGACGCCCAGGAAAGCAGCCAACGCGCCACTCCCAGGCAGCCAGGAGCGGCTGTCCACGGCCATCTCAACCGGCCGGGCTTTCTTCGCACAAAACGAGCGCCCCCGGCCCTCCGATTCCTCAACCAATCAAGTCATATCCCCGCCGCCCTCGTCGGACACAAATCTCGTCGCCGACTGGGAAACCCGGCTGGACGAAATCCTGGGCTCAGACAGCGATGAAACGCAGAAGGCCAAGCAATTGCTCGCCCTGTTCCCCCGCCTCCCGGAAGAGGGCCAGGTCGAAGCGGCCCAGCACATGTCCAATCTCCTTCCCGACGTCGAGTACGCGCCGCTGGGAAAATACCTGGCGGATCCCAAAGTGCCGGAAGCGGTCCTCGACGTGCTGATCGTTGATTTGTTGAACCGTCCGAATGCCCTCAAGCTGCCACTGTTGTTGGAAGTCGCACGCGCGCCAGGCCACCCGAAGGCAGCCGAAGCCAAGGATCTGATGGAACTCTACCTGGAGGAGGACTACGGCACCGACTGGAATCGATGGCAAGCGAAAATGGAACAATGGATCAAGGACAATCCGGATTGAGTGACCAGACAATGAAAACCTCGCTGAATCAAGCGGTTCCTTATTTCGATTTACCGGCGCAGATTCGGTCGATCCGATCGGACCTTGACGCCGCCATCGCACGTTCGCTGGACAATTGCACTTTCTGCCTCGGGCCGGACGTGGCGCAATTCGAATCGGACTTTGCCCGGTTTTGTGGCGCCCGTCACTGCGTAGGTTTCAACAACGGCACCTCTGCGCTGCACGTGGCAATGCGGCTTCTAAATCTCGGCCCGGGAGATGAAGTGATCACGACGCCGTTCACCTTCGTGGCCACCAGTTGGGCGATTGATTATGTCGGCGCCCGCCCCGTTTATGTCGATATCGATGACGCCACGTTCAATCTGGCGCCAGAACTGGTCGAGAAAGCGATTACACCTCGCACCCGTGCGATTTTGCCCGTTCATCTTTACGGGCATCCGGCTGATCTGGAGCCGCTGCTGGAGATTTGCCGCAATCGCAAACTCGCTCTGGTCGAAGATGCCGCCCAGGCGCACGGCGCGAAATACCGCGGCTGCGCCGTCGGCACTTTCGGCGAGATGTCCTGTTTCAGCTTTTACCCGGGTAAAAATCTGGGGGCGTGCGGCGAAGGCGGCGCGCTGGTGACAAACGACGACGCGCACGCGGCGCGGGCGCGCGCGCTGCGCGATCACGGCTCGACGCGGCGTTATTACCACGACGAGGTCGGGTTCAACTACCGCATGGAAGGCATCCAGGGAGCGGTGCTCGGTGTCAAGCTGCGGCACTTGGAGGGCTGGACGCGCGAACGCCGGCGCGTCGCGCGCCGCTATAGCGAGCTGTTGGGCGACACGCCCTTGCAACTGCCGCGCCAGGCCGAGGGCGTCGAGAGCGCCTGGCATCTTTATGTAGTACGCAACGTCCGCCGCGACGACTTGAAGCGGCACCTCGAAGCCAACCGCATCGGATCCGGAATGCATTACCCACTGCCGCTCCATTTGCAGAAGGCCTTCGCACATCTCGGCTACAAGCCGGGCGATTTCCCGGTGGCCGAAAAAGCAGGGCGCGAATGCCTCAGCTTGCCGATTTATCCGGAGCTTACCGACGACCAAATCCAACGGGTGGCCGCAGTGATCCGGGAGTTCTTTAGCTGAACGCTTTTGCAAAAGTGGGCCCGAGTCAAATGACGAATGACGAATACTTAGAGAACGTGCCAGCACCAGCGCTTCAGGCTTGCGGGCTGCTTTCGTCATTAGTCATTCGGGTTTTGCGATTTGGGGGATGGCTGACTATTGCAACGGGCTTTAGCTAATGACGGCTGCGATCCGCGGCGAGCGCCGTGGCGGCTCAGCTGAGAATTCGAATGCTGCCAATAACCGAGGAACCGCTGCCGTTGACTGGGCGGCATCGGCCGCGTGAATACGCGCCAAAACTGATCCGACTCGCACCTGTTCGCCGATTTGGGCCAGGCCGTCTATCCCCACGTCGTAGTTGATACTCGATTCTTTAGTAAACCGGCCGCCGCCCAAGTCGCGTATGAGCTCGGCAATGAGTCTCGCGTCGCACCGGGTGACGAACCCCGGCTGTGGCGATTTGACTTCCAGGACTTCCGGTGCGGTATGATCCAGCGCGAGTTTGTTGTGGAACGCATTCAAATCTGCACCTTGAGCAGCCAACATTTCATCCCATTTTTTGCGGGGCTTGCCTGAGTCCAGGCATTCCACGGCTTGCTGATGGGCAATGTCAACCGACGAGGCTATTCCCGTCTGGACCAGCAAATGCGCGGCACAGGCAACAACGAGTTCGCGAAGGTCGTCCTGGGCGTCGAGGCTCGCCCCTCGTCCCTCGTCCCTCACCCCTCGCCCCTCTAAACACGCCACAGCTTCCTTGACTTCGAGCCAGTTGCCCGCGGCTCGACCTAGAGGGGCGTTCATGTCGGTCAACAACGCGCGGGTATTTACGTCGCAGTCGTTACCGAGTGCGACCATCGCCTGCGCCAGTTCGCGCGCTTTGTCCAGTGTGGCCATAAACGCCGCCGTGCCGAATTTGACGTCGAGCACCAGTGCCTGGAGACTCTCCGCAAGCTTCTTTGAAAGAATGGACGCAACGATGAGCGGCATGCTGGGCACCGTTCCAGTCACGTCGCGCAGCGCATAAAGAAATTTATCAGCAGGCACCATCCGCTCGGTTTGACCGCAGATCACGCACCCGACTTCCTGAACGATTTGGATTATTCGCTCCGTGGGCAGGGTGGTCCGCAAGCCCGGAATGGCATCGAGTTTGTCGAGCGTGCCACCCGTGATGCCCAGGCCGCGCCCGGAAATCATGGGCACACGGAATCCAAGGCAGGCCAGCAAAGGTGCCAGCGGCAGCGAAACCTTGTCACCCACACCACCCGTGGAATGCTTGTCCGCCAGCGGGCGCGAGTCAGATGGGAATCGCAACACGTCGCCTGAGTCCCGCATCGCCAGCGTCAACGCGCTGGTCTCGCCCGCGTCGAGTCCGCTGAAATAGACCGCCATAAGAAAGGCGGCGAACTGATAATCCGGAACTTCACCGGCCGTGCAGGCAGCAATCATTTCCTTGATTTGCTCTGCCGTGAGGGCTTTTCCGTCCCGTTTGGCTTCGATGAGCGGAAGAAAATGCACGATGGCAAGTTGTCAAACAACCTCACGAAGGCAAAGCGAAAAGCGGGAAGAATAGCTTTGTTAACTCAAAGCTTCTTTGCAATCAGGCTGGCATTGTGCCCGCCGAACCCAAACGAATTGTTCACGATGGCGTTCACCTTCATTTGCCGGGCGGCATTGGGCACGTAATCCAAATCGCACTGAGGATCGGGGACCTCGTAATTGATGGTCGGCGGCGCCGTGTCGGTGTGGATGGCCTTGGCGCAAACCACCATTTCGACGGCGCCCGCCGCGCCAAGCATGTGTCCAGTCGCGCCCTTGGTGGAACTGACGGCGAGTTTGCGCGCGTGGTCTCCAAACACGACTTTGATGGCCTCGGTCTCGGCGATGTCGCCCTGCGGCGTCGAAGTGCCGTGGGCGTTGATGTAGGAAATGTCCTCGGGATTGAGCCGGGCGCTGCGTAGCGCCGCCTTCATGCAGCGCACCGCGCCCTCGCCGCCAGGCGAAGGCGCCGTCAGATGATGCGCGTCCGCCGTGTTGCCGTAGCCGGCGAATTCGGCGTAGATGCGCGCGCCGCGCGCACGGGCGTGCTCGTATTCCTCGAGCACCACCACTCCGGCACCCTCTCCCATGACGAATCCGTCCCGCTCTTTATCGAAGGGACGCGAAGCGCGCTGCGGTTCCTGATTGCGCGTGCTCATGGCTTTCATCGCGCAGAAACCGCCAATCCCAATTTCCATGATAGTCGCCTCAGCCCCGCCGGCAAGCATGACTTTGGCATCGCCCATTTTCAAAGTACGCCAGGCTTCGCCCAGGGCATGGTTGGCGGTGGCACAGGCCGAGCAGGTGGCGAAGTTCGGCCCGCGCAGGTTGAAGAACATAGAAACCAGGCCGGAGGCCATGTTCGAGATGAGCATCGGGATCATGAACGGCGAGAGCCGGCTCGGACCGCGTTCCAGCAAAATCTTATGCTGGTCAGCCGTCGTGTGCAGACCGCCGATGCCTGAGCCGATAAAGACGCCGATCTCATCGCGGTCCGGCTGCTCCTGGTCCAGTCCTGCGTCGCGCAGGGCCTGCCACGCCGCGTGAACGCCATATTGCGCGAACCGGTCCGTGCGACGGACTTCCTTGGGCGACGGAAAAGCTGGAGTGGGATCGAAGTTTCTCACCTCGGCGGCTATTTTCGTTTCGTACTTCGAGGCATCGAACAGGGTGATGGGCCCAATCCCGCATTTGCCGGCGATGAGACTGGTCCAGAACGTGTCCAGATCATTACCCAGCGGGGAAACCACACCAAGGCCGGTAATCACCACTTTGCGCTCAGTCCAATCGCTCGCCATAAAACAAAAGGGGCAGCTTAAGCTGAAGCCAGTTCAAGCTGCCCCGAAACTGAGGAAACCGCCATTACTTTTGCTGTTGATCCTCGATATATTTGATTACATCTCCCACACTTTGGAGTTTCTCGGCCTGCTCATCGGGAATTTCATGGCCGAACTCTTCTTCCAGTGCCATGACCAATTCTACGGTATCAAGCGAATCGGCCCCCAAATCTTCAATAAACTTGGCCTCGGGCGTCACCTGGTCGGCATTCACGCCCAACTGCTCGACGATAATGTCTTTTACTCGTTGTTCAATGCTTTTGTCAGCCATGGTGGTCTCCGGTTCTGTTTTTGCAGTGTGTCTAAGCGACGATGCGGAACCCGTCAAGCCCTGAATGGCAAAATATTTCGATTTATTTGCAGCCATCCGTGACAAGCGAAAAGTCACAATTTATGCGCCAAAAAAGCCCTTTTTTTTTGCGCGCCTCACATCACCATTCCGCCATCAACTGTTAGCACCTGCCCGGTGACGTACCGCCCGCTTGAACCAGCCAGAAACAAGGCGGCATCAGCAATGTCTTCGGGCTGACCAAAGCGGTTCAATGGAATTTGCTTCAGCATCTCGTTCCGCATCTCCGGCGTGAAGCCTGACGTCATATCCGTCTCGATAAACCCCGGCGCCAACGCGTTGGCGGTAATCCCGCGCGAGGCCAGTTCCCGCGCGACTGATTTTGTAAAGCCGATCAGCGCGGCCTTGCTGGCGGCGTAGTTGCACTGGCCGGCGTTGCCGATCAGCCCGATCACCGAAGTCACGTTGATAATCCGCCCCGAGCGCTGCTTCAAAAACGCGCGCGTAAACGCTTTCGTGAACAGGAAAGCGCCTTTCAGATTCGTGTCCAGCACCGTGTTCCAATCCGCTTCGCTCATCCTCATGAGCAGGCCATCGCGCGTCACGCCCGCGTTATTGACCAGGATGTCCACACGGCCAGTCTCCACGAGAATTTTCTCGCTCGCCGCGCTGACAGCGGCGGCATCGGCCACGTCCACCGCTTTCGCCCAGGCGCGGCGTCCGGTCGCGCGGACTTCCTCGGCAACCTTCTCGGCATTTTCGGCCGTCCGCGAAACGCACACGATATCCGCGCCTTCCGCGGCGAACTTCAACGCGATGCCGCGTCCGATGCCGCGCCCGGCGCCGGTAATCACGGCGATTTGATTAGCGAGTTGGCTCATAGCGATTTTGTCTTAGCCGCAGCTTTGCAGGCCTCAATCGTTTTGAGGCTCTTTCATCATGTGCCGATGTACGAAAACGTAATACAGCGTCCCCAACGCAAGCATTGCGCCGCCGAGCCAAAGCGAAATGCGGTGCAGTTCGCCTCGCATCAGCTTTTCGTCCTGGCCCATTTTCACGCCGACGTAACAGAGCACGCCGCACCAAATGGCGGAGCCGAGCACGGTGAAGCCGGAGAAAAGCTTGTAGTTCATCCGCACGATGCCGGCGGGAATGCCAATCAAATGCCTGACAACTGGCAGCAGCCGGGAAATGAAGATTCCCATCCAGCCGTAATGAGCCGACCAGCGCTCTGCGCCGGCAATCTTCTCCTGAGTGAGGCGCACGTACTTCCCATAACGAGCCAGCAACGGCCTGCCTGCCAGCCGAGCGGCCCAATACATCAGCGTCGCTCCCAGCCACGATCCGATCGTCCCGGCCAGCACGATGCCGACAATGCTCAGGCGCGCTTGACTCGTCGAGGCCAGATACGCTGCGGGCGGAATGACGACCTCGCTCGGCAATGGGACAACCGAGCTCTCCATCGCCATCAGCAGCACAATGAGCGGATAGCCGCCGGTCTGCAGCGCGCCCAAGTACCAGTCAATCACTGCCTTGAACATGAGGCGCTGGTTATAGCGGAAAAAAGTGCTGGTGCAAGGCGCTTTCAGATTGTTTTGGAGTTTCCAGCATCCTCCGTCGCCTGCAGAATTGGGTTCGTGCATGCCAACGCAGGCTACAAACTGGTCAAACTCGCGACTGGCGCTTACAGCCTCCATTCACTGGCTTATCAGGAGACCTTCCATCCGGTAATCGGGCCAGTGGCCGAGGCGGAAGCGTTGTACGTTCGCCAACTTCGGTTGCTGGAACGGTTGCGCAACACTCAAGAGGATTTCGTCATTTGGGATGTGGGCCTTGGCGCTGCGGCGAACGTGCTCACCGTGTTCCAGGCCACTCGGCAGCTCCCCTGCTCATTACAGTTCGTGAGTTTCGACCAAACTCTCGAGCCGTTGCAATTCGCGTTGGGGCATGCGTCGGCGCTCGGCTACTTCAGCGGGTATGAACCACAGGTAGGGCGGTTCGTGCGAGAGCAACGAATTCAGTTTCAAACAGAGGCCCAGCGCGTAACCTGGGTGCTACACCTGGGCGACTTCCCAACTCTGGTCACGCAGCCGGCGGCGCGTCGTTTCCCCAAGCCGCATGCCATCATGTTCGACGCATTTTCGCCCTCAAGAAACCCGGCCATGTGGACACAATCGCTGTTTTCAAATTTGTTCCGATTGCTCGACCCTGACCGATCTTGCGCCTTGCCCACATATTCCCGCAGCACAATGCTTCGCGTCACATTATTGCTGGCCGGCTTCTATGTCGGTGTCGGCCACGCCACCGGAGAAAAGGAGGAAACCACGATTGCCGCGAACACGCTGGAATTGCTCGCGGAACCTCTGGACCGGCGCTGGCTTGCGCGCGCGCGCCGCTCCAGCAGCGCGGAACCACTTTGGGAACCCGTCTATCGCCAGACCCGGCTTTCGTCGGAGACTTGGGAGCTGCTGCAAGAACATCCGCAATTCTCATAAAACCAGGCTGCCTTTCTTGCCGAAAAGCCGTAAAGTGGGTTTTCGTGGATTACCGCAGAGAATTTCAGGAGGTGCTTGACCGCCCGGAGCCCGTGCTGGCGCTGGCACCGATGCAGGATGTGACCGACCTGGCATTCTTGAAACTGATGCCTGCCTATGGCGGGGCGGATGTTTATTTCACCGAGTATTTCCGCGTCCACGCCACTTCGACTCTCGACAAGCACATCCTCCGGTCAATCGCTGAAAATCCCACGAGCCGGCCTGTTGTGGCCCAGATGATTGGAAACGATATTCCATCGCTGGTGCGCACCGCGCGCGAGTTGCAGGAATATCCCATCGCCGCGGTGGACTTGAACCTGGGCTGCCCGGCGCCGGTGGTCTATCGCAAATACGCCGGTGGCGGCCTGTTACGCGAGCCGCAGCGCGTGGACGCCATCCTGGGTGCTTTGCGCGAGGCCGTCAGAATCCCGTTCACGGTCAAAACGCGCCTCGGGTTCGAGTCAACCGAGGTATTTTCCGAACTCTTGTCAATCTTTGCCAGGCATTCGCTTGACCTGCTGACCGTTCATGGGCGCACGGTCAAAGAGATGTATGGTCCCGCAGTGCATTACGAACACATCTCCCGGGCGGTGGCCGAACTGCCTTGTCCGGTGCTGGCCAACGGGAATGTTGCTTCGGCCCAAACGGCAGCCGAGGCTTTGCAAGCCACCAGGGCGCGCGGACTCATGATCGGGCGCGGTGCTATTCGCAACCCGTGGTTGTTCCATCAGATTCGCCAGCATTTGCGCGGCGAATCCGTTTTTCTCCCGCGTGGCCTGGATGTGCTGGCCTACGTGCGGGCGCTGTACGAAGCCGTTTGTTCGGCGGATGTGCCTGAGTACTCGCGGGTGCAGAAAATGAAAAAGTATATGAACTATCTTGGATTGGGGATCGAGCCATCAGGCGCCTTTCTTCACCAAATCCGGCGCGTCGATACGCGGTCGGATTTCTTCCGTATCTGCGAGGAGTTCCTGGCCCACGATCAACCCATGCGGTTAGAGCCCTTTAGCTTGGGTCGAATGGAAACCGCCGGGGTTGTAACAGCCGAATGACGAGTGAAGGCGTAAATCCGAACGACGACAGTTGTTTAGACTTCGACATTTGGATTTCATTCGTCATTTGCCCGCCGGGCCGTAGCTTGTGAGCGAAGGCCGGTCATTCAACATTTGTCAGCCTCCTCACCCGTACCGGTGAGGCCTTTCCATCGCGAAAGCATCGGGGAGATGGCGCACTTCACCAACGTCGCCGTCGTGCAGCAACACCTCCACGATGTCGAACCGGACTTTCACCAGTGGGTTCCGTAGCAGCCGCAAGTAATCCAGTGCGGTCCGGGTCAGCCTCCAGCGGCGTTCGGCATCCACGGCCGCGGCCGGGCGCGTCCAGTCTTCTGAAGACCGTGTTTTGACTTCGACGAAGACGAGGCAATCCTGGTCCCGGAGGATCAGATCAATTTCTCCGCGGTCGGAACGGAAATTGGCCGTAAGGAATTTCATGCCGCGGCGCTTCAAGTGTCTCCGGGCCGCGCGTTCGCCCAATCGCCCATGGCGCAAATGGACCGGCTCTTCCGAGCCGTGCACCCATGATCTGACGCGCTCGACGATAGTCATACCCGCTTGCAGGGATTTCTTTGATTGCTGTCCCGCCTCCTTCTATAACTCTGCGGTTGGCAAATCAAACGAATCTGTTCCGAAACTGCCCGGTGTGCGGCGATGACGAAACCGAACCACACATCCAAAAAGGAGAGCTGCGCCTCGTTCGCTGCCGCCGGTGCGCGATGATTTACGCTAACCCGGCGCCGGCGGACTTCGCCTCCGGTGAGTACTACGACCGAACTGGAGCCGAATACTATCTCTCGCCGGCCAAGCTTGAAAGCGACTACGCAGCGGTGCGATTTGAGCGCGAGTTGCGGCTGTTCCGAAGGTATTGCCGGGAGGGCGCGGTGTTGGACGTGGGTTGTTCCTCCGGCGCTTTCCTGTTCCAACTGCGCAAGCAGTTTCCTGGCTGCTACGATATTCTCGGCACCGACGTGAGCGGTCCACCGCTGGATTACGCGGAATCACGGGGCATCCCGGTTGCGCGTGGGAGTTTTCTGGCGGGCTCGCTGCCCGAAGACGAGTTCGACGCGATCACTTTTTGGGCGGTGATCGAGCACCTGGCCGAACCGAAATTATTTCTGCAGAAGGCGGCGACCTTGCTCAAACCTTCCGGGCTTTGCTTCGTCCTGGTTCCGAACATGAACTCACTGGCGGTGCGGTTGCTCGGTTGGCGCTATCGCTACATCTACCCACAGCATCTGAACTATTTCACGACCGAAACTTTGACCCGTCTGGCCGAGTCACAGTTTTCCGTCCTGGAACTCCGCTCGTCGCACTTCAATCCTCTGGTCATTTGGAAGGATTGGCGAGGAGGTGGAAAGGAGGTCCCAAACCAACAACGCGCAGAACTCCTCAAACGCACCACGGCTTACAAACAAAACCCCCTGCTCTGGCCGGCGAAAGCGCTCTATCTCCTCACCGAGAAGGTTCTTGGGGCTTTTTACCTGGCGGACAACCTCGCCATTGTGTTGCGGAAGACAGAGATGGCCAAGAGCGTGTCTTGAAATTGTAGGAGCCGAGGTAATGAGGCTCTAATATCCTTTGTACATCGACGGTTTTACAAGAGATCAGAGCCTCGTTACCTCGGCTCCTACAAGGCAAACCGTTTTTCCAAACGTGCTTTTAGCGCTGGCCCCGATCGTTCGGCGTCGCAAGGAGTTCCGGGGCGAACAGGTCCATTTCTGTTTCGCGGGGGCGCATGGGCCAGAAGCTGCGCCGGTGGATGGGACACGGGCCGAGTGACTGGATGGCGGAGAGGTGCTCGGGAGTGGCATAACCTTTGTGGCCGGCAAAACCGTAGCCGGGATACCGGCGGTCCAGCTCGATCATCATACGATCGCGTGTGACTTTGGCCAGCACGCTGGCGGCGGCGATGGAGTAGCTCTTGCAGTCGCCGTCAACCAGGGCAGTTTGTGGATAGGGCAGCCATTTGATCCGCAGCCCGTCCACGAGCACGTGCTCTGCTCTTGGCTGCAATTGCCCCAGGGCAAGGTTCATTGCGCGCCAGGCCGCCTGCCGGATATTGATGCGATCGATCATTTCCTCGTCGCTGCTCGCAATGGCATATCGAAGGTCGGGGTGCGATGTGATTACCGAATAGAATTTCTCGCGCTGTTCCTCGGTGAGCTGTTTGGAATCATTCAAACCGCGCAACTCACCTGGCAGGCCGGTTTCGTGCCAGGAGCAAGGAAAAACTACGGCCGCAGCTAATACTGGCCCCGCCAGAGGGCCGCAACCGGCTTCATCCACCCCCGCCACGAACGATAGCCCTCGCCGCCAGAGCTCGACTTCGAGCGACAGCCGACGCCAGTATTTTGCGCCCATTGGTCAATGCGTTAACAGAGTTGAAAACGAATAGTCAATGCAAGTTCTTCGGAACATTCATGTTCGTGTCATCCTTCGTTCTCGTCGTCGAAAGCACGCCAGCAGACCGAAGAGGCAGACGAAGAGGAAGACGCAGAGGGGAGGAGAACGAGGACGACGACGAGGACGAGAACAAGAACATCAGTGCATCTCCACCGCACAGGTTCCGATTCCCTTGCGGTAATAATTGAACTGGACGTTTGGGTGATCGGCCAGCAGGGACATCGGCACCGCAGCATCGGGAATCTTTTTGGCGATCATCAGGCAGGTCAACCGCTGGCCGAAGGGATTGTCATGCATGCCGGCCTGCCAGATAGAAACTTTCTGCGCTTGCCACGTTTCGACCGGCCCAACCGAGATGGCCTGAGTCGGCACCAGGGAAATATTCCCGCCGCCTGAAGTGCGCGCGTTCTGCGCGATAGTCAGGGGATGCAAATCCACGACGCGGGTGGCGAGCTTGCGATACTCTGCAGGTTTCGGAGGATTGTCTTTGTGTTGGCCTTTGCGACGAGGCGGGTCGTTAAAGGCCCAATGCTTCACGTCGCCTTGCCCGCCTTGCATTACGGCGCAGCGCACGCCGGCCTCCCAACTCCTGCGATAGGCCGTCGTATCGCCTTTGGGAAAATGCAGATTCGAATCGGGCATGACCAACTCTTTACGGATTCGGCTGAAGCAAAGTTCGCGGTCGGCCTTCTCGAACGAGAGCGGATGAGAAGGAGGCGTCTCCCGGCCATCGAGGAACCATTCATCCATCCCCCAGAAATGAGCGGATTTGACGTTTAGACCGAGTTCGTTCACCAGGCGGGCGACGAGCGGCAACTGCTCGGTCGGCCCGATCGGTCCGCAAATGCCGACCGGACTGTCGGGAGTGGATTGCTTCCACGCCGTGACATATTCGAGCGCTTCAGCAAGATAAAATTCTTCGAGCGTGTCGTACATCACGACTTTGAACCCGGGCCGGGAAAGCTTGACCATCTTCTCCGGTGTTAAGCCGGCAGAGTCATGGATGATGTCACTTTCCAGTGTGGTGTAATCCCACCAGTCGGGGGCAATGGAACTGAGTTTGCGAGCCATGCGGCAGTCTATGAAGGTGCAAGCGCCACGGCAATCTCGAGGTACTGAATCCCAGTAGTTCTCATTCTGATTGTAGGAGACGAGGTAACGAGTCTCTGATCTCAAATTCTCCGGACTGAAATTAGAGACTCGTTACCTCGTCTCCTACAGAGGACGGCCCGAATTAGAATCGCTGGCTCAAACCAGGCAGTTCAGGCCGCGCTCGTAGGCCTTGTTGATCAGGCACTTTTTCCCCAAGGCTTGCGTGAGTGGATCGGCACTTGGCGAGCAAAACCCAAAATGCAAGTGCCGGCGCCAGCCTTCGGCGTGCTTGAACCTTTTCGAGAGACGGCCGACCTCCAGGGACGCGGCCTCCATCGCGAGCAAATAACTGTTCATGCCCTGGCTGACATCCAGCCAGTCTTGCTGACTCTCATGCGCCGCCAGCGCGTGATGTTTGATCTTGTGGACCGAAGTGGTGTTCACAAACGCGCCGGGAATCACGCGGCGGCGCAAGCTGTCGCAGAGGCCGTGCGGCATGGCGTGGTAGATGGTCACTTCATAGTCTCCGACTGGCCGCGACGGATTGGTTCTGAAATTTGGCATGCCGCGCGCGAACGCGGCCGTGGCTGCCAGTCGGCACGTGTTGGTGTGGTCTTCCATATAATCCTGGGGCGAATGCGTCAGCACGATCCTTGGCTTTGCCTCTCGGATAATCGCCGCCAGGGCGCGAAGTAATTCCAGGCTGTAAATGATCTCCAAGTCATCGGTAATGCTTGGATGGAACTGCGCTCCAAGGACCTTCGCCGCCGCTCGTGCCTCGGTGTTTCGGATGGAGCGAGTGGTTGGTCCATTGTATTCGACGCTTCCGCAATTGCCGCTGGCCAGATTCAGATAATGGGTCTGGTATCCGGCCTGCTTGAGCAGCAGCAGCGTTCCGCCCATATAAAACTCGATGTCGTCCGGGTGCGCCCCAATAGCGATGGCAACTTTGTTCGGCATAAGTTTGGCGGACGTCCGTATAACCCATCGAGCTGCGTTAGCTGGTCAAATCATTGCCCGGCCACCAGTGTCCATCTCGGTGACAACCACGAATGGACCCGAATCCACCCAGCGCGGCTGACGCCGCAACCACAGTCAATGAGATCCGCAGTGATCACAATAAGTAGTTCATTTCTGGAAGCTTACGTTTGCTTGCGGCTAATTCTTTGCCAAGAAAACAACGATTTGTGTCATTGTAGTACGAATCCCGCAAATCGGGACGAGTCCCTGTTCCATTTGTGTTCATTAGCGTCAATTAGTGGTTAAACGGAGATGTTGGACCAGGCAGTGGTCTCATCGCCCGGAGGACCGCACGCGCACCGGCCGTCCAGTCGCAGCCGATCGATCCGCGGCGAAAATAACCTCATGCGTTCTGGCCGCGTCTTTCAGGCTGGTCAACGGCATTTCGCGCCCGGCATCGAGCGCCTGAAAAAAAGCGGCGAACTGATTCTCATAAGGGTGGTCGGTCACGTCGCCCGAATCACACAGCTTGAGCGAAAGTTCGCTCCATCGGTTCTTGTTAAGTCCCTCGATTTTCGTCGAATGAAATTTGCTGTCGAGCAGGCTGCCTTCGCTGCCCACGAGGTGCGTGTGGAAATAGTAGGGCTGGAGACAGTCGATACTTGATGCAACCTTGCCAATGCTGCCATCCCGGAACTTAAGGATAGTCGCACTTGTCGTAGGGTATTGATATTTTCTGAAGCTTTTGTTGGCCGAGCGCGTCGCATAACTGGTGACGCATTCTACGTCCCCGCCCATGCAGAGCAGGAGGATGTCGAGCGCATGGCAACCGGCGGACAATAAACTGCTCCCGCCGGCATCCTTGCGCACGTTCCAGCGAAATTGGCCGTACCACGGTCCGATGCCGTGGAAATAGTCCACCTCGGCATAGTGGATCTTCCCCAATAACCCTTTTTCGATAACTGACCGAATGGTGACAAACTGGCTGGAGAAACGAAGCTCGAAGCAGACGCAGGTCCTGACCCGCGCCTCTGCCACGGCCCGCTGCATCGCCCGGAGATCTCCAGGTGAGAGACAAAGCGGCTTCTCGATTATGATATGCTTGCCCGCTCGGGCCGAGGCGATGACCTGTCGAGCGTGGTCGGGTGGATAACTGCAAATCGAGACAGCGTGAATGTCGGGATTGTCCAGCAGGTCGTTGAGATTGTTGTAAACCGTAATGCTGCCGCCATGTTTGGCGCTCAGCTCTGCTCCTTCGAGGTTGCGCGAGGAACAAATGGCGGTGACTTGCGCCTGCGGCACCGCGTTAATCGCCGGGATATGAGCGCTCGCTGCCCAGCCGTAACCGACGATGCCGACGTTGTATTTTTTCATCAATGTGCTGCGTTCGATGGCACATCGTCCGGTCAACGTTGTCAAGAGATGATCGATGATCTCCTAAAAATCCGTGTTCATCGGTGTGTCTCTGTGGTTAATTGGCGCCATGAAGATTGAAGCGTTGCATATCGGGATGAAGGTACGGCATCCGCAGTACGGCGTTGGCACGGTCAAGTCACTGGCCGAGCGCACAGCGGAAATTCGGTTTGAGGACGCGCAGCGGACGATCGACCCGGACCTTAGCGGCGTCTCGACCGCGGAGCCTCAAGCCGCCGTCACCGGCCTGGAAATTCCCCTGAAACAGTTTGTCGAGTCCACACTGGAATCGGCGCTGGAACGCCTGGGCTACGAGAACCCGAATGCTGTCATCGAGCAACTGGGCGCGCGGTGGCACAAGGGGAGAATGGTGCTGCATCCGGCCGACGCCTCGTTGACGACGAAAGAGGTGCCACTGGAGGTTTTCTTTCACAAGATCGTCGGCGTCCGCAATCAGTTGCGGGTACTAGAGCAAAAGATCAATGGCCATCCCAATCTCACGGATGGCGAGAAGATTGAATTTCAACAATACATTTCGCGTTCGTATGGGTCACTGACGACGTTTAATTTGCTGTTCAAGAGCAAAGAGGACCAATTTTCGTCGAAGTCGGAATGACCCGCCTTCGCTCAGAAGCTACGGCCCGGCAGGCGAGGGGCGAGTCGCAAATGACGAATGGCGAAAGGAATTCCAATGACGAACCTTGAGAACGCGGTTGACCGGGGCGTGACTCGAAAAGGAGAATTGTGAAAACTAAAGCACTGAATGAGCGCGTGGCGGTGTGCAGTTGGTCTTTGCAACCGGCGAATCCCGAGGAACTGGTCGCGAAGTTGGTGGCCACCGGCATCCGACGCGTCCAACTCGCGCTCGATCCACTTCGGGAGTCACCCACAGTTTGGGGCCAAACCGCCGCGCTCCTCCAGCAGAACGGCATCTCGCTCAGCTCCGGCATGTTCGGTTGTCTGGGCGAGGATTACACGACGCTCGAAACGATTCGCCGGACGGGCGGAATCGCACCGGACGCGACGTGGGAACAGAACTGGAAGAACATCCAAGCCACCGCGGACATGGCCGGGCAACTGGGCCTGAAACTGATCACGTTCCATGCCGGTTTTCTGCCGCACAAAGAATCGGACCCGAGCTTCGGCAAATTGTCAGCGCGTTTGGCCCAGGTGGCTGACCTGTTTAGCGGCCAGCGCCTCGTACTCGGGTTGGAGACGGGGCAGGAGTCGGCCCCGGTGCTGCTGCGGTTGCTCGAAAGGCTCGGCCGGCCGAATCTCGGCGTTAATTTCGATCCTGCTAACATGATCCTCTATGACAAGGGCGATCCAATCGAAGCGATGCGCTTGCTCGGTCCGTGGATTCGCCAGGTCCACGTCAAGGACGCCCGGCGCACGAAGGTGATTGGCACGTGGGGCGAGGAAGTGGTGGTCGGCACTGGCGAAGTTGATTGGCGCGCTTTCTTTGCAACGCTAAGGCAGTTAAACTGCGCGGGTGACTGCGTCATCGAGCGGGAAGCGGGCATTCAACGCGTGGCCGATATCCGCCAAGCGCGCGAGGTCGTAGAGAAACTTTCGCATGAAACCTAAACGGGAACAGCGCTCGACGCGCAAGGTCAGGGTCGCGGTGGTGGGCTTGGGGTTTATGGGTGTGACCCATCTGCGCGCCTACCTGCAAAATAATGCCGCCCGGGTTGTGGCCGTGTGCGATTCGGTGCGGCTGCCCGTCAACGGGGTGCTTGCGGGTGTCGCCGGGAACATTCAGAAATCCGACGACATCCATCTCGGCGAACAGGTGAAAGTCACGCGGCAACTGGAGGAAGTGCTGGCGGACCCGGAGGTCGAGTTGGTGGATTTGTGCACGCCGACGCCGCTCCACGCTGAACAGGCGATCGCCGCGCTGAAGGCGGGCAAGCATGTGCTCTGCGAGAAACCTCTCGCTCGCACATCTGCTTCGGCGAAAAAAATCCTGCGGACGGCCCAGGCTTCTGCCGGCTTTCTTATGCCGGCGATGTGCATGCGATTTTGGCCGGGCTGGAGCTGGCTTAAGCAGGTTGTGGAGGAGGAGACCTACGGCGAGGTCCTGGCCGCGCGGTTCGAGCGTCTGTCGGCAATGCCTGGCTGGAGCAAGCAAGGAACCTACACTGCAGCGGTGGACCTGGGAGGCGCTTTGTTCGACTTGCACATCCATGATACCGATTTCGTGCAGTTTCTTTTCGGACGCCCGAAGAGCGTCTATTCCAACGGCGTGGTCCGCTCCGGCGGCTCGATCGATCACGTGGCCACGCAATACAATTACGCCCGAGGCCCAGCCGTCTCCGCGGAAGGCAGTTGGTTGCGGGCGCAGGGATTCAACATGAGCTACACGCTGCTGTGCGAGCGCGCGACGCTGGAATTCGACTTGTCGCGGGGCGCGGCTGCGTTGCAGGTCACGGAGACCGGTGGATCAACGCGCGTCCACAAGCTGGATGCCGGCGATGGCTACGGCGAGGAAATCAGGTATATGCTCTCTTGCGTCCTGAGCGGCCAGCCGCCGTCGGTTGTCACGGGGCGCGACGGGATGACGGCCCTGGAAATCTGCGAAGCGGAAGAGAAATCCGTCCGAATCGGGCGCGTGATCAAGCTTTAGCGCATCCGTTAGCAAGACGGCAGGAACCGGACCACGGATTACACGGATTACACGGATAAAGAGAACCCCCAACAAAGACCTTCCGTGAAATCCGTGGTGAGAAACGTGGCGTTGCTTGGTTGTTGGTCGGCGCTGGCCGCCGGCTCCAATTCATTGGCGGTCGAAAGCATTGGGCAACTTCGCCACATGGGTGTCGCCAGGATTGATATCACACCTTCCTACCCGATCCGCCTGACCGGTTATGCGGTGCGCAGAACCGAGTCTGATGGGGTGGCGCAGCATCTTTGGGCCAAGGCGCTGGCCATCGGCAGCGACCGGGAGCATCCCGCGATTCTCATAACGGTGGACAACTGCGGCGTGCCCGCGAATGTGCATGATGAAGTTGTGGCGCGTCTGAAAAGGGCGCGGCGGATTGCGTCCGAGAGAGTCGCCATTTGTTCTTCGCACACGCATTGCGCGCCGATGTTGAAAGGGTTCGCGCCAAACATTTTCGGAGCGCCGCTGCCACCGGAGGAAGATGCGCGAGTTGAGCGATACACTCGCGAGCTGACGGACGCTCTGGAGGCGGTGGCCCTCAGGGCACTGGACGAGCGCAGGCCGGCTCGAGTTAGCCGGGGCATGGGCCAGGCTGGATTCGCCGCCAACCGACGCACGAAAGGCGGGCCGGTGGATCATGATTTGCCGGCGCTGTTTGTGACGGCTCCCGACGGGACATTGCGCGCAGTCTTTGCAAGTTACGCCTGCCATTGCACGACTCTCGGCGGCGATTTCAATCAAATCTGCGGCGATTGGGCCGGTTACGCGCAAGAAGCCATTGAACGCACTCACCCTGACGCTACCGCATTAATCGCTCTTGGCTGCGCCGGGGATGCCAATCCAGATCCCCGCCACACTGTGGACCTGGCCAAACAATACGGACAGGACATTGCCAGCGGAGTGGACGCGATTCTCGCGCGCAGGCTCGACCCGCTCGAAGGCAAATTGGTTTGCCGCATGAAACAACTGGAGCTGCCGTTCGACACGTTGCCGACTCGCGCCGAATGGGAAGCGCGTGCCAAGGAAACCAATTACGCGGGCAGCCATGCGCGACTGAATCTGGCGCGGCTCGACCGCGGTGAAAAGCTGCCGACGAAACTGTCGTACTGCGTGCAGACCTGGGCTTTCGATAGCGGTCTGTTGATGATCTTTCTACCGGGTGAAGTGGTCGTGGACTATTCCCTGCGATTGAAGCGCGAGTTTAATGCCAGCCGGCTTTGGATAAACGCGTACGCGAATGACGTGCCGTGTTACATACCATCAAGGCGAATTTGGCGCGAGGGCGGCTACGAAGGCGGCGGCGCGATGATTTATTATGACAGGCCCACGCGCCTCGCCGAGGGGACCGAGGATTTGATTGTCTCCGCCGTTCATGATCTGGCGCCCAAAGCATTCCTGGCCCCACCGGACAAGACGCGGTGATGCACCAGACCCGGGCTGGACTCTTCACGCCCAGAACGACGAGTCGATGGGATGTAGCCGCCAACGTCAGCCCGCACACTTTCTCTGAACCTCTGGACAAGTCGGGGGACGTTGAGAATTCGACGCCTTGTTCCCCCTCCACCCCGGCCCTCTCCCTTGGGGAGAGGGAGATTCCGTCGGCCGTTCAGTTCGCGGATCCAGGTCGGTTCCCGGTTCCAATCCACATTGGAAAAACGTCGAGGCTCTCCGCGCAGCTACGTGCCCGAGGAACGGCTTCCTCTGCCCGGCCCCCTCCTCCCGACTCGCCGCGCTGGCGCGCCGTCGCAGCGGGGAAGGAGAGGAAGCGGTCCCTCGCGGCGACTGCGGGTTCCGCCGGCGAGGACAGGCGGCAGGAGTTGCGGCGGGCCGGGCTGCGGGTTAAGATGTTGCTTCAGTGAACTCTCTCTTTCCAGATTTCTTCCGCCTCAAACAGATTTTTGAGGCGCCGAGCGTGGGGGACGTCCGAGCGGCCACGCTCACCGCGCTAGCCGGCTTGCCCGCGGCCAAATGGATCCGGTCCGGAATGACCGTGGCCGTTGGCGCGGGCAGCCGCGGCATCGCCAACTACGACACGATTGTCCGAGCCGTCTGCGACGAGTTGAAACGGCTCGGAGCTAGTGTCTTGGTCGTGCCGGCAATGGGCAGCCACGGCGGCGCAACCGATGCGGGCCAACTCGACGTGCTGGCGCACTATGGCATCACCGAACAAGCCATGGGCGTGCCGATCAAGAGCAGCATGGAAGTTGTCGAGCTGGGCCGTGCGGGCGAATTTGTGGTTTATCAGGATCGCCACGCCGCCGGGGCCGACGCGATCGTGCTGATTAACCGTATCAAGCCGCATACGGATTTTCACGGGCCGCTTGAGAGCGGTCTGATGAAGATGGCGGCCATCGGATTGGGCAAACAAAAGGGCGCACATCAGTTCCATCAGGCCACGGTCGGCCTGGGCCATGCCGACGCGTTGCTCACCATCGGCCGGGAAGTGCTGAAGTTGAGCAAAATAGTCTTCGGCGTTGGAATCATCGAAAACCAACTCCATGGTACGGCGAGGATTGTGAGCGTGCCGGCCGCTACGCTAGAGCGAGACGAAAGCAAATTGCTGGAGCAGGCCCGCCGCCTGATGCCGCGCCTGCCTTTTGAGGAAGTGGACCTGCTGATCGTGGACGAGATGGGCAAAAACCTCAGCGGCGCGGGCCTGGATACGAACGTAATCCGGCGCGACGCCGACGGCAGTTTCATCAAACCGGGCGCGCAGTCCGTGCGCCGGATTTATGTCCGCTCGCTGCACCCGCAGAGTTACGGCAATGCCGTAGGGATCGGCATGGCCGATTTCATTCATGGACGCCTGCAGCAGGCCATGGACCCGAAGGCCACCTGGGTCAATGCCATCACCGCGCTGAGTCCGGCCAATGCCCGCGTGCCGATGCATTTCCCGACCGACCGCGCGGCGCTCGAGACCGCGATGCAAACGCTCGGCCGCGGAGAGCCAACGCGCGCGAAGGTGCTCTGGATCAAAAACACCCTGAGTTGCGAGAATTTTCTCGCATCGGCGGCCTACGAGGATGAAACACGTCGCCGCACAGACCTGGCTCCACAGAGCGAGCTGGCGCCGCTAGCGTTTGATGCTCGAGGTGATCTCGTGCCGGTTTTCTAAGCAGGCCCGGGAACGGTATCGTTGGACGCGCGCCCGCTTGATTTACGAATCATAGCCGACGGCGTCAGGGCGTGTTGCCCAAATCGTTTGACGGTAGAGTGCGCTTTTCCCAGGGCGCAGCGGTTCGGTCCCAACCCGCGATTTCGCTGGGGATCTACGGTGTTCGTCGGCGCGCTGCGGACAGCGCGCCCTACCTTTCGGGATCTGCAATTCGACGAGAGTCCGCCGACTGACGTTGGCGGCTACAGGGCGAGTTATTCCACCTGCTGCTGCTGGCGATGCTTTTTGCTCTCCTCGATGACCTTGTGTTCGGCGTCGCGCGGCATCTCCTCATAATGGCTGAATTGCTCGGAGTGCACGCCGCGGCCTCCGGTGAGTGAGCGTAGTGTACTGGAGTATCGATACAGTTCCTTGGACGGCACATGCGCTTTGATGAGCTGGTAGCCACCCTCCATGTCCATGCCCTGGATTTTGCCGCGGCGGCTAGACAAATCACCCATCACTTTGCCCATGCAATCTTCAGGGATGCGAATTTCAACGCCATAAATCGGCTCGAGCAGGCAGGGCCGGGCCGCCATAAACGATTCTTTGAAGGCGAAGTATCCGGCGATTTGGAAGGCGATATCTTTCGAATCGACCGGGTGCATCTTCCCGTCGTAGAAATCAACCTTGACATCCACTACGCGATAACCGGCCAGAATCCCTTCCTCGGAGGCTTTCATCACGCCTTTTTCCACTGACGGCACGAATACCCGGTCAACGTTTTGGCCGGCCAGGGATTGGGTGAATTCCAAACCGGTGTCCCGCGGCCGGGGCTCGATCCGCATCCAGACCTCGGCGAACTGGCCTGCGCCGCCGGTTTGTTTCTTGTGCCGGTACTTCGAATCGCCCCTGGCTTTGATCGTTTCGCGGTAGCGCACGCGCGGCTCGATCAGGTCCACGTGGACGTTGTAGCGTTTGCGCAGCCGGTCGGCGATCACTTCCAGGTGCAGCTCCCCCTGGGCGGAAACAATGGTCTGGCGCAACTCCGAATCGACCATATAGAGAAACGTAGGATCTTCGTGATGGAGAGCCGCCAGACCGGACGCAACTTTGTCTTCTTCGCCTTTCGCGGCGCTGCGCAACGCGGCGTGGATGTTCGGGTGCGGGTACACGACTTTGGGCAACGACACGAGCCGTTTCGGCGCGCAAAGCGTGTTGCCGGTGTGGGTGTCCTTCAGCTTGACGACAGCGCCTATGTCACCTGCGCTCAGCGACGGCACACTGGTGCGAGTCTTGCCGTTGAGCAGATAGATCTGGCCAATCTTCTCGGTGCTGCGTCGATCGGTGTTGTAAAGTTCGCTGCCGAATTTGACCGAGCCGGAATAGATGCGAAAGAAGGACAACTCGCCAAACTGCGCCTCGCTCATCGTTTTGAAAATGTAAAGCACCGGATCGAGATCGGACAGTGCGACGCCCACAGGTTTCCCATCGGCATCGGTGCCCTGGACTTTTTGCCGGTCCACCGGGGAGGAGCCGTATTTGGCGATGATATCCATCAGGCGCGCAACGCCGATGTTGTTTTCCGCTGAGGTGCAAAACAGAGGCGTGAACACCTGTTTTTGAATGGCGGTGTGGATGCCGGCGCGCCAGTCCTCCTCGGAAAGGCCACCTTGCGCGAAAAACTTTTCCATCAGCGCGTCATCCGATTCGGCGATGAACTCGATGAGCTGGCTGTGCAACTGCTTGACGCGCTCAGCCCAGGCGCCGATCGCGGGCGCTTCCGTGAATTTGCCGCTCTTGTCCGCCGCATAGGTAATGATCTCGCTGCGTGGAACATCCAGCACCTGGTTGAAGCCGGGGCCCGGATTGACCGGGAGCGTCAGAGGGAAAACCCGTTCGCCAAAGTGTTCTCGAACCTGGGCTAGGCTCCTGTCGAAATCAGTTTCGTCTTTGTCGAATGCATTGACGACGATCATCTTGGGGATGCCGTCTTCGGTCGCATATTTCCAAACCGCCTGGGTCCCGACGCCGACGCCGTGATTGGCGTGGAGGACGACGAGGGCAAAATCCCCCACGCGCAACGCTCCCAAGCCCTCGCTGATGAAATCCGCGTAACCCGGGCAATCGAGGATGTTGAATTTCTTGCCGAGCCATTCCAGGTGCATCAGTGACGCCGAGACCGAAATCTGCCTTTGCTGTTCGTTGTCATGATAATCGGAAACCGTGGACCCCGCGGCGATGCTGCCCATGCGGTTGATGACCCCGGCGCAGGCCAACATGGCCTCGCTGAGTATGGTTTTGCCCGACGAGGCATGGCCGACCACGGCAAAATTGCGAATGTCCCCTGGTTTATACTCTTTCATAATTAGAAATTTGCGCCGGCAATTCCATCGGGTTCCGGTGGCGGCATGCCGCGCACGGGCCATGAATTTATGAAGTGACCCGTCATTCGCAAGTCAATACGTTGGGACGTCCGGGGGAATTCTCTGGAACGATTGACGCTTCGACCGGCGGAATGACCTGCCGCGAACGGCCAGTTGGCATTTGCGTTTCTAGCGATCTGGACTAAGACTATATGGCGGCCGACGGCAGCACCGCAGAAGCTCAAACGCGATGGAACTGTATTATAAAGATCTGATTTCCGAAGAAGCTTCGCTGGAGAAGCTGGTGGACGATTTGATGCGAGTAGTGCACGGAGTGGAGGAGCTCGCCCAGGTCGCAGGGGCCAATCCCGCTGAGCTTCACACGGAGGAAATCACGAGCCGCTTGACTCGGTTGAAGGAAAGCTGCCGTCAGCTTAAGAATCGGACGGCGGCGACGGCGCGCTCGGCGGACAAAATCGTGCGGGAAAATCCATACTCCACGCTGGGTTGGGCCTTCGCCTTCGGATTGCTGGCGGGTGCAGTGCTGAGCCGACGGCGTGATTAGTTCATACGGGTGCCTTTACAGCGAGTTGGCGCAATCTTGAAACCTGCCGCATCCGCGCAGGGCCGATTCAAGAAAGGAGCGGGGACGGCCTCGTCCCCTTGCTAATTGTTATGTTGACAAATCTTCGGGCACGAGGCCGTGCCCGCTCCTGTTCGAGTGCTTCGTGGGCCGTCCCCGGGCATCCTCGGTAACGTTCAATTGACCTTGAGCCGGAAAAACTTCGGCGTGCTGCCAATAGCATTGGTGAATGGACTTGTCGCGCCAGAAATGTTGGTGAACGTGCCAGTTGCGATGGGAGCAGACTGCAAACCAAAGGCGGGGTCACTCCAACTCAAGATGATTTGGTTGGCGAAGCGCCCGATGTTCAGCGGGATTCGATTGACAGCGAGGACCGAGGCGAAAGAAAGACCGACGCGCAAATCATCCACAAGCAATGTCGCGCCGACGCTGCTGGACTGGCGGAAGCCGTATGAAGAGATTGTAATGGCGCTCTGCGCATCGTTGGCGGTGACGCCGGGGTCGGATTCAGCGGTTGGGTTGAGCCACAATTTGGTCGTGGCGGAATCGATGCCGTAGCGTGTAACTATGGTGTAGCTGGTGTTGAGGCTCAGATCGGTGGCGAGCATGTCCGGATCGTTTGTACTGACACCGTTACCCACGAACAGGCGATAGAAGCCGGACCCGGCGTTGGTGGTGCCGGCATACACTCGGCCGCGGTTGGCGCTGCCGACAAAATGCGCAAAGTAATCGGGAGTGTTCTTGGGCAGACTCAGAGCCTTGAGCTTGAAGCTCGCATAGAGAATGGTGCTGTTGCTTCTCACGTATGGGCCGCCAGCCAGGTCCCCAACCACGTCTTCGCTCTGCGCCGCGGTGATCTGGAGCTGGGCGTTGGTAATTTGGCATTCGCCGGTGTTCGTTCCCGAGTCATGAGCCCAAAGGAATGCGGAGTTTGTGAGCAGTGAGCCATCCGGATAAGCGAAAGGCTCATAGAAAGCGACCTGGGATGACGGCAAGACCATTAGCGGAAAAACAGAACTCGCTGAGTTGGTGCCATCGCTGACTATGACGGTAATGGGCGCAACGCCTACTTGGCCTGCTGTAGGCGCGACAGTAACTGTGCGATCCGTGCCGCTGCCGCCAAAGACAATACTCCCGTTCGGCACAACAGCCTGGTTGGCCGAACTGCCTGAAACCGTCAGGCTGCCCGCAGGCGTCTCGTAGTCATCGACTGTAAAGCCGATGGTGGCAGTTGCAGTATTCACGAGTGTATTGGCTACCGAAATGCCTGAGATACTCGGCGCGGTGTTCAACGGCCAGACCGTGACGGCGAAAGCAGTGCTATTGGAGCGGCCGCCGGTGTCGGTAACCCACAGGGTGATGATCGAAGTGCCAATTTGGCTGCCGGCGGAAATCGTGACCGTGCGATTTGCACCGCTTCCACTCAACGAGATGCTCCCTAGCGGAATGACCGACGTATCTGATGATATTTTGTTCAAGGTCAGGCTGCTGGCCGCGTCTTCAGCGTCGCCGATGGTAATCGGCAGGACGCCAGTGGAATGGTTCACACGGATGGTTTGATTGCTAATCGTCGAGATCGTGGGTGGCGTATTTGCCCCCGGGATGGGTGTGCCCGAGATCGTCACCAGGTCGAAGCGGACGGTGCCCCCGGTGCTGTAATTGTTGGTTCCGTAAGTGGTCACGTAGCCGTTGGCGCCCGAGCCGGTGGCCGAGTCCTCGAACTCACTCACAATTCTGAAAGCGAAATAATAATTGTCATCGACCGCCGGCACGGCTGAGAGGCTATTGGTCTGCGCTTCATAATAGGACTCGCTTGAGGCCGAAGCGACGACAGCGGCTATTTCTGGACCCTGATCCACAAAAGTCGCGCCGTCTGTGGAATATTGAAACCGATAGTATTTGCTGGCCGAAGAACTCACACGATGATCCCAGCGCACGACGATATTCGAATAGCCGAGCGTGCTGACATTGAACTGCACGCCTGCGGTTTTGTTGCCGGTTGATTGGGTGCGATAATGGGATGTATTCCAGCCACTATCATCCGTTGAGGTGGCCGGGTCGTTAGTGCTTCCGGTCGACCAAATCGCGGTAACGCCGCCGATAAGCGAGGCCGTTCCGTTCCCGGTAGAAGGCACGGTTGTACCCGTGCTGTGGTCGCCATCCGGCGGCGCACTATTGAAGTTCCATTGAGCGATGGTTGCAGCCAGCGCGGGCGTTGGCAAAAACGCGGGATTGACGAAGAGTAGCGATGCGAGGAGAAGACCTTTGCATTTCATATTCAGGGTGCCCTTTCGATCCAGCAAGCCGACCCGCAACCGTCCCATCGCCCTGAAAAGCATCGCGGAGACGCCACAGCATCGACCCACCGACTTTTTTCTGATTAATAAAGTGCACGGCGAAGCTGGGTGCCCTGCATCCCAATTACAAGAAAAAGTTGTTCACAATTCTTCAGGCCTATTGGAGGGGGTTTTGCCGGGCAGCGCGTCTCGCCGGCGCTTGCCCGGACGGCGAGCCACAGGTCGGCTTCGGCACGTTCAAACACCACGGAGGCGTAGCACGCCGACGTCAGTCTGCGCATCTTTTCGCGAAAGGTCGAAAAATCAGGCCGACTCACGGGCGTGTTGCCCAAACACGAAACCGCAGGACAAGGGTGACTCTCGGTCCGACTGCTTTGCCAGAATTCGAGATAAACAGGCAATTCGAACGTTACTGCGATTGGGGACAGCCGTATCCCGCGTTTGGGCAACCCTCCCTCAAGTCGACGGCTACACCAAATGTGCGGGCCAGGAGCGCGCCGATCCTGTCAGCGGGCAAGGGCACTGGCGTCGTGGCTTAGAGCCGCGGGACGTTCCCGGATTGGGCGACGACCTGCTGGCCTTTTTTAGATTGAACAAACTTGATGAAATCGAGTGTGCCTGAGGCTTCCTTGCCTTTGCTGGTATAAAAGCGCAACATTCTGGCATAGGGATACTTGCCCTCGTTGACTGATGCGGTCGTGGGCGCCACGCCGCCGATGGAAAGGGCTTTTATGCCGGGGCTGCGGATCAGATCAAGGCTGACATAGCCGGCGGCATGGGCGTCCTGGGCGACAGCCTGGACGATGGCGGAATAAGAAGTAAAGGCGTTCGTGCCGGCGGGATACGGCTTATCCTCCATCGCCAATTCGCGAAAGCCGAGATACGTGCCTGAAACAGGATTGCGGATCTCCAACTGAATCGGAGCATCGAGGCCGCCGACTTCTTTCCAGTTCTTGACGGAGCCGGTGAAGACGTCGCGGACCTGCTCACGGGTGAGATCGGAGAGTGGGTTGGCGGCGTTGACAATGACGGCGATGCTGTACGAGCCGATGGGATGCTCGGTGAACGCGATGTTGCGTTCCTTGGCCTGCTTCAGCTCGTCGGCGTTGGGCAGGCGGGAAGCTGCGGCGACGTCACACTGGTCGCCGACCAAGGCCCAGAAGCCGGAACCGGTGCCTTTGGATTCCAGCTCGAAACCGGCAGTGGGATGCTCCTTTTTGTATTCAGCAATCAGCCGCGGTCCGAGCTCCTCGCCAATCGTGTTGGAACCTTTGATAACAACTCTGCCTGAGGGCACCTTGTTGTCCGGAGCTGTAGAGGGTTGATCAGAACAGCCCGGCAGCGCCAGACTCAAGGCCAACAAGGACAAAGCGAGGAGCCGCGGCAGGTGGGAGCCATCTATGGAGCATGTTGTTTTCATGAGCACGCAGATTGGTTAGGGCCTGGGAACGATGCGGGGGTAATCTTGCAAAACTCGGTCTCAGTCGGCAAGCCAAAAGCGGCCATCGATATTGGTTGACGAACACGATTCAGCGCCTCGAATTCCCGCATGCTCGGCTCCCCCTCACTCGAGCCTTCGCTAAGGGAGATGCGCCAGTTTGGCGGAGTGCGCCCGTCCCCGGGCGCAGCAACGAACGAAAAAAGGATGCTCGTGACGGGCCTCACGCGTCGGAACACCCGGAGCCTGCTGCGCCCGGGGACGGGCGCACTCCGCCTTACCCATCGGATTGGGTTATGGGTACACGAGCCGGAAGAAGGTGCGCGGGCCCGAAGGGGGATTGGTGTAAGGACTGGTGGCGCCTGTGATCTTCGTATAAGGTCCGGGCACGACGTTGTTCGAGGCCAGTGAAAAGGCCGGATTGTTCCAGCTCAGCACGAGCATTCCGCCAAGCAGAGCGTATTGAATGGCCTCTGGAGTGGGCGCGATGTTAGGGAGGACATCGCTGAATTTGGTGCCGATCTTCAACTGGCCAAGCGCAAGGTTGCCAATACCGAGGTCTTCACGAAGCTGCACCGCGCCAGTTTCGCTGGTATTGAGACTGTCCGTACCGTCCACGCTCGAACTGGACTCGGTAGTGGGATTGACCCAAAGGGTGCTCTCACTGGTGGCAGAATTGTAGCGGGTCACTACAGCGTAGGTCGTTCCGAGAGACAGGTCCTGCGGGAAAATAGCGGAAGGGATGGCGGAGTTGATGGAAATTCCCATCCTAAAGGTCCCCCCAGCCGTCGCACCGTTGGTCCGAGCGAAGACCCGGCACCGGAAATTCAAGTTGTCCGCGGTGCTGGATTTAAAATGGAGGAAATAGTTGCCCACCCCTGAGGGCAATACCGAGAAGTTCACCGTGCACCCGGTGTAGAAGATGACTGCATCGCTCGGAGCGTAGGTGGTGCCTGCCGGGTTGTTGGTCAGTTGCGCCGCGACATCCTCAGTGTTGGTGTAGCTCAGATACACGAACGGGTTTGTGACCTGCATCTCGAAGGCAGTGCTAGGTGGTACCGTTTGCCACGGACTACCATCCGCCAGGTATATGGAATTGGGCGAAATGAAGTTCGAGTAGGCAAAGTTGTCAGAAAAGACCACGCCGATCAGCGGGCTGACGGTCAAGGTGAAGCTCACGGTGTTCGTCGAGTGGCCATCAGTGACATCGATATCGACGGTGGTGAGTCCGGCCACGCCTGGTTCGGGAGTGAGGGTGACAGTGCGGTTAGCGCCGCTGCCGCCGAAGACGATGTTGCCGGACGTCAACACCGTTTCATCGGAGGAGGAACCGTAGAGAGTAATGGGATCAGATTCAGGGTCACTCACGGTGAACGAGAGAGCGGGAATGGGGGTGTTCGTATAAGCTCGTTGGTTGGGAATCGGCGTTGCCGCGGGCGTGCCGACTCTCACCAAAAAGGTCGTAAACGATGTGTTAACAGTATCGCTCACGTAAACGGTGATGACCGATTGTCCCTGGAGACCCGCGACGGGAGTCACCGTAATAGTCCGGTTTTGGGGCGTATTAGTCGCCAACGTGAGGTTGGCGGGATTATTGGGGATCAGAGTGGGATTGGAAGAGGACGCGGTGACAACCAGGTTGTTGGGTGTTTCGGCATCGTTCACAGTAAAGGAAATCGGACCGGTTGTGCCGTTTTCGGGTACGGCTTGTTTGGGAATAAAGGAAATGGTCGGTGATGTGTTCGTGCCGGCGACATCGGCAAAAAATGTGCCGATTCTAAGATTGTCCACGTATTCCGTGCCTTGACCGCTGTTCAGGTTGGACTGGCGAAACGAATATTGGTAAACGTTAAACTGGTTCGAACGGACAGCGGTGCCAAGGTCATTGGCGGTGGCGCTCGGATCGGCTTCCGATTTCGGGTTGAGCCAGATGGTGGATAAACCCGTGTTCGGGACAAATCGCGTGACGACGGTGTAAACCGTGTTCGTGCTCAAGTCCTGATCGATTTGCCCGAAATCGTTGATATTCGTCGAGGCGGCGCCATTGGCGATGCTGATGCGAAACATGCCCGCCGGTACAGCCGCATGGCTCACCGTGTTACTGCGCGAGACCCATACGCGGGCGCCAAAATCCGCAAGAGCGGTGTTGGGGGCATTCGTGCCCTTGAAATGGGCGAAGTAGGTACCCGCGGTCAGTGATACTCCTGGCAAGTCATTGGAAACGGCCATCGTGAAACTGGAATATAGCTTGACCGATGGGGCCGTGAGAAGATAAGGCGCCCCCTGCAAGACCGCGTGGTCATCCTCGCTCCGGGCACCGGTAACAACCAACGTGTTGTTTGACACCAACATCGTCCCAGTCGTCCCGCTATGGAGCTCCCAGGCGGAAGCACCGTTGACGAGAGGTCCGTCAGGATAAGTGAAAGTGTCGCTGAAAATGACGCCCGCGCGGGCGGCGGAACCTAGGCATATTATCAGAGCTGCAGCGAGGAGTGCTTTTTTCATAATGGGCAATCTGGGTTTACAGGTTTAGATGCGGTGATAAGTGCGATAAGGCAATACAGTCGGGACGGGAGTGGGTGAGGCTGTTATTCCTGGGCTGAGGTGGAAAAGCATCGAGGACGACAGAACTGGATGGTTGGGCAAAAGTTAGGCGTCTTAATTGGGAGTGTCAGGCGTCGGGTACCAGTACATGACCCGCTCGGCCGACCATTCCACACCCGCTTTGTTAGATTCGTCGGGAGTGCGGAGGAAATCGTTGGTTTTGGCGGAGCGCGCGCTGCCGTCACACATGGCGAAGTTTCCGCGGCGGTCGTGGCGCCCAATGGAGTATTGGCCGGTAACGTTGGATTGGGCGGCCCCGGCGGTGGGGTTATTGCCATCGGTCTCGGCCTGCATGATTGTATCGGAGGGTTTGCGGACCTGGCCCAACTTGGAGTTGGGCACCACCCGGGTCGGCCCACCTTTGTTGATGCAGAGCCGGCCATTCTCGCCATACATGAAGAAAGCCCGGGCAAGCGTGGGTTTGGCTGTGTCCGTGGGCGCAGCCTGGGCCGGACAAGAGTAAAGCGTGTGGTTATTCGGAAGCGGCGGGTTGGGCGGAGTGGCCAGGTAGAGGTTGGTCATTGGCGGCTGTTTGACATAGACAGCCACCACATTGTACCAGGCATCGACATTCTCCGGGGCGACAATCGGCAGGACTGTGTTGCCTTCTTCCGGGACGAAGTCGTTGTTGTCATCGGTGTACATGCGGTAAGCCAAGCCCCACTGTTTCATGTTGTTGAGGCAAGCGATATTCTGGGCACGTGTTTTGGCTTTGGCCAGAGCCGGCAGCAACATGGCCGCAAGGATGGCAATGATGGCGATGACGACCAGAAGCTCAATCAGGGTGAAGGCAGGAGATGGCAATATAGCGCGCGCGCCTTTGAGGGTTGGCGAAGACATAATCTGGCTCGTGGTCCGCTGACGGTCTATGGCTTTGTGCGACCCAGGTTTCTGCGATGAGTTTAATCCAGGTGCATGACAAGGCAAGACCCTAATTGTTTCAAAGCGCATCAAATTATTCACAACGAGGTGACGTTTCAATGACAAGATAATACGTGTAAGTATTTTTGATTGCGCGGCGGTTTCTTCTGGTTGATACTCTGGACGATTACAATCATGAGTCGGATCAGCCAATATCCGGGTTTGCTGTTCTTATACGCCGCGGCCAGCGCCGGGGCGCCGGCCACTACAGCTGATTGGCCGATGTACCGCGGCGGATCGGCGCTGCTGGGGGTGGCGGAGGGAAGCCTGCCGGGCAAACTGAGCCTTTTGTGGAGCTTCAAAACGGGCGGGGCGGTGAAATCTTCGGCGGCCATCGCGCAAGGCCGGCTTTTCATCGGTTCCTGCGATGAAATGGTCTATGGACTCGATTTTGCCGGCGGAAAGAAGATTTGGACATTTAAGACGGGCGGGGCTGTTGAGTCTTCGCCCTTGGTGCTGGACCAGAAGGTGTATGTAGGGTCAAGCGATGGCACTTTGTACGCCCTCGACGCCTCGACCGGCATGCTGAGCTGGAAATATGAGACGGGCGACAAAATCCTTGGCTCGGCCAATTGGCTGAAGCGCGATGAGAAGCTTGCCGTGCTCGTAGGCAGCTATGATTTCAAGCTGCACTGCGTTGATGCGGCGACCGGCAAGACCAACTGGGTCTATGAAACCGGCAATTACATCAACGGTTCGCCGGGAGTGGCTGCCGGGCAGGCGGTTTTTGGCGGGTGTGACGGCTTGCTGCACGTGCTGTCTCTGGCGGAAGGCAAGCAAGTCAAAGAAATCGAGGCGGGCGCCTACATTGCTGGCTCAGCCGCCATGACGGGCGATCGCGCTTACTTTGGCCAGTTCGAAAACGAGTTCCTTTGTGTTGACCTGAAAAAAGGCGAGAAGGCCTGGTCCTTTCACGATCGCAATTTCCCGTACTTCGCTTCGCCGGCAGTCACGGCCGACCGCGTGATTTTTGGCGGCCGGGACAAGCTGGTACACTGCGTCAACCGCGATGACGGCAAACAGGTTTGGAGCTTTGCGACCCGCGGCAAGGTGGATAGCTCGCCGGTGGTTTGCGGGGACAAAGTGGTGGTGGGCTCGGATGACGGGCGCTTGTATCTGCTTACTTTGGCCCAGGGTAAAGAGCTTTGGTCGTATGACGCGGGCCAGCCGATTGAAAGCTCACCAGCGGTGGCGGATGGGCGAGTGGTGATTGGGGCGGATGATGGCATGGTGTACTGTCTTGGAACGAAATGAGCGCATCGAGGAGACTCAAACCGTGACTGTGACTGATACCACCGGGACAACGGCGCCGGCGCTCCAAAAGGAGACCACCGTCGGAAATTATTTCGTCTCGAACTATCCGCCGTTTTCGTTCTGGAAACCGGAATTCGTGCCCGAGCTGCACGCTGCCCTCGATCGGCTTCCCTCAACTCTCGACTCTCGGCTCGCGAGTGTCCCACTCGGCCTGTACGTCCACATTCCGTTTTGCCGCAAGCGCTGCCACTTCTGCTATTTCAAAGTCTATACGGACAAGGATTCGGCCCAGATTCGAAGATACCTCGACGCCGTCCTGCGAGAGTTCGCCCTGTATGCGCGCAAACCGTTTGTTGGCGGGCGAAAGCCCAACTTCATTTACTTCGGCGGCGGCACCCCCTCCTATCTTTCGATCAATCAGCTCCGGCACCTGACTAACGGCATGAAGTCGCTTTTGCCGTGGGACGAGGCCGAGGAAGTCGCGTTCGAAGGCGAGCCGGGCACACTGACCGATGAGAAACTCAAAGCGATCCGCGAGCTGGGTGTGACGCGGCTCAGCCTGGGGGTGGAGAATTTCGACGACCATATCCTGGAAATCAACGGGCGGGCGCATCACAGCAAGGAAATCGCCCGTGCCTACGCGGGCGCACGCGCGGCTGGATTTCCCCAAATCAATATCGATTTGATCGCAGGAATGATTGAGGAAACGGAGGCCAACTGGAGGCAATGCGTGCGCCGGACCATCGAACTGTCGCCGGATAGCGTGACGATATACGAAATGGAGATTCCGTTCAACACGACGATCTACCGACAGATGAAAGCCGAAGGCAAACTGGTGGCGCCAGTGGCGGACTGGGACACCAAGCGGCGGTGGGTGAGTTACGCGTTCGACGCATTGGAAGAGGCCGGCTACACAGTTGGCAGCGCCTACACGGCGGTCAAAGATCCGGCTCGGACGAAATTCGTGTACCGGGACCGTCTGTGGGCTGGGGCTGATTTGCTGTCGCTGGGCGTGGCGTCCTTTGGTTATATGGGTGGGACGCATTACCAGAACCACTCTGATTTCGAACCTTATGTCGCTTGCCTGGAGGCAGGCGAGTTGCCGATTGGCCGGGCGTTGACCCCGACCGAAGACGAACGCTTGATTCGCGAGTTCGTCCTGCAGCTCAAGTTGGGCCGCGTCAGCCGCGCTTACTTCCGGCAGAAGTTCGGGGTCGAGCTGGCTGAGCGGTTCGCCGAGCCACTGCAGCGGCTGCGCGACTGGGGCTTCCTGGCTACCGACGGCGACCAGGTGCTGCTGAATCGGGACGGTCTGCTGCAGGTCGATCGGCTATTGCACGAGTTCTTCCTGCCTCAACATCGGAATGCGCGCTATGTCTGATCCCATGACGTCTCCGCCCCCTGCTACGGCGCTGCCCATCGCCTATCCGCTCGACGATTTCTATGCCCGGGCGGGGTTGGTGTTGCCGAAAATGGAGCGTCTCGCGGGAGACCAAATTCCGGAGCCGTACCATCGCCTTCTGGTCCACGAAAACGACATGACTCCCACGCTGGAATCTTTCCATGGCGCGGACATTCATCTGCGCATTTTGGGACGCGAGCAGCGCGATGATTTCTACTTCCGCGAAGTGGTGCTCCAGCTCAATGGCACCGGGAGACCGGTCGAATTTGGCGCCATTAAGATGAATCTGGCGCTGTTTCCCGCCAAAGCGCGGCAGCTGATCCTGGAGGAACACCGTCCGCTCGGTCGCATTCTCAAGGACTGCAGCATTCCTCACAGCACGATTGCGAAAGCGTTCTTTCGCGTCGAGGCGGATGATTTGATTCGGCGAGCGTTGAACCTGGAACAACCGTGTAGTCTGTATGGTCGCCGGGCGAACATTCTCGACCCACAAAAGCGGCCCCTGTCCGAAATTGTCGAGATTCTACCCCCGGTCAGAGAAAGTGCTGAGGGAAAATAGAGGATGTATCACGTTTCTGCGGCACCTGATAAGGAATGAAGGACCAAACTCAGATTGATGTGGTCATCATCGGCGCTGGACCGGCGGGATCGGCTGCCGCCGCCGTGCTGGCCGAGAAAGGACGGCGCGCGCTGGTGCTCGAACGAGAGAAATTTCCACGCTACCACATCGGCGAGTCGCTTCTGCCTTTCACGTTTTATCCTTTGCAACGGCTTGGTTTGATCGCAAAAATGCGCCAGTCGGCCTTCGTCAAAAAGTACAGCGTCCAGTTTGTCTCCCCGAACGGCCAGGCCTCACAACCATTTTATTTTTTCGACCGCTATGACCGGGGCACCGTTGCCCAGACCTGGCAAGTGCTGAGGTCCGAATTGGATCAAATGTTGATGGAGAACGCGCGCGACAAAGGAGCCGTGGTGCTGGAGCAAATCACCGTGACCGACTTGCTGGAAGAAAACGGACGGGTCGTCGGCGTAGCGGCGAAGGACGGTGGTGGTCGCCCAGAGGAATATCGCGCGCCGCTGACGCTGGATTGTTCGGGCAAGGAATCATTCGCGGCCGTTCGCAACCGCTGGAGAGTCAAAGACCCGCAGCTCAACAAGGTGGCAGTGTGGACGTACTATCGTGGCGCCAAACGCGATCCTGGTTTGGATGAAGGCGCAACGACGGTGGCTTATGTGCCGGAGAAGGGTTGGTTTTGGTACATTCCCCAGCACAACGACATGGTCAGCGTGGGGGTCGTGGCCGAAGGCAAATATCTGACTCGCGGCGGCGTGAAATCGCCGGAAGCAATTTTCAAGCGTGAAGTCGAGCAGAATTTGTGGATCAAGGACCATCTGGCTTGCGGGCGACAGGTCGGCCAGTACTTTATTACCAGCGAATACACCTTTCACTCGCGGCACTGCGCCCAAGAGGGCCTGTTGCTGGCAGGAGATGCGTTTTGTTTCCTGGACCCTGTCTTCTCCAGCGGTGTGCTGTTCGCGCTTAACAGCGGCGTGTTGGCCGGGGAAACGATTGACGCTGCGCTGAAGGAGGGGGATCTTTCTCCAAGCAGATTCGCCGAATACGCCCGCACCCTTCGGACTGGCATCGAGAACATGCGCAAGCTGGTCTATGCCTTCTACCATCCGCAGTTCAGCTTTCGCCAATTGACCGACAAATATCCGGACGCGAGCGGCGAAGTGACTGATTGTCTTTCCGGTGACGTCAACCGGGATTTTTCCAACCTCTGGCGTCGAATCGAGGAGTTTGTTCCGTTGCCGGGAACTCTTCCGCTCGGTGAACCGCTGACCGAGCCCGAGACGGCGAATTGCTGAACTCGAACTCCTGCAGCGACGGTTTGCCACAACCGCTAATTGGCTGCCAGTTTCAGGTAGAGTTTTTGCCCAGCGCAATCAATAAGCGCGCCCGCTCGTCCAAGCAGATCGACACCGAGCGCCCCTGCCATGGGCAGTTGGTTCGTGCCGGCAAAGGATGAATTGGGCAGCCGCAGATCGACGACACCGACCGGGAAGTTTCTCCGTTCGTAGGCACCTATGGCGAACGAGTCCACGATCGAATAATCCAACTCGGACTTGTGGGCATTGACATCAGAGGATGTTCCCAGGTTTCCATGCACGGTCAGTTGAAAGGCCTTTAGTTGACTTAGATCGAGATCTGTGTCCGGCGCGCCAGTGTCCAGCAGGAGCTGAGCTGGATGCTCGTTGATCCGGCACTCGACCAGGAAGCAGCCCCACAAGTTGGTCAATGCAATCCAAGCAAAACCGCTTTGACAGAATGATTGATGCATCGTCCGGCCCAGTTGCTCTCCCGGCTCTTGCGCCCGGATGTAGAGCGCGGCCGGGCCGCCACAATCCATGATCGCATTCATCGCCTCTAACAGATCCATCCCGATCAGCAAATCTTCGCTGATATCTGGTCCCGCCTGAGCTATTCGCGAACCCGTGCGGACCACGTGATGAGCGTGCAAGTTCCGGACGCGGGCGCAAACATTTGAAATCGTGACACCCTCAAGCTGTAGAGAATCGATATTGACCGACTCGATTTCGCTCGGCGCGGCACCGAACAATCCGCGGCCGCTGGTTTTGGTCTTTTGCACTCGCTTGAGCTTTGTCGCTTTCGGCGAGTCCAAAGCTGTATAGGTGGCCCCGGTATCGATCATGCACACCGCCTTGCTCCCGTTGAGCTTGCCCTGCACCCAGAAACGATTCAGTTCCGTGCGCTTGAGCGCGATGCACTGGTAGCCGCGCCGCTCCATAAAGCCTTTCATGCTCGATTGCTGGGCCGTTTCACCGCCAAACAGGAGAGCTGGATTCAAAGCGAAAATTACCACCACCAACAGGCTAGACCTCGCCTGGCGTTTCTGATTTGGCTTCATTTCCGATTGCAATCTCGATTTTCGCGGGTTTGCAGGCTCGGCAGCCTTGATGCGGTCAGACCGCCTGTTGTCCCTTGCCATCAGCACCCCTGCCATCCAGATCGATCAAGATATCCCTCGGCTCGGCGCCTTTGCTGGGGCCGACGATTCCGCGGTTTTCGAGTTCATCCATGATGCGGGCAGCGCGTCCGTAACCGAGGCGCAATCGGCGCTGCAACAACGACACGCTGGCTTTCTGCTCGCTGCGAATGACTTCGATACAGTCCTGAATCACTTCCTCATCTTCGTCGATGCCACCCGCGTCCTCGAAACCTCCGGCGGGTTTGGAGAGTTGTTCGTGTATCTCCAGCTCGTAACTCGGCTTGGCCTGACGAGCGATAAACTCGACGATGCTCAGAATCTCCTGGTCCGTGATCAGCGCGCCCTGGGCGCGAATCAACTTGGCTGAGCCGGGAGGCAGGTAGAGCATGTCCCCTTTGCCGAGCAATTTGTCGGCGCCCATCGCATCCAGAATGGTGCGCGAATCGACTTTGGCCGCGACCTGGAAGGCGAGGCGGGCGGGGATGTTAGCCTTGATCACGCCGGTGATGACATCCACGCTCGGCCGCTGCGTCGCAATGATACAATGGATGCCGGCAGCCCGCGCCATTTGCGTGATCCGGGCGATGGCCATTTCAACGTCCGCCGGCGCGACCAGCATCAGATCCGCCAGCTCGTCGATGATCACCACGATGTAGCTGAGCTTCTCTGGAATGACGATGTCGTCGTCGCGGGGCACGACGATTTGCTCGTCCACCTCGACGGCAAAACCGTCGGCGCCGGGCTCGACTTTTTCCTTCCTGGCCATGAGCGGCAATTCGAGCTCGACGGGCGGCAGCGGTTTGTTTTTTGGCCGCGAGTTGAATGAAACGATGTTCCGGACGCCGACGCGGGCGAAGATTTGATACCGCTTCTCCATCTCGTTGACCACCCAGCGGAGCGCCAGAATCACTTTCTTGGGATCGGTGACAACCGGAACAACCAGGTGAGGGAGGGTGTTGTAATGCTGCAACTCGACGAGCTTCGGATCGATCATGACGAAGCGGAGTTGATCGGGCGAGAAGCGGTAGAGCAACGAAGTGATGATAGCATTGATGCAAACCGACTTGCCCGCGCCCGTGCTGCCCGCGATCAACAGGTGCGGCATTTCCCCGAGGTCCGCCACAATCGGGTGGCCATAGACATCCTTGCCCAGGGCCAGCGGAATGCGAGCTTTGGTATTGCGCCAATCCTCGGATTCCAGCAGGTCCCGCATGATGACCTTGGTCTTGATCATGTTGGGGACTTCGATGCCGACGGAGCTTTTCCCCGGCACCGGCGCCAGAATGTGAATGCGCTCGGCTTTGAGCGCGGCGGCGATGTTGTTGCTGAGCGCAGTGATCTTCTCGAGCTTCACGCCGGGCGCCGGGTGCAGTTCGTAGCGGGTAATCGTCGGGCCTTTGGTGATATCGCCCAACTCGACCGGGATCTCGAACTGGGCGAGCGTTTGCTGCATGAGCCGCGCGTTGGCCAGCAGTTCCTCTTTGGACTCAGTCGGCTTCAGGTTGGCGTCCGGTTGCGACAGAAATTCCAATGGCGGCAATTGATAATTGCCGATGAGTGGGGTGGAAGCGACGCTGAGTGGTTTGGGCTTCTTTGGCTTCGGGCGCGAAGGCGCAGCGGGAGCGATGCCGGAAATCTGTGGTTCGGGTCCAGTTTTGGCTTCACCAGGTTTTGTCACGGATGCCTCCGTGGTTGCAGTTTCGGATTTGGCATCGGCCGGCTTGCCTGTGGATTCGGGTTTCTGGCCGAGCACTTCCGCGGTCGTCGCCGCTATCAGTTCCCGAGCTGAAATGACTTCGCCTTCGTCCGCCGGTTCAGGCTCCCTGACCGGTTCGGCCGGGGCGGGCTTTTTGCCGCGGCCGGTCTTGTTTTGAGAAATGCTCAGATCGCGGACGGTCGGTTCGGGCACGGGTTGCAGGTCGGCGCCGAGGCCCGAGCGCTCGACTTCCTCCTGCAACTTCTTGGCTTGTTTCTGCAACTCCCGCGCCCGGCGTTCCAACGCCTGTTCTTCAGGGGAGGTTTCGGCTTCGGCCAAAACCCTGCGCTCCCAGACCCGGCGGACCCAGGGACCTAACTGGAAATTAGTCAGGTACAGCAGGCTAATTAGGTCGAGAGCGCCGTAAATGATGCCGGCGCCGACAGTGCCGAGCATCCAGAAAAAGTAGTCGTGGAGTGTCATGCCGACGAATCCACCAATGCTGGGAGCGCCGATGGAGGTCCGCGCGCGGCTGAACAAGGAGGAGGTGTCGCGCAAATGAGGCAGATCCAAGAGATGCAACCAGCCCATGCAAGAAAGCAGCAGGACAGCCGCCCAGACCCACCGCCGTTTCAAGTACGAGAGTGTTTCCAGCCAGTAAGCCAGCCCGAAGGCGGCCAACAGGAGGGGCAACATGTAAGCTGAAAAGCCGAACACGAAGAAACATGCGAAAGACAACCTTGCGCCCAAAGGCCCGATCCAATTATGAGCGGGTCTGTTTGGTGGATCCCGGTTGATGGCCAGGTCGAAGCGGTCGAACGACAACTGCGAGACCAGTAGCAGGAGAGCCAGAGCCAGCAAGGCCACGCCGATGATATCACCGAATCCGTGCGATGATTCTGAGTCCGCAGATGCCTTGCGAGCCATGTCCGCAGATTAGCAGAACGCCGGAAAAGCACCAAGAGCCAATCATCAACCGCGATCGAAACTGCGGAGGGCGCCCGTCCCCGGGCGCAGCAACGTTAGACGGGAGTGTGCCCGTCCCCGGGCACATCGACAGGCGATCATCTCAGGGCCTTGGAAGCATCGAGCGACGAGCCAATACGGACATTGCTGCGCCCGAGGACGGGCGCTCTCCGCCACATTCAACTCAAAGCTGGCTGAGCTTGAGGCCTTCGCGGCGGAGGATTGTGGCTTCCACCCTGGGCACGAATAATTGCGTCTCGGCAGGCAAACGGGTGGCAATCTCGTCATAGGTCCTGGCTTTGCGGCGGGCCAGCAGCTTTTCGACGGTGCCTTCGCCGGCGTTGTAAGCGGCCAAGGCAAGGCGCCAATCCTTGAACTGATTGTGGAGGTACCGCAGGTATTGAGCGGCGGCGCGCGCGCTGGTTTCCGGCTTGAGTCGCTGGTCAAAGGGCCATGTCCGAAGGCCGAACCGTTTGGCAGTCGCCGGCATCAGTTGGAACAGCCCGGCGGCGCCTTGCGGGCTGCGCGCTCGGGGATCGAACGACGATTCGACTTCGGCAATCCAGAGCAATTCCGGCGGAACCTTTTCGGCACGGAAAATGGGTTTGAGCGCCGAGACATATGGCTGAGCAGCCTTTGGCCAAGGCCGTTGAGCGAATTTCTTGATCCAAATCTCGCGCACGACGCTCGGCGAGGGATTGGGGAGTGGTTTGGGTGGCTTGCCAGGTTCCGGTTTGGGCGCCGGGATGATCAGACGGATCTGATCCGCCACATCAAGGTAGTCCAGTTGAACCTTTAACCATACCGCGTACGGCAAAGTTTCGGTGTACTTCTCGAGCAGCGGGATGATCGCTTTCGCGCCGTCCTTTAGAGCTGCCAAATCGACGACGTACTCACCGTGAAATTGTTTCTCGAGCGCCGCCAGGAATTTTTTTACCTCTTTTTGATCGACCTCTTGCAGGCTGCGCAGCACGTTCTCATCGAGGTTTTCCCTGGCCCATTGCTCGGCGGATTGCACTAACTCGTCGAGAGTCATCGACTGCTCCTGGCCGAATAGCGCTTCCGGGAAGCAGCACAGCAGGCCGATCCAACTCAAGAGAACGCCGACATTTGCGCTCCAACGTCTGGTACCCGGCCATTCCCGCCTTGTTGTCATCCAGAGATGGTTCGTCATTCGCCGCCGGATCTCTATTTGGATGGCGGCTTTTCCGACGGCGCTGAATGAAACTCCGCGTTGGCCTTGGCGATTTCCTGGTCAACATTTTTGCCTTCGTAAAACCAAAGCCGGCCGTGGACGCGGACTGTCTCACCCGGCGCACAATCGGGCAGGATGGGGTCGGCGTGCAGGCACGGCACGAGCGGCTGGCCCCACGCTCGCCCGCAACGCTCCCAGGCTGTCAAGATCCAACGGTCACCGCCGGCGGAGTGGACGGCGGCGGATGGAGACCGGAAGATTTTGTTGGTTGTCGTCTGTTCGTTGAAATCCGGCGCCCCCTTCAGCATTGTGCAGATCTGAGTTCGCAGGTGTGGCAACGGCGCATCTGTGCCATTGCGCAGCCAAAGCTCCATTTCCACAACATCGGCTTTCGGGCGGATAGAAGCACCGAAAGCTATTTTGTTCGGAAGAACGCGCTCGTGCCGCAAGCCGCCGTCCGCCTCGCGCACCCAGTCCACGTTGTCAATGATAACGTTCTGTTCATCCCAGATGGTCGGCACGTGTGTGTGGGCAAGAAAGAGCAACCGGTTGCCGCTGAAAATCGCCTCCGGCAAATCGACCACCGCGTAGCTTGTAATGTCCCAGGGCAGAAAGACGCTCGCTTTGGTGCCTCGCTGCGCATCCACATTGGCAAAGAATCCCCGGCGCGTTTCTCGCGTGCCTGGATAGGGCAGAACGTGGACTCCGCGATTTGTAGGAGCCGACGTGAGGAGGCTCTGATCTGACCCTATCCTCTCACCTTTGGCCTTGGGCTTCGTTGCATTTGTTCCTGAAATCAGCAGCGACGATTCGGTCGGCAATTTGATGTGCAGTTCGGCGGCCTTCTCTTGCACTTGGTTCGTAGTCCAACCGCAGACACGGGCCGCCTCCTCCCACGCGTAGCGATGATCGACGAGAATATCTTCGAGCCAGAATCGCAAATCGGCCCGGGTCGCCATGACTTCCGTGGGCATCGCCAGGCGCTCGGGAGGCCGGGGCGGCTGACGCGCGCCCAAGAGCGGGTCGGAGGGCAAATGGTCGCGGTCGATGTATGGCTCGAGGTCGCGCACAGCGATGCAGTGGAAATTATTTTCCTTTAGATACGCCAGATATTCGCGGAGGCGTTCGGGCGGCGTGTGCACCCAGGGATGAGCGATGTCCGGCGCGCCGTGAAACTGAAGCACGACGGCCTGCCCGTTGGTGGCGCAGGCAACGACGCGCTTGAAATGCTCGAGCGTCCAGTTCGGATAAGCATCACCCGTGGTCGGGATCAGCAGTGGGTGATGACGCATGGGATCGAAAGTCGCGCCCACCTCGAGTTTGCCATAGGCCGCTTCGGGTTGTTCACCGCGCCGGGCAAAACGAAAACCGAGTTCGGTCAAGCGCTGCACGGCTTCCGTGCCGAAGGTGTTGCCACAATAGGCAAAGCTAATCGGACGCGGAACTTTGGGTTTAGTCCGTTCAAGCTCCTGCTCCACGAGGAAGAGCTCGCCCGCCAGATGCGCGGCATTCTTCGGCATAGAGAAATCGGAGTGGGTCCAACTGTGATTGCCGATCTCGAAGCCCATTTGTTGGATCTCGGCGATATCCTGCCAGGTCATGAAATTGGTCGGGTCGTCCATCCACTTGTGGGTGACGAAAAAAGTCGCGCCGAAGCCGAGTTCTTTGAGCAACGGCGCGACAAACGTGCGATGCGACTTTACGGCATCATCGAAGGTGAGGACGACAAGTTTGGGCGGGATTTCCTGAACTGGAGCACCAAAGGAAGTGGGAACCGAGAGCAAGAAAATTGCGGCCGCCAGGAGACCCACGATGCTCCGGCGGGCACATCTTCCCACCGCCATCGGAGTGCGGCCGTCCTCGGCCGCAGCAAGCTCCGACCAGGCAGGCGCTTTCGACCACTCGAATGCCCGTCGGCCGCCGCATATTGCTGCGCCCGTGGACGGGCGCACTCCGCTTTCTCCGCTTTCGATGGTTGTAGTGTCAAGACGCGCCCCTGTCTGGCAGAAATGTGAAAATGGGTTTGACATAGGGTTCGACTCTATTTCTCAAGGACGAACTCATCGCGCACTTTGCTATCGACATCGTGCGCGCGATAGACCAGGCGGTTGTCGGTGATCTGGATGTCCAGCACCTGATACGTCGAGAGCTTGGTGAAGCCGACTTCGGTGTAGTCATGGGATTTTTGCTCATAATGCTTGGTCCCTGAGACCGAGATGATGTAGATCGTGCCGTCTTTGGCGCTGGAAACGCACTGCTGTCCTCGCATGGGATAGGTGCGCAAATACGCGTGGTCGTGGCCCTGCAGCGCCAGGTCCACGTGATACTTATCGAACAAGGGCGTCCAGGCATTGCGCACCTCGGGATTGTCGCGGTTGCCGCCGGAGGAATAGGCTGGATGATGGTAGCTGACAATTCTCCAGACTGCTTTGGTGACCGCGAGCTGTTTCTCCAGCCAGGCCGTTTGCTTTGTTGGGTCGAGATTGGAGTCGAGGATGATGAACTTCGCATTGCTATACTCAAAAGAGTAGGCGCGCTCGGAAGGAATACCCGCGGGCCCGTTCCGCGGCAGCTTGAATTGTGCGTGATACAGCTTCGGGTCCCCATTTTGGTATTCATGATTGCCCAGCACCGGCACGAGCTGGCGGCGGTCGAACACATCTTTTGAATTTTCAAAGAAACTATCCCAGTCCCAACGCTCGGCGCCGCGATCGACCAGGTCGCCCGCCATCAAGTAAAAGACCGCGTCCGGGCGCGACGCATAAGCCTTGTGCAACAGCACGCCCCAGCGATCGAGGCCGTTTTGCGCATCACCCATGTAGATGAACGAGAAAGGTACCACACCCGCCGGCGCGGTGGTAAACTCGGCCGGAGAGGTCCAGCCTTCGGCCGAACCATCGCCGACGCAGTAATGGTAAGTTGTCGCCGGCTTGAGGCCTTTCAAAACCACGGTATGTCGGTGGATCAAAGGATCGTTGAGAAGGGTGGGTGTTGAAAGCCGGGTAGTGCGGGCGGGTTTCGGCCACACGAGTTCACCGTTTCCGCGCCTGGAATTTTCCAGGTCATGGTCGGGTGCGCTGTCCCCGGCGCGGCGGGACGGGCCCGTTTGCGTCACGGCGGCCAGTTTTGGCCAATAACGAATGACGCCGCTCTTGATCCGGCTGGAGGTCCGCCATTGAATCGTTTGCGTGGTGCGCGGGTCGCCGCTCCAGGTCAGCACCACGTGCTCCGGGTGATCGGAGGCCGGATATCGAGTCTTGCTGAAGAGATTGACCAGGCGCGCATCTTCCCCGCTGTCACTGTCCGTCCGCACGAGCACCCGACCTTCCAGCTCAGCAGGCACGGTGCTGAGACGCAGCGGCTGATCGACGAACGGTTCGACACCGGCGACGAACGAAGCAGTGCGTAGATGCGCCGGATAGAGCTCCGAGACCCGAATCGCATCAGCAGCGCGTTGTGGCCGCAGGAGCACCAGATAATGGATGCCACGCCCGGTCAGGTTGTGAACGCCGAGGCCGATTTCACCGGCGCCAAATGATTTCTCCCAGAGGTCGAAATCGCGGCTTGATAGCTTTACCTTCGAACCGGTGGCAATGAATCCCCGCTCGCGTAACCAGAACGGTTCGTCACCCAGGCTCACATCGCGGACAACGGTGACGACGACCGGCACATTCACGCGGAAACGCACATGCGCCGTGCCGAGCACCTGGCGTTCGTCGGCGATCAAGAACACTTCGACCTTGGGAACGGTCAGCTCGAGGAGTTGTTGCTGGGTCCACTGTGTCCGCATCCGCTCGATGACAGCAGCTACCGTGTCGTGGACTGAGGCGTGTGAGCCGTCGTGCGCGGCAGCGGTGAAGGTCGTCAGCCCAGTCACGAGGCAGACGAGAACCAATGCGCAGTGTCGTTGAATCTGTTTCATCAGCGGTCCCGGCCCACGAAATGATGGTGCGCGTTTCGTCCGAAATCATGCGTCAGGCTGCTCGGCAGCTTCAACACCAATCTCGAAGAGGGCGTGATTCGTGAACCGCCTTCGCCGAAGCTTCCGCCTTCGTGCGAGGCTTCTGCGGGACGAGCCGGCGCGGCAAGTGCGTGAGCCGTGCATAGCGCGCTGCTATGCGAGTAAATAAATCTGGTCCTGGTCGGTGGTAGTAGATACTAGAGCGTGCTAGCGCGCTGTAACAAGCGAACCTTTGCGATGCACGAACAAGGGGCCTCCTCCTCCGTTGTCTCGCCGGGGGCGGGATCATAGCGGGACAGGTCCGCCGTGGCGGGGACACTATGGGGGGACGGCTCCTCCTCCGGGCCCGGATGCGCTCGGACCGAGGGTCCCGATAGACGACATCGGGATTTCGACGAGACGTTTTTGTTCAACCAGGTCTCGAAGGAAGGGGCCGGCCGTGCTCGCCGGAGCGGCGTGACCGTTACGCAGGATTATGATGTCAAAGAACTGCGGCGCCTCGAGGCACACATCGACTGACGGACTCCTAGCTTGTGCAATTTGCCTGATTTGCCTTGCTGACCTAAAATCTATCGTTAGTTAGTGGAGTGCGCCCGGCGCCGGCCGAGGGTCACTTGTGGGCCTGTCGGCGCTAAGTCAAAATCAACTTTGGTTCAACTTCGAGCGAGTCATGGCGAAAACGGTTGACTATTACGACATCGAGCGCGATCTAAGTTCCGAGGAGCGGTTGGTTCGCGACACGGTCCGTAAGTTCGTCACCAACGAATTCCTGCCCGTGGTCCGCGAGCATTTCCGGGCCGGCACGTTTCCGGTGGAGTGCATCCCGAAGCTCGGGGAGATGGGTTTGCTCGGCGCCAACCTTTCCGGGTACGGCCTCCCTGGAATCAACAATGTCGCCTACGGCCTGGCAATGCAGGAAATGGAGCGAGGGGATTCCGGTCTGCGCAGTTTCGCGTCGGTGCAGGGTTCGCTGGTGATGTACGCCATCCTGACGTTCGGCAGCGAGGCCCAGAAGGAGCGGTGGCTGCCCCTGCTCGGAGCCGGAAAAGCCGTGGGCTGTTTCGGGCTGACTGAACCAGATTTCGGCTCAGACCCGGAGGGGATGAAAACCAAAGCACGGCGCGATGGAAACGGGTATGTCCTGAACGGCTCAAAGATGTGGATCACCAACGGCGCGATCTCCAACGTTGCTATCATTTGGGCAAAGCTCGACGGTGTCATCCGGGGGTTCCTCGTCGAAAAGGGAACGCACGGGTTCTCGACGTCGGAGATCGAGTCCAAACTCTCACTGCGCGCCTCCATCACCTCGGAACTCGTCTTGGAAGACGTGAAAGTACCGGGCGAGAGCCTTCTGCCCAAGGCGGAAGGACTGAGGGCTCCCCTCCAATGCCTGACTCAGGGCAGGTACGGGGTCGCCTGGGGGGCATTGGGCGCCGGAATGGCCTGTTTTGAGGAAGCCCTCGCCTACACGCAAGAGCGGAAGCAGTTCGGACGGCCGCTCGCATCCTACCAGCTCACTCAGGCCAAACTGGCCGACATGTTGACCGAGATTACCAAAGGCCAGCTCTTGTGCCTGAAGCTCGGCCGGCTCAAGGACGCCGGGGCGATGAAACATGCGCAAGTGAGCATGGCCAAGCGCAACAACGTCCGCGTGGCTCTGGAAATCGCCCGGACCGCTCGCGGCATGCTCGGCGCCAACGGCATTTCGGACGAGTACCCCGTGATGCGGCACATGTGCAATCTCGAATCCGTGGAAACCTACGAGGGGACCTATGAGATCCACACGCTGATCCTGGGGAAAGACCTGACCGGCATGGATGCGCTGACGGGGAACACGCATCAGGGCGGGGCTACACATTAGCGTGCATCAATAGGTGTTGGCTGCAGGCAAATAGTAAACCTTTCGTCGGTTATGTTACCAGACCCACGCCAATCAGGTCTCCTACAAAGCCGCTGAGCGCTGCCAGTCTTGGGCAGACAAAGCTCTGTCCAACCATGATTCCTTGACGGTCGAGTTCCTGCATCAATAGCTCTGGACCCGGCGGTTCCATCCGGCCAAAGGCTTCGGTAACGAGCGGATATGGCAGTCGGAGGAGACTGCTCGTGACCCACTCGAAGAAGAACTTCCCGCCCGGCTTTAAAACCCGACGCACCTCTGCCAGGCCTTTCCGCCAATTCGGCTCCAGGTGAATGGCCCCAAAGTCGAAAACCGCATCGAACGTGGCGTCGCCGGCCCTAATGGAGGTGACGTCTCCTACACTTAGGCCCACCCCAGCCAACCCGGAAGCTGCCAGACGCCAACGGGCACGCTCAACCATCTTCGGGTCGAGGTCCATCGCCTCGACCGACGCGGCGCCGAACCGTTCGCGGATAATCTGCACGCCGACCCCGCGGCCACAGCCCACTTCGAGCACCCGCCCGCCTTCGACCCGTCCGCCCAGCCGTTCCAGCCAGGACGCAGCGTAGCGTTGGCCCAAGGAACGGGCCGCATTGTTCATCGTTGCCCGGCCCAGCCAGTTGAGTCTCACGGCGTGCCTCCAGGACGCTCGAGCATGTGCCTATCGCCAGTCAGGCATGGCGTGCCGAGCGCGCTCGATATGCAACGGCGACGCAACCGGCGCGTCGAGTGCAGCACGTTAGACGAGCCGTTCGGGTCTAATCTCCAACGCGCTGGAAACGGGCCCATACGTAAGAATGGTAGATGAACGGAGCCACCGTTACGAAGCCGGCGCTGGATTCCCAAATCTTCGCAACCAATGATCCGTCGGTGGCTTTCGTTAACCAAGTGTTCTCCTGGGAGCGGCTCGACCAAAGGAGAGGCACCTCGCTACCGGACCTCTGCACGCCTGCGCACAATAAAGCGTGCTTAATGCAGAAACAACTACCCAATGTCTTGGCATTCCCCTCCCCAAAGCTGATCAGCAACTTGGCGAAAGTGTCGTGGTCAGGTTACCCATGCGTGGTCACGACCTTGAGCGAGATCGAATTGGATTCGGCGGGCTGCCCCGTCAAAAGGATGCCTGAAAGTAAAATCGGGCCCGGATTTCTCTTGCCGTCAATCACAATCCCCTGGTTTGCATAGGTCCCGTCGAGGCCTTTGCATTCTATCCCCAGAGAGGCGATATCGGGCCACGTGGCAGGATAACCCTGCTCTCGCTGGAGCGGTGGCTTGGTCATCGCGCATCCTGCAGCCAGCAACATGAAGGCCAGCGGTACGATTGATCTGAGAGTATTGGTGCTCATCGCAAGGGTCTGCCTAATGACGGAGTTCGCTCGCGCCGCGCCGAGGCCGTCCGGCGTGGGACAAAGAACGCAATCGCGGCATCCACTGCAGGCGCATCGTCAAGCAATTTCCGACTTATCTATTTTCAAAACGTCAAGCTCGAGCCTGGCACCAAGCTCTACGAGCCCGGCGACTGCAACAGTCGCATCGAAACTCTCCCGAACCATCCGACCGCCCAACGGGGCGGCGGTTCTCTGGAGCGCATTGGGAGGCGGCGCGTGACAAATCCTCGCTATTTCGTGTGTGTTGGGGGCACGCACTTGCTCAATTCTTTCCGGCCTTTTTCTTCGTTAACTAATTCCAGTCTCGTAGCCATCTCTCCGCTCCCAGGCAGTGCTGGGTTAATGGTTTGCCAAACGGGTTCAACGTGCTGAAGCATGTAGTACACTTTCCCTTTCTCGACGGCCACGATAACGCCGCCGTTGTCTCCAATGCAGGAAACCCTGGCCTGCCCCGGTTCCCTCTCCCAACATAGAAACCCGCGATGTCCCGCGATCGAACCAATTACCAAGTCGCCATCACGCACCGTGACGAGCGCCATGTGACTGGCAATATTCCAAAGCCAAGGCTGCCTCATGACATAAATACGGCCTTTCTCCGGGTCTTCAATGGGTTTATCTTGACTTGGAAAATGGACGAGCTGCTGGTGCTGCGAAACACATCCTGAGAGGAGAACCGATGCGAGCAGCCCGAAAAGGAGCTTAAGAAATCCATTCATACTTGTATCGGTTTGTTTCAGTCCAGGAATGCTTTCAACGCGCCTCAGGCACGGCGCGGCGAAAACGGCGAGCATGGAACGAGAGCGGCATCGCGCCGTTGCCTGGAGCCGCCGGGTTAAGCGTGCGGAATCTCACTTGCCCGGTGCGGCAGTGGCGAGCGCATTCGTGCTCGTCATCGAGAAGCTCGAAATGTTGTTGACCCCTGAAATGCGCGATGCTCGCGCCTTGGGTTTGGAAAGGGGCGGGAGAACGGACGCCGCCAAAAGCAGCCCAATGAATGCGACGAGCACCAGAAGTGCCCAGCTCGTTTTCTTTTGTTTCATATGTGGAATCTTCGATATTGTGCTCAGACGCTTGACACTCGGGCTCACTGGCGCGGCGCTGCTGACGCCCAAGACGCAAACTGAACGCGACCGCTGCGTCCAGTGAAGCTCGCTCGTTGGACCGGTTAAGTAGCATCCCTCTCATCGTAGGAGAAAAGAGTGATCTTGCACTTCTTACAAATAAAGGCTTCGGGGCATCCATGCCCCCAAGCTCTTGGTTGAATCACGCGCTCCGAGCCTTCTGGCATGCGAAACCGGACGTATCCAGGCTTGGTCGGCTGCCAAACGAGTCGAGTGATAACAAGAGGATCGTAAATGGCCAGCCACCCCTTCTCCATGGCGGCATTGCATTTCGGGCAGTTCATATTGTGCGAGAGGTCCAACAATTTAAGTAATAGGAAAACTTTCCTACTAAGTTCATAGTAAGGCCGGAACGAGGAACCAATTCCCAGTTTTGGATCGTAGATTCAGCTTAAGGCCATGCACCTGGCCAGCCTTGTGTGTGCAATTACTCGGGCTTCGTCCATCCTCCGCAGTTGCACGTCGCGGGTTCAGCTATCCGGATTTGTGCTTCGATTTCCTGCTCGCTCATTGTCTCCACCTGCTACGGAGGACGGGTCAATCGGACTTTGGATTTTGGGTCAGCTCAGGTATTCGCGCGGATCGGTGATCTTGCCGGTGAGGGCGCTGGCGGCGACGGTCATGGGAGAGGCCAGGAACACCTGGGATTCCTTATGGCCCATGCGACCAGGGAAATTCCGGTTCGTGGCGCTGATGCACTTGAGCGGCGTGTTGATGCGGCCGAACGTGTCCACGGGCCCGCCCAGGCAGGCGGCGCAACCGGCGTTTTCAGTCATTTGCACGCCGGCGGCGAGGAGGATCTCCCAAATCGTTTGCTGGCCCCAACGGGCGGACTGCAGATCGTGAACGATTTCCGGCGTGGCAGGGACGCCGAATGTGTCGATGGCGACGCGTTTGCCGCGGAGCACGCGAGCGAATTCGAGAAAGTCACTGGTCTTGCCCCCGGTGCAAGAGCCGATGTAGGCACGGTCGAGTTTGATATGCCCAAGCTCTTTGGCGAGCTTGCGTTGCCCAGGGTCCGGATGGCAGGCCACCGTCGGCTCCAGTTTCGAGAGGTCCACCGTCAAAGCATAGACGAACTTTTCGTCTTTATCGCGCGTGACCGGTTCGTAGGTGGTTTTGGTGCCGTTGAGCTTGTTGCGATAATCGACGTGCGCCTGGGTTTGAGCGTCGAATTCGAAAATGCCATTCTTGCCGCCGGCTTCGATGGCCATATTGGCGATGGTCATGCGATCATCCATAGATAAGCCGGCCACTCCGGAGCCGTCGAACTGCATGGCGCGATAGGTCGCGCCGTCGAATCCGATCTCGCCGATGCAATGAAGAATGACGTCCTTGGCCATCACGCCCGGTTGCAACTGGCCTTCGAGGCGAAAGTGCATCGTTTCGGGCACTTTGAGCAACAGCTTGCCGGTGCCCATCACGAACCCGGCGTCGGTGTTGCCGATGCCGGTAGCAAACTCATTAAAAGCGCCGGCCATGCAGGTGTGCGAGTCGGTGCCAAAGAGAATCTCCCCGGGCCGGGTGTGGCCTTTTTGCGGCAGAGCGGTGTGGCAGACGCCGGCGTAATGCGACCCATACTGGCGCTGCTGCATGCCTTTGGACGGATCGAAGACCCAATGTCCATTCGGGTCGTCAATGACATCGTAGAAATAAGGAATATTCTGTTCCTTCACGAAGTCGCGCAGGATGTCCACATTGCGGTTCGATTTCGAATCGGCGGTGAAGATGTAGTGGTCGGGAATGATGACGATTTTGTTGCGGTCCCAGACTTTGGCGTCTTTGCCAAACTCGCGTTTGAAGACGCCGATGGTTCCCGGCCCGCAAACATCATGGGTCATGAGGACATCGGCCCTGACCCAAACATTATCTCCCGATTGAACGCGCGCTTTGCCGGCAGCGCGGGCGAGAATTTTTTCGGTTAAAGTCATGGTCTAATGTAACACAGGAATTGTTATCGGATATCGCCTTTTGGCTCAAGTTCTTAGGCGAACAGCGTGCAGACACAGGCGCATCTCAAAAAATGTCCGCCTCGTGGGTCGGTTCCGTTGGCACCCAGCTTGGTACCCGTTTAGCCTGGACCCTACTCAGATGCCAGGCCAAAGGCCTGGGTTCGTTGTCGGCACGCGACGGTTGCAGGTTGAAGGCCTGCCTAATATGCTCGCGGGATTCCAGAATCTCTCAATCTGGTCATCCTGCACACCCTCGGCTTCAGCCTGACGAGGAGTCGCGCTTTCGGCGCTTATACGTATTCCGCACAATGGACCCAGGCCGTTGGCCTGGCTGGTATGAGCCAAACCTTTTTTTGGATATGAAATGTGCGTAAACACGAAGGGTTTCGGCTCGTCGAACTCTCTCAAATTTTGAGATGCGCCCTGTTGGCACCCCATGGCCAATGTTCTGGCGCGACGATTAGGGCGCTTGCTCTGCTGAGAGGTCAAATCGCTCGAACAGCCAGCCGAGCCACATCAGGCCCAGCGCGGCTTCGGCGGCCAAGAGCAGCGCCGCAGCCATCGAGGCCAGGGGAACCGCCAGGCTCAGGCCAACGAAAAGCTTTAGCAGAAATAAAGCGCCAACAAAAAGAATCGCCGCCGGGAGCAACACGACCAACAGGGCCAGAAGCTGCCCGAGCGCGAAGATCAGGCGCTCTCCGGTGGCCTCGATGCCGTGGGCGCCTTCGCGCGAGGCCTGGAACCAGGCGGGAAACAGCAGCACGGCCGCATTCGGGATCTGGAGTGCGATCAGATTCAGCATTGGCAGGATCAGCGCCGCCCCGAGGGCGCTCGCCCAGGTGGTCGTGCCAGCCAAAAGCTGGGCGGTTTGAGACATCAGTCCCGCACCGACGATGAGCAGCAGCCACTGGACGCAGGTCAAAATTGCGGCCGGAGCCATTATTTCTCCCAGCACGATTTGCCATCCCGGTAGCGGATACATTTTCAGCAGGTCGGCCCAGGGGAGGTCCTGCCGGAAATCCTGACGGAGAAATTGAGGTCCCAAAAAGAGCGACCAAAGAATGAGCATGACGGAGACCATCCCCAGCGCCTGCGCCCAGCCGGCGCGGCCAAGGGTCTGGCCTAGACCGACGGAAGCTCCCGCCGCGGTGGCTATCAGCACGACCCAGAGGCGGAAAGTGAAAACCTGGCCGGCGCTGATCAGGTTTTTCCATAACAGAGCAATCGCGGGCAGGCCGGCAGGTCGCAGAGTGAAGGGAGCGCGTTTGCTCTTGGGTTTCCTGCCCGATGCTTGCCAGTTGCCGGCGCGCGCCGCGGCGACTTTCTCCGCTAATTTTCGCGAAGCTTCCACCGAGGCTTCTTCGAAGGCGACATTCGCCCGAATGACCCATGCATAGTGGGCGAGCATCAACATGAGAGCCGGCCCGGCGGCGAGGGCGAATGCGCGCGCATCGGGCGCCAGGAACGGGCGCACCAGCAGGCGGAATGGATAGAGAAGATAAGGCGCCGGGCCGGAAGCGAGCACTTGAGCGGCGTAGCTCCTGACGGTTTCAAGATTGTCAAGCTGGGTGAGGGAAAAAGAAGGCATCGTGCGCCGGGCCCACACCACGACGGCTCCGGCGCAGACCACCACAAGCCCCAGAATGCCCACGCGCCGCTGCCAATTGCTGATCCCGCGCTCCAACAGCATAGTGCGCGCGAACGACGAGCCCAGAAAATGGAGATTGAGCGTCGAGAGAATCAGCCACCAGCCCAGCGCATGGTTCCACGAACGTCCGCCAAAGCGGTTGGAGACCAACGTCAGCAGGAGTGTCGTAAATAGAATCGCTGTTTGCGAGCGCAGCAGTTTGAAATGGATCAGACCGCGGCGGCTAATCGGCGCGGGGAACAGAAAAGCGACTTCCGCTTCGGTAAACGCGAGCGCCGCCCGTTGGTGGGGCACGATCCAGGCCAGCAACATCACGGTCAGCAGGATCAGCGCTCCGATCGATTCATACAGCGCCAGGTCCTGCGGGGAGCTCGCTGTAGCCAGGGCGCTCGGTCCGCCACGGGGCCGGAACAGATAACGGAAAAAGTAAAAGTAGAAATAGAGGCCGCCCACGATCCCGCCCAGGAGATATTTCGGTTGCTTCAGCCTCTTGAACCTCCGCAACAGGCGGTTCTTGACAGAGTAGTATTGGAGGTAGAGCAACGCCGAAATCATGATCCGAGTCATTTACTTTCCGTTGCGCGGAAGAAGACCTCTTCCAGGTTGGCGTCGCCTGGTTGCTCAGAGAATTTTTGCGTGATCTCCCCAATGGTGCCGTCGATGATCTTGCGGCCTTGCTTAAGAATCAGAATGTGGGAGCAGATTTCTTCGACAAGGTGAAGCAAGTGCGAGCTGATGATGATCGCCGCTCCATCGCGCGCCCGTTTAAGAATCGAATCTTTCATCCGGCGAATGCCCATTGGGTCCAGGCCCGTGAGCGGCTCGTCGAAATAAATGACTTTCGGCGAATGCAACAGGCCACAGGCGATTGCCAACTTCTGTTTCATGCCGCGCGAGAGCTCGCCCGGCAGCGCATTCTTTTTCTGCTCCAATTCCAGTTCCTCCAACAGATGGCCGACCAGGGGCGCGTAATCGCCCACCTGATAGATGCGCGCAGTGAACTCGAGGTGCTGCTGGACCGTCAGGTAGTCGAACAGGCGGGGTTCGTCATTGAAAAAAGCCAATTGCCGTTTGGCGGGGATGGGATCGGTGACGAGGTCGTGGCCGCAGATATGAATCGCACCCCGAGTAGGGGGGATGATGCCCGAGAGACAGCGCAGCGTGGTTGTCTTGCCAGCGCCGTTGGGTCCGACCAAACCCAGCACTTCGCCTCCCTGCACGCTGAACGACAGCTCGTTCACGGCGGCGAACTCGCCATAAAACTTGGTCAATGCGGCTACCTGAATCATGTGGTTGACCTATGGCGGAGTCACTGCCCGGAAAAATTGTTTCGGCATGGTGCCCGCCGCCGGATTGGTGTACCAGAATTGTCCGCCGACCAAGGAATTAGTCTGAAGGGCAACCCAGGCGATAAGATTCGAGGAAGATTGCAGTGAGAAGTCCTGGGACGCCTGGCCGCTCACGCGGAAGGCGAACTGGCCGCCCGCCAGCCACAATGGCGAATCCAACTGCAGATGTGGGAGACTCACGACGAGCGTCCAGGCAATCGTTTGGTTAAGCAGGCCGGCCGGATCGGTCCGCACCAGCGAAGTGTCGTCCCGCACCACGGCGCTGACGGATTGAGTGCCATTGCCGAGCGACTGTGGCAAGAGATTAAACGTGAGATTGGTCGCGCCAGGGACCACCGCGCCGTTCGTGCGCCATTGGACGCTGAGGTCGTGTGAGGCGGGCTGGAGCACCGTCAGGCTGAAGGCAACAGCTTGCGGGCTTGAGATTGTTAAGTTTGTCGTTGCGGGAGTGAGCGTGTCGATCGGGCGAACCCGCTGGTAGATAGCGAGCACGAGGGCCTCGCTGCACACCTCGCAAAAGGGCACGCCGAAATGGTTCATGGCGCAATCGAGTTTCGGCCGGTACCAGTTGGTCGTGTGATAATGCGCGCCCTGGAACAGGCCGATGACACTACTGTACTGGGCGATCGGCGGAGTGGGAAGAGGTGTCGTATTCGTATTAATCCACGCTTTCCATTTAATGAAGCCCGGCCGAGTTTCGCGCGTGGTATTTGGTTCTTCGGTATCGGGAAAGCCGGGATAGGCATTGGTATATTCGTCGCCCAGGTTGGCCAGGACGTGCCCGGTTTCGTGAGTCAGTATGTTAAACGTCGAGTCGTGGCTATAGCTGATGGCGGTCTGGTTGAAACCATCCGAGCCACCAGGAGTAGTGTCGTTCACCAACAGGATCGGCAGATGATACCTTGGCACGAGCTCCTGCAGAAGCGCATCCACTTTGCCCTGGCCATGGCTGTAATTGGTGTCGGCAAAATTCGGTGGAATGGTGATCAGAAAATCCGAGTTACTGTCGTAGGTGCTATTGAAATAAGTGTCATGGAAGTTCGAGATGTTGGTACCGTTGGCGGGATGATCCGAACCGGACTGATTGGAGGGAATTGAAATCGTGAAGGCATTGCAATAACTCCGATATTCCTGATAGGGCGCGTGAGACAATAAACCGTTGACGGCATTGGTTACATCCAGGGCAAACTGAGCAAGCTCGTTGGTCTTGTAGCCTTCCGAGAGGAAAACGATGTTCAGGCGATTTGAACTCGGGCCATTGGTCAAGATAGTTATCAACGAGGCCTGGGCGAGCGCGCGGAGTTGAGCTGAGCCGAGCAAAATCAGGACCAGCGCGCCAAGGATCGATTGGGGGGCAGTGTGCCGCCGTAGCCCGCAGGCTGGACACGCTGCGCGGCCGCCCCGCTGGGAGCCCTCTGCATGAGCCGCAACAGTTACGTTTCGTTTCATGGGAAGGCACCTCTATTCGCGGCACCTGTTTCCCCTCACCCCAGCCCTCTCCCTCGGGGAGAGGGCTGGGGTGAGGGGCAAGATGACGTCCAACAACCCGCTAGCCTTAGTGTAGCGAAGCTTCGCCGCCACTGTAATCGTATATTATTCAAAAATCAGAACGTAGAATCGCTTACTGACTGTGGTAGAGACAGAAACCTGGGACTGGCCGTTGCCCGAGACGACCATGTTGGTGACGCCGGTCCACTGGATGGGAGGCGAAAGGCTGTCCGTCTGCTTCAGGACGAACCCGGACACGTTGTTACTCCAGGTCAGGGTGAGCTGATGGTTGACACTGGCGCTAATGTACAAGCTGGGCGCGGTCGCCACGGTCACGCAGGCAGAAAATTCGGACGTGTTATTGGCCGGATCGGTTGCCGTGGCCGTTACCGCATATCCGGCGGGCAAAGAGCCCGCCAGTGCGGCGATGAAGTTGGCATTGCAGCCGGCGTCAGTCATCGCTGTTTTCTCCCCGAGAAAAATCTGACCTTCACCGTTTGTAGAGGGATCGCAAGCCGGATTAGCGAAGAACTGGAGCACAAAGGAGGTATTGGCCTTGCTATTGAGCGTGCCGCGGACGCCAATGCCGCTGCCCGACACCGCCTGGATCAAAACGGGAAAATTCTGGAGCATATTGGCGCCCGAATCGGTGTCGCAATTATCATTCGGCGTGGTTTGATAAACGCCGAGGTCAATTCCCAAGCCCCCGTTATTGAAGATCGAGTTGCCGCGGATCAAATTATTCGTGCTACCGTCGCGGATCCGCACGCCTGCATACACTGTCTGGCTGAATCCGATGCGATTGCCGGCTCCCGAAGAGCCGCCAATGGTGCTGTTGCTCGCGCCGGCTTCGCACTCGACGGCATGGTACCGGTTGCCAAGGTCGCTTACACCATCGGCTTTGGTGCCGATCAAATTACCCTGAACTAAATTCCAAGGAGCGTTCGTCAGCCAGATGCCCCGGCTGTTGTTAGCCGAGATTTGGTTACCGGCCCCAGAAACGGTTCCGCCGATCATGTTGGCCGGAGCGCGCTCGACATAAACTCCCTCCAAGCGGTTGCCGAGGGCGGATGAACCGGAGATATCCGCGCCCACAATATTTCCCTGGATTGAATTGCCGTTCGCCCCGTTGCCGATCATGTAGATTCCGGCATCTCCGTTGCCCGAAACCACATTCCCCGAGCCGGCCGCAGCTCCGCCAAGCAGATTGGCAGGCGCGTCGGAAAGTCCTATGCCGCCGCGTCCGTTGCCCAGAGCCGCCGTGCCCTCGGCCGCCGTGCCGATGAGGTTGGCCTGGACAGAGTTGCTCCTGGCATTCGCGCCCAGGAGGTAGATGCCGTCCTGCGCGTTCCCGGAAATCAAATTTCCCGCGCCTGGGTTTCCGATGATGTTCGAGGAAGAATCCGCGATCTCGACGCCGGATAGTTGATTCGGTACCGCGGCGTGCCCGTTCGCATCGGCGCCGATAAAATTGGCCAGGATTTGATTGACCGCGGCGCCTGCCAGGATTTGGATGCCGAAGCTCGAGTTGCCGGAAATGATGTTGCGCGAGGCAGCGAGCTGGCCGCCAACAATGTTCGAAATGGCACTGTTGATAGTCACGCCGTTATAGGCATTCGCCAGGGCGTTAGCGCCGGTTGCATCCACCCCGATGTAATTCCCGGCGACGATATTGGCGGGACTATTGGTGGTAATGAAAATGCCATCTTTGCGATTGCCCGAAATTACATTTCTCGCCCCAGTGCTTGAGCCTCCCACGAGATTGCTGCTCGAGCCGAACATCGTAATGCCGGCGAAGGAGTTGGCGAGCGCCAACCGCCCGGTCGTGTCGGTGCCGATAAAATTGCCCTGGATCTGGTTGTTGGCCGCCCCGCTGAGTGAAATGCCGCCCTGGCTGTTGCCCGAAATGACGTTGCCCGCGACAGGAGCGGTGCCGCCGATGAAATTGCCGCCTGCGCCATTAATCGTGATGCCATCCCCCACATTGCTCAGCAGCGCCGAGCCTTGGAGATCCGTGCCGATGTAGTTGCCCTGGACGACGTTGGCAGTGGCAGCAGCGCCATTGAGGTAAATGCCGCTAGCGCCGTTGCCGGATACGAGGTTGCCCGCCCCTGGAGTGGCGCCTCCGATTGTATTTCCCGGAGAGCTGGAAACTGTGATCCCATTATTGGCATTCGCCAGGGCGGCGGTGCCGGTCGCTCTGGTGCCGATGAAGTTTGCCTGAATGACGTTGCCTTCCGCGTTGAGCAAGTAGATGCCGGCGTCCCCGTTTCCCGAGATGACATTCCGGTCGGCTGCATTAATTCCACCAATCACGTTGCCGGACGAGCCATTAATCCAGATGCCCTGCAAGCCATTGGCGCGGGCGGCAGTGCCGGAGGGATCGACTCCGATAAAATTCCCAGCGATGATATTCGTGCCGGGACCCTGCACCAGGATCGCTTGTGCAGCGAAGCCATTTAGAACCAAACCGCGGACGGTCGTGTTCCCCGCCAGCAGACGCAGCCCGGCGTTGTTGCCGGCACTGCCGCCGCTGATTTCAATGAGCGGGCTGCCGGCGAAACCCTGCTGCGTCGTTCCATCAATGATGACCGGATCGGTTATGGCGGGCAGTGCCGAAAGCGGGGTTATCGTGTGCGTACCGCTGCCCGAGATTTGAAAACTAATCGTGTCGAGCCCGCCGTTGGCGTTGGCGTCCAAAATGGCTTGGCGCAAGGAACCGCTGCCGCTGTCGCCGGTGTTGGAGACGGAGAGGGTCAACGCCCGACCGCGCGGCAGCGCAAGGACCAGAACCAGGAAAATCACGCACCGGACTGGGAGTCGTGCCCCGGCTACCCAGCCGCGGTGGTGAAATCCGCCGTTCATCGATCCTGCTTGTATTCGCTCATTTTTGAACACCGCCGCCCTGGCGCTATCCGAGTGTATGAAACACTAACCTAATGGTTTCGAGCAAGGTTAAATGCGGCGCAATTGGGTTGCGATTGGCGCGTTGTTCGTAATAATACCGGCCAGAACGCCGCCAGCGTCCGGCTTCGCCTATGACCGACTGGAACATCCAATCACGCGCCCACGCCTGCGCGGGCTGCGGCAAAGCGTTTGCCGATCAGGAGGCGTATCATACGCTGCTTTTCGATGAGAAATCCGAGTTCCGGCGCTCGGATCTGTGCCAGGATTGCTGGCAGAAACAGTACAGCCAGGGCAGTCGCGATCGGAAAGGATTCGTCTCCTATTGGCAGGGAGTTTATGAAGCGCCGGCCCCGGCCGCCGACGCGATCCAGAAAGAGACTGCCGAATCGCTGTTGCGGAAACTCATCGAACAGCAGGATCCGCAGTTCATTCCCGCCAGCTACATCCTGGCGGTGATGCTCGAACGGAAGCGCGTACTCAAAGTGAAGGAACAACTGGTTCGGGACGGCCGCCGTGTGTTTATTTACGAAGAGCCGCGGACCGGTGATGTGTTCACGATCGTCGATCCCAATCTGCAGCTCAATCAGCTCGAACAGGTCCAGCACGACGTTGCGGCGTTGCTGGAACATGGCCTGGACCCAGTCCCCGAGGAAAGGCATACAGCGCCGGCACCTTCAGCCGAGGCACATGCCCCGGAAACAGCATCCGCGACGGCTATTAAGGAGGAAGGCGCAACGTGATAGGGCACTCAACACCAGCCGGCTCCCGGAGCGCGAATCGGCCTACAGGTGCGATTCAAACGCGGTGTGTGCTACGGGCGGTGGCTTCGCCCTCACCCCGGCCCTCTCCCTCGAGGAGAGGGAGTGTGCACTCCCAGCGCTCACATGTTCCCACGATCCTCGATTCTTCGCACGACTGGCGAAAATTCCCCCTCTCTCCGAGGGAGAGGGTTGGGGTGAGGGGAAATAGGGCACTGCCTGCCTCCCCGCGCCCGAGCGTTCGAGGAACTGTGGGGCTAGGGTCTGTTCACCGCAGCCGTGTCTGATTACGCAGAACTTCAGGAGCGCTTGGGCTACCGGTTTCATAATCGAGACCTGCTGCAGCTTGCGTTGACGCACCCGTCCGTCGCCCACGAACAAGGTCTGCGCGTCCAGACCAATCAACGGCTCGAATTCCTCGGCGACGCCGTGCTGCAGTTGGTCCTGACGCGCGAGCTGTACGAAAAATTTCCGGCTTTCGGCGAGGGGCCGCTCACCAAGGCGCGGGCGAAACTGGTGAATCGCCGGACGCTGGCGGAGCATGCCCGGCAGCTTGGACTGGGTGCGCATCTGATTTTGAGCCGGGGAGAGGAGCAGCATGGCGGGCGTGATCGGCAGTCTGCGCTGGCGGACACGTTTGAGGCGCTCCTTGGGGCTATTTTTCTGGACGGGGGCTTCGAGGCCGCACGGGAGTTTATCCTGAGCGAGTTCCTCGGCGCTTTTGGCGAGTTGTCCGCGCTGCCGATTCTCGAAAATCCGAAGGGCGAACTGCAGGAGCTCCTGCAAGCCGTTTCTTCCGAAGCGCCGCAATACTATGTCGCTTCAGCCACCGGGCCGGACCACGACCGCGTGTTCGAGTGCACGGTGCATCATGGCGGAGCCGAGCTGGCACGCGGCCAGGGCAAGAGTAAAAAGGACGCGGAAAGCCAGGCGGCGCTGGCGGCGCTGATGAAGCTGCGCAGCCAACTCAAAACGACAAGCGCGGTCGAGGAGTGAGCGATGAGGGATGATGGAATGATGGAATGATGGAATGGTGGATAGATGGAATGGTGGGGGGGTGGAGATGGAGTAATGGAATGATGGATTGATGGATTCATGAAATGCCTGGGGATTTGAGATCTTCTCCCTGTCATGCCACTTTCTAATATCAGGTCGAAAGTTCCGCAAAGGCCGCTCAATATTAGGATCGCAGGTTAGAGTCATCCTGTTAATCAATGTTTCGACAAGGTCCTATGAAGCTTATCGCTAGTTTCGCGTCCGCAGTTCTGTTTTCCGCGGTCGCGCGAGGCGGGGCGTGGCCCGGAGTGGAATATGCGGAGGTTCGCGGTTATGCGTTCAATTTTGGTGGCGGACCCGCCAGCATCATTGTCGACGGAAAGTTGAATGCGACAGTTCTTAACAAGGAAGGAGCGTTGCTAACGAAGGCGCAGCTGAAGCGCCTGATCGCGGCACTCACCGAGAAACATCCATCTCATCCTGTGGCCTTATGCTTTAATCCGCGGCACGCTTTCGTATTCTACGATCAGAGTGGGAAGCCCGTCGCGTCGGTTAATGTGTGCTTCGAGTGCCTTGCGGCCACGGCGAGCCCGGAGGGAACTGTGCAGCCTTACGACTTAGCCGCGTTGGCGGACCTGAGTGCAGAGTTGAAGTTGAAGCGAGCACCTGATTCGGGTTTTCGAAAAAGGCTCGCGGAAATGAGCAAGCGATGACGAACAAGCCGAACAAGGCGCCAGAGCCAACGCCGAGAGCCTGGCGTGGCTCATCTTTGACGCCGATATGAACACTATCCGATCCCGTCTGCCCGCAATTGCTTCATGACTGAGTTTTGCAGCACCCTTTGTCGCCGTGCTACTCTGGTTCGTAGCGCGTGGATGGCCGTACGGAATGCCGTACAGGAACGTCGTTTTGACCAAGCGCTACGCCTTCCTTGCGAGTGCTGTTCTCGGGGCTTGCATGCTCGTGATCGACGGGCGTAAGGAGCACAGGAGGCTGCTTTGGGGACCGATTGTCGGTCTTGCTCTGAGTTGCTGGCTATTCCTATGGACGGATCGGATGACGCATATTCTCTAGCCAACAAGCGGTCTCCGCTGGACCCCGGACTGGTGGGGCGCAAGGGTGAGGACGTGAGGACTTACCTATTTTTCCGGCCTTTGAGGCTTCTAATCCTTCCTATACTCTGAACGGAACATGATTGCGGCGGAACGCGAACAATTCCTCCAGCGCCTGGCTCTGTTCCGGGAGCTGGAGGCCGGCGAGCTCCGCGCGCTGGCCGAGGTCGCCCAGGTCGTCCAGTTTCCGGCCTCAGCGCTGATTTTCCGAGAAGGAGAAGCCGGGGACTGCGCCTACGTTGTCGTCCAGGGATCGGTGCAGGTCTTCGCCATCGACCGGAACGGCGACGAAGTGGTCCTGGCGCAGCTCAAGGAGCTCGACCACGTCGGCGAGCAGTCGTTCTTGCCCGGCCGCTCCGGTCGTCGAAACGCGAGCCTTCGCGCGTGTGAGGACAGTACGCTGCTCCGAATCCCCAAGGGGGAGTTCCAGAAGGTCCTGGCGCAACGACAGACACTGAAGGACCTGTTGTCCCAGACGGGACAGCAGCAGCTCCGAGCGAACGTGCTGCGAACTGCGAGGTTGGCGCGGATGTGGGCGCTGTTTATGTTCATTAACGGCTTCATCAGTATCGGCATCCTGTGCGGGCTGGCCATGGTCTTCCAGACGCCGTTTATTTTTCCCTCGCTGGGGGCCACCGCGTTCCTGGTGTTCTTCACGCCCACGACTCCGGCGGCGAGTCCACGGAACGCGCTGTGCAGTCACGCCATCGGTATCGTCTGCGGATACGGAGCGCTGTGGGTGACAGGGTTGGAGCATGCGGGGCCGGCCATCGTCACGGAACTTGGTTGGAGCAGGATCCTGGCGGTGGCCCTGTCCCTGGCCACGACCGGAGCGCTGATGATTCTCCTGAACGTTCCGCATCCTCCAGCGGCAGCGACGACGTTGATCGTGTCCCTTGGCGTGGTCAGCAGGCCCGCGTACCTCGTCGTCCTCGAGGCCGCAGTCGGTCTGCTGGTGGTACAGGCAATCATAATCAATCGGCTGACGGGGGTGAGGTACCCGTTCTGGGCCGGCGTCCCGGCGCCGAAGATCGGCGTGCTGGCCGGCCGAGGCGCATTGCAGCGGTTTACGCGGTTTCTCGGAGGATGATGGATGATGTCGGGAGGGATGGAATGATGGAGTGATGGAGCGGTGGAATGGTGGGGTGGTGGATAAATGGATGGATGGACTAATGAAAAGCCCGGAGATTTGAGATTTCTCCTTGTCATGGCACTTTCTGGTATGAGGCCGAAAGTCCCTGGAAGGCCGCTCAAAATCAGGACCGCAGGTCAAAATGACCTGGTGATCACTCGTTAGGTTTGCGACCCTTGGGGCGCCTTACTAATATGAACGCGGGATCGATGATAGGAATGACCGGGGTCGTTCTTTCAGTTTTAGGCGGTCTCTGGTATTGGCGAATCAGTCAGTTCGCGGCGAGCTTCGTAGGGACAGCTATGGTTGCAAATCTTGACAGAACGGCGAAGCTTGCGGTTGGTGTGGTGTGCCTCGGGTTGTTTGTATTTCTAATAGGTGTGATAATTAATTTGTTTACAAGAGATGAAGACACCTAACTCTTGCTGCAGTGAACCGCCGCCGCGCCTGCCGTTTTCTTACTTTGGCGTAATCTTGGAGTCGGTGGCTTCAGCGGGCGTCGCTGTCGGCGGCAGTCATCGAGCGTCGCGTTAAGCTAGCTATGAACATCCGGACGCGTCGCATTTTGGGAATTGGATTGCTGGCGCTTTCGATTTTGGGTGGCATCGTTCTGCAGGTGGCGACTGGCGAGTTGGTAACCGATGAGTCGAAATCGCGGGTCACCGATGGTGGACCATTTACCCATCCGATCTTGATAACGCACATAGTGGTTTTGAAGGCTAGTTATGCAATCCCGCTGGCCGCTGGCGCTGCGGCTGGCCTTCTTTGTTTGGTCTTGCCGCCGCGGAGGCCACCAGTGATCCCGCAATGAAGTACCCTGAGCTTAACAAGACGCGCCAGCCCACGCCGGGAGTCCGTCTCGCAGCGTCCAGTAGCTTGACGACACAGCACTAAGCCCTCCGGGGACTTTTGCGGCTGGCAATTCCCGACCCGGCGGCTAGTTTGTGATGGCTGTATGACGCAAAGTTTCAACTCCATCGATTCGGTCACCGAAGATCTGCGGCGCGGCAAGATGGTCATCGTCGTGGACGACGCGGACCGCGAGAATGAGGGAGACCTGATCATAGCGGCGCAATGCATTTCAACGGAAACCGTGAACTTCATGGCCAAACACGGGCGCGGTCTGATCTGCGTGCCGACGACTTCCGAGCGCCTGCAACAACTTGGCATCGAACGCATGGTCCAGCAAAACCGGGAGACGTTCAAAACTGATTTCCAGGTGAGCGTCGATGCCGCGCGCGGGATCACCACCGGCATCAGCGCCGGCGACCGCGCGGAAACCATCCGCATCATGGCCGAGCCGACGGCGGTGGCGGAGGATTTAGTCCAGCCCGGGCACGTTTTCCCGTTGCGCGCCCGGCCGGGCGGCGTGCTCCAGCGCGCCGGCCACACCGAGGCCGCCGTGGACCTGGTCAAGCTCGCGGGTTTTCGCCCGATCGGAGTGATCTGCGAAATCATGAGCGACGACGGTTCGATGGCCCGGCTGCCGGAGCTCCGCAAGTTCGCACGCCAGCATCAGCTCAAGATCTGCACCATCGCGGACTTGATTCATTTTCGGCGTACGCGGGAAAAACTGGTTGAACGAGTTGAGCTCGTCCAGATGCCGAGCGAGTACGGCGACTTTGATCTGCACCTGTACCGTTCGAAGATTGATAATCAGCATCATCTGGCGCTGGTTTGTGGTGAGGTGGCTGGCAAATCCAACGTGCTGGTCCGCGTCCACAGCGAGTGCCTCACGGGGGATGTGTTTGGCTCGCGCCGCTGCGATTGCGGACCGCAATTGCAGCAGGCCCTGCGGCAGGTAGCGCAGGAGGGCCGCGGAGTAGTGGTCTATATGCGCCAGGAAGGTCGCGGCATTGGGCTCGTCCCCAAAATCAAGGCCTACAAACTGCAAGAGCAGGGCTACGACACGGTCGAAGCCAACCAAAAGCTCGGTTTCGGCATGGACCTGCGAGAATACGGCATTGGCGCTCAGATTCTGGTGGATTTGGGCCTTAAAACGATCCGGTTGCTGACGAATAACCCGCGCAAAGTGGTCGGCCTCGAGGGCTACGGCCTGGAAATCGTCGAGCAAGTGCCCATCAAAACCAAACCGAACCATTTCAACCAGCACTATTTGAAGACGAAGCGGGAGAAGCTTGGGCACCTGCTGTGAGGAAGGACGAAGGTCGAGGGGCGAAGGGCGAAGGGCGAAAGTCGAAGGGCGAGGGGCGAATGCCTAAAGAGTGTCGAATGTCGAAATGGAGAAATGGGATAGAGGCAAGATGTCTGAGCTTTTCCAACGAGATTTGCCCGTGACTTGTAGCCGCCGAGGTGAGTCGGCGGGGATCTATGGGTCGAAACGCATCCGCCGACTGACGTCGGCGGCTACAAGGGCTCAAAGGTCTAGCTTAGGGATTTGCGAATTTCCTAATCGCTATGCTTAAACGGATAAAGAGAAGCCGAGTCCGGGTTACGGACGACCGATTTGCGATCGTCGCCTCACGATACAACGCGCGGTATGTCGATGCCATGGTGCGGGCCGCCCTGGCCGAGCTCAAGCGCGCCCGGGCAACTCAGGTCCAGGTTATCCGAGTCCCGGGAGCGTTCGAGATTCCGATCGTTGCGGCCCGGCTCGCCGCGACTGCGCATGGTTCGCTCTCCGCCGTCATTTGCCTTGGAGTAATCCTGCGTGGCGAGACCGCGCATGCGGCGCACATTGGAGAGGCGGTGACTCGCGCGCTGATGGAAATTCAATTGCGCCACGGGGTTCCCTTGATTCACGAAGTGCTGCTGCTTGAAAACCAGGAGCAGGCGCGCTCGCGCTGTCTCAACCGCAAGCACAACCGCGGCGCCGAAGCCGCCCAAACCGCCCTGGCGATGGCTGAAGTCATGAGAGGATTGAATGGAATAACGAAACCCGAATGACGAAGCACGGAGCGCGGCTGTGGCGAAGACCAGCCGCAGCGCGGTCCGATTCGTCAATCGCCCGCGAATCGAAGGCGTATTACATTCATGTGAGCTGAGGCTGGGCTTCGCCACAGCCGCGCTTTCACCGACCCTCTCACGAAAAATCTCACAAAACTCTTGCACTGAAATTTTGCGGATGGTACGTTGCTCCGTCTTATTTTCTAGGAAATTGAAGGGTTAATATGAAGAAAACTTGTTTACTGGTTGTTGTCAGCACTTTGACCTCGCTCGGGGCTGTACAAGCCGGGGAAATCTCGGGCACCGTCACGCTGAATGGCACACCGCCGCCGGAATTGGAAATCAAGCAAATCAAAGACGACCCCAATTGCGGCAAGCTGCACACGGAAGCGGTCAGGACGCGGTTTTATGTCGTCGGCGCCAATAAAGGACTGGCCGATGCGTTTGTCACGCTCAAAGGAATCAGCGGTAAGTCCACGGGCGCGTCCGCAACTCCGGCGATGATCGACCAAAAAGGGTGCGAATATCAGCCGTACGTCATGGGGATCCAGACCGGCCAGAAAATCCTCGTGAAAAACTCCGATCCGTTGCTGCACAACATTCATCCGACGCCCACCGCTTCCGGGAACAAGGAAGATAACAAAGCCCAGCCGCCGAACGGCCCCGAGTTGACATTCGTGTTTCCCTCCCCCGAGATGTTCCTGCGGTTCAAGTGCGACGTGCATCCGTGGATGTTCGCGTATGCCTGCGTGATGGATCATCCCTACTTTGCGGTGACCGACAAGGATGGCAAGTACACCATCAAAGATGTGCCTGACGGGAAATACACGCTGGAAGTTTATCATCGAAAAGCGGCGCCGGTCAGCGCCCCGATGTCGGTCGAGATCGAGGTCAAGGGCGGCAGCGTGACGAAAGATTTCACACTCGAAGCAAAATAGCGATTGTTGGCAGAGAGCCGCTGTGACCGGTCGTAGTCGCAGCGGTTTTTGCTTTTCATCAAATGCTACATGTCGCCTCTTGAAAACAGCGGCAGCGCCTGGCTGCGGCGCTACACTTTGCTCCTGGCGTTGTTGACGCTGGTCTTGATTGGCGTCGGCGGCTTGGTAACGAGTCGCGGCGTGGGCATGGCCGTGCCGGATTGGCCGAACACGTATGGCTACAACATGTTTGCCTTTCCAATGTCGAAGTGGGTCGGCGGGATTTTGTACGAGCACAGCCACCGGCTGGTGGCAGCATTCGTCGGATTATTGACAACCGGCTTGACGATGTGGCTGTGGGTCAGGGAAACGCGCGCCAGGGAACGATGGCTGGGACTGGGCGCGGTCGGCCTGGTGATCGTCCTGATGGGCGTGCGCGTCCTCCCCGTTTATGTCCTGTTGGCGGCGCTGGCTCCGGTAGCAGCCATTTTCAGCCTGCATCAAATCGGACGTGCGCCGGGCACGCTTCGCTGGTGGGGAATGCTCACTTTTGCCGTGGTCATACTGCAAGGAGTGCTGGGCGGTTTGCGCGTCGTCTGGCTTAAGGACGGAATCGGAGTTTTTCACGCGGCGTTGGCTCAGCTCTTTTTCGTTCTGGTGTGTGTGATTGCCTTCTTCACGCGAGCAACCGGAGTGCGCCCGTCGCCGGGCGCAGCAGGCTCCGATCGCTCAAGCGCATTCGAGTGTTCCAACGACAAGGTGCCTGCGAACATTGCTGCGCCCGGGCACGGGCGCACTCCGGCGCAGTTGTCAAGATGCACCGAGGAAGAGAGCGAGAGCGCGGACGACCATCATGACGCTCCCGCTTCGTCGGCGCTCCTGCAACGGTTATTCCTCGTAGCCACGCTGCTCATCTTTGGTCAACTGCTCCTGGGCGCGACGATGCGGCATCAGCACGCGGGCCTGGCGATTCCAGACTTTCCATTGGCCTATGGCAAGCTGTGGCCGGCGATGGATGCCGCATCGGTCACACAGTACAACCAGCATCGATTGGAAACCGTCGCGCTCAACCCGATAACGGCCTTGCAAGTAGGGCTACAAATGGCGCATCGTTTTGTGGCTTTGTCGATTTTTGTCGTCGTTGCTTGTTGCTGCTGGCTGGCCCGACGCCAGCTCGGCGCACGACACCCGGTGAGCAGACTGTCTCTGTTTTGGCTGGGATTGATTCTCACGCAGGGGCTTCTCGGCGCCGCGACGGTCTGGTCGAACAAAGCATCCGACGTCGCGACGGCGCATGTTTTGGTCGGCGCGTTGTCACTGGCGTCCAGCACTCTGCTCTGGCTGGTGTGTCCTCGGGGCGTGGCCTTGGCGCAAGAGAGGGCTCCGGCCCCGGCGCTGACGCCGGTGCCTTTCGGAACGCAGACCTCGGCAGCGCACGGTTTCGAGTGAAAAAATGAAAACCAGCGCACAAACATTGATAAGCGAACCGGAGCGCAGAGCAATAACTCGGGGGGCGTGTTTGGAGCACCCATTTACGAGTAGGAGCCGACGTGAGGAGGCTCTGCTCGGAAAATCCAAAATTGATCGGAGCCTCCTTACGTCGGCTCCTACAATTGGCGTTCCGGATTTAAGGAGCTGGCTGGCTACTTACGCAGACCTGTTCAAGGCGCGGCTCACGATGCTGGTGCTGCTGACGACAGTGGTCGGGTTTTACCTAGGTTTTCGGGGGCCGGTGAATTACCTGCTAATGCTGAGCACACTCCTGGGAACGGCGCTGGTCGCCGGCGGCGCTTCAGCGTTGAACCAGTTGCTCGAGCGAGAGTACGACGCCAAGATGCGGCGGACACAAACTCGCCCCTTGCCCTCCGGCCGCTTGCAGCCGCAAACGGTTTTGTGGATCGGGTGTCTCTCGGCGGCGGCCGGATTGGTCTATTTGGCCGGCGCGGTCAATCTCACCACCAGCCTGCTGGGCGCTTGCTCGCTCCTGAGTTATCTGTTCGTTTACACGCCACTCAAACGTGTCACCTGGCTGAACACGGCGGTTGGCGCCGTGCCGGGCGCGCTGCCGCCGTTGATGGGCTGGACCGCAGCCCGGGGGGAACTGAGCATCGAGGGTTGGGCGTTGTTTGCGATCCTTGCTTTTTGGCAATTGCCGCATTTCCTGGCGATCGCCTGGATTTATCGGGAAGAATATGCTCGCGCGGGGTTCAGGATGTTGCCCGCGATTGATCCGACGGGGCACCGCACGGGCCGGCAAGCTGTCAGTCATACGCTGGGCCTATTGCCGGTGAGCCTTTGTCCTTTCGTGTTCCGGTTGGCCGGGCCGGTTTATTTGGCGGGTGCGCTGGTCCTCGGGCTGGCATTTCTCTGGTTTGCCATGCAGTTTTCGAGATATTTGACCGTTCCCCGCGCGCGGCAGTTGTTTTTCGCCTCCATTCTGTATCTCCCGCTGCTGCTGGGGCTGCTCGTGCTGGACAAAATCAGGTGATTGACACGAGGCAGGATATTCAGCTTACTAGCGCCCTTTGACTTTTTCGGGACAAAATAAATATTAACAATTGCAGAAAAAATTGCGGATGAAGTTATAAGCCATGGCTACTGCAATCGCTATTCCACATGCTGAGACCCACGCAGCGCACCAGGAGGACGTGGGCTTCTGGCGCACTTACGTTTTTTCGACCGATCATAAGATCATCGGCATTCAGTATGGCGTCACGGGGCTGTTCTTCCTGTTCTTCGGCTTTTGCCTGATGTTGCTGATGCGCTGGCAGATCGCCCATCCGGGCGTGGCGGTGCCGCTGGTGGGCCCGCTGCTGGCGTCGATATTCGGCGACGTCGCCGCCAAAGGCATCGTCTCGCCTGACCTGTACAATTCCTTCGGGGCGATGCACGGGACGATCATGGTCTTCATGGCGATCGTTCCTCTGGCCTTCGCTGCTTTTGGCAATTTCGTTGTTCCGCTGCAGATCGGCGCGCCGGACATGGCCTACCCGCGGGTCAACATGGCCAGCTACCAGGCGTATGTGATTGGCGGGTTAATCATGTTCGTCAGCTTTTTCATCCCCGGCGGCGCGGCCCAGGCGGGCTGGACCTCGTATTCGCCGCTGGCAAGCGCGATCCAGACCGATGGCCAGACCTTCTGGCTCATTGGAATGGTTTTCCTGATCACTTCGTCGTTGCTCGGCGCCGTCAACTTTATCGGCACGATCATCCAGTTGCGGGCGCCAGGCATGACCTGGATGCGCCTGCCGTTTTTCGTCTGGGCAGAATTCGTGACGGCATTTCTGCTGCTGCTGGCGTTTCCTCCGCTGGAGGCCGCCGCCATCATGCAGTTGATGGATAAGGTGGCGCACACGAGCTTTTTCCTGCCGACAGGCCTGGCGATTGGGGGCCAACTGGCCAATGTCAGCGGCGGTGGCAGCCCGCTGCTTTGGCAGCATCTGTTCTGGTTCCTGGGTCATCCCGAGGTGTACGTGCTGATCCTCCCGGCGATGGGCATTGTCGGCGAGATCATCGCCAACAACACGCGCAAACCGCTGTGGGGGTACAAGTCGCTGGTCTATTCGGTGCTGACCATCGGCTTCCTCTCCTTCATCGTCTGGGCGCACCATATGTATCTGACGGGCATGGGCACGCGGGTGGCGACCTTTTTCCAAACCACGACAATGATTATCTCGATTCCTTCGGTGATCATTCTGACCTGCATGTTCCTTTCACTGTGGGGCGGCTCGATTCGCTTCAACACGCCGATGCTCTTCGTCATGGCGTTTCTGCCGATGTTCGGCATCGGCGGTCTGACGGGCTTGCCGCTGGGTTTCAACTACAGCGACATTCACTTGCACGACACCTATTACATCATCGCGCATTTCCATTACATCGTAGCGCCCGGCACGATCTTCGCCCTCTTTGCCGGAGTTTATTATTGGCTCCCGAAAATCACAGGCCGAATGATGAATGAATTCTGGGGCAAGGTCCATTTTTGGGGCTCGCTTATTTTCATGAACTTGATTTTCCAACCGATGTTTGCGCAAGGCATGGCCGGCATGTTGCGGCGCATGGCCGATGGTGGGGCCAATTATTCCCAGGCGCGCGTGCCCGGGGCGATTGGCGGATTGAGCGATTACATGATGCACCTGCACAAGCCAATCCTCTGGGCGGCCGTCGGCCTGGCCCTGGCTCAAATTCCGTTTATCATCAATTTATTCTGGAGCATCAAGAGCGGGGAAAAGGTCGCTTCCGACAATCCCTGGCAATCGACAACACTGGAATGGCAGACGCCCACGCCGCCGCCGCATGGCAACTTCGCTCACGTGCCCGTCGTGCGCCGCGGACCTTATGAATACAGCGTTCCGGGCAAGGCCAAGGACTTCACTCCCCAAAACGAAGCGGACTGATCCTGGGCGCAGGCATCAGGCGTCTGGACTCGACGATTCAACGATTCAACGATTCAACGATTTAACGATTTAACGAATCAACGATTTCGCGATTTTGAAACTCAACACATGAACGATTCAGCGCACGCCACCACAGAAATCCTCCCCTACATCGTCGAACCCCGCCAGGACACGGGTCTCTACAACGCCAAGGTCGGCATCTGGCTGTTCCTGGCTTCGGAAGTCATGTTGTTCGGGGGGCTGTTTTCGGCCTACGTTCTGTTGCGGGTCGGCGCAGCCGAAGGCTATTGGCCGCACGGCTGGTTGAACATCCCAGTGGGCACCGCCAATACGGTCGTGCTGATCACCTCAAGCATTACCACGGTCATGGCGTGGGCCTCGTGCAAGATGAAGCAGTATGGTCGGTTCAAATTATTTCACGCCTGCACGATCATGCTGGCCCTGACCTTCGTTGGCATCAAGTCCTACGAATATCACGATAAGTTCACTCACTACTCGATCAAGCTCGCCGATGGCAAAATCGCCGACGGTCATTTGGTCGAGAAGTCAAAGGATTTCAGTTTGGAGCGGAAGACTGGCGAGATCGTCATCGCTCACGCCCACGAGGTCAACCTGGCGAACAAATCAGGAGATGAGCTGCAGAAGGAATTGAAATTGATTTACGACCTGCGCTCGCCCGAGGCTCGCGCGGTGAAGCACACCGAGTTGAAGTACCAGGCGGCACAAATCGTTTCGATGGAGAATTACGGACCGCGGCACAACACCTATACAGCCATTTACTTCACTTTGACTGGGCTGCACGCGCTGCACGTCATCGCTGGCGCGATCGTCATCGGCTTTCTTTGGGGACCTGGGAGCAAACTGTGGCAGACCGACCAGGAACGGTTCACCAACCGCATTGAAGTCTCCGGCCTGTTTTGGCACTTTGTCGATTTGGTTTGGATTTTCCTGTTCCCGGTCCTCTATCTGTTGTAAGCTGATGGAAGGGACGAAGCGATAGACCTGAATAAAGTTAACCAACGCATTAAACCTGAATTACAGAACCTGCGATGAGCGACCAACATTCACCCCACGAGTTCAGCCACCACCTCCGGCGCTATCTCTTCGTCTTTTACGCGCTGCTCTTTGGCACGTTGATCACGGTAGCCGCTTCCTACATTCCTTTTGGCAACCGCGCCGTCAACATCGCTGTTGCCCTGTTCATCGCCTGCGGCAAGGCCTTCCTCGTCGCCGGCTACTTCATGCACCTCATTTCCGAGCGCAAGATGATTTATGGCATCATGGCTTTCACTGCATTTTTCTTCCTGGGATTGATGTTTCTGGTCGTGCTCTCGTTCCACGATTTCCCGCCTTTGACCATTCGGCACTGATTATGTCGCTCAAGGCCTTCCATTTGATTTTCATCTCCGCCTCGTGTGCGCTTGCGCTGGGCTGTGGCATTTGGGGGCTGAAGAGTTATTTTTCCAAGGGTGGCACGACCCTGGACCTGCTCTTCGGCATTGGTTCGCTCGTGGTACTTGTCGGACTGATCCTGTACGAACGCTATTTCTTGAGGAAACTCAAGAACGTAAGTTATTTGTGAAACAGTTCTCCCTATTGAGGATATTTTACACCTGGAAAGAGCCTCTCATTAACAACGAGGCTTTAGCCCGGTGGAGGGAAGCGCTCACGGGTGGAGAACTGTTTCAACCCGGATTTTGCATTTGGCCTGGGAGTGTGTTGCGAACTGAACCTCAA
>CAYUPI010000009.1:0-166670 GCA_964446585.1 uncultured Verrucomicrobiota bacterium
ACCCTTCTGAGCGCCTTGGTGAAGGCGTATAAACCTCGTCACCGCTAAGAGCCGGATGCAAATCCGGCTCTTAGTTCGTACCAATGATCCGTTGCGCCAGCCTTCCGCAATCGATAAAATCGGGCCAATGAAACATCAGCTCGACTTCGAGAAGCCGATTGTTGAATTGCAGCACAAATTGGAGGAATTGAAGAAGCGTCTCGAGACCCAATCCCCGGGCGGAAGTTTCGAGGAGGAAGTCGCCTCCATTGAGGCGAAAATCGAGGAAACCCGGCGCCAGATTTTTTCCAACCTCAGCGCTTGGGACCGAATCAAGATTGCACGTCACCCGAAACGGCCTTTTGCGCTCAATTATTTTGAGACAGCCTTCACCGGCTTCAGCGAACTGCATGGGGACCGGCTTTATGCCGAGGATCGGGCTATGGTCGGTGGCTTCGCTTCCCTCGGTGAGCAGAAAGTGATGGCCCTTGGCACACAGAAGGGGCGTGACACCAAGGAAAATATCATGCGCAACTTTGGGTCGGCTCATCCGGAGGGATATCGGAAGGCTTTGAGGCTGATGAAGTTAGCTGACAAGTTTAGGATGCCCATCATTACCCTCATCGATACGGCTGGGGCCTACCCGGGAATTGGCGCCGAAGAACGGCACATCGCCGAGGCAATCGCCGTAAACTTGCGCGAAATGATGCTTTTCGAGGTGCCGATTATCGCCGCCGTCATCGGCGAAGGCGGGTCGGGCGGCGCTCTCGGCATCGGCGTGGCGGACCGAGTGCTCATGCTTGAGAACGCGTATTATTCCGTGATCAGCCCCGAGGGCTGCGCCGCGATTTTGTGGAAGGATCGCTCAGCTTCAGCAAAAGCGGCGGAGGCCCTGAAGATCACCGCCCGTGACTTGTTGCAGTTGGGGTTGGTCGATGGAGTTGTGCCTGAGCCGCTTGGCGGTGCGCATGCGAACCCGGGCAAGATGGCGGAGACTCTGCGCGAGAGCTTGCTCAAGCAGCTCGAAGAATTGCTGAGAATTCCCGTGCCCGAGCGGCTGAAACAACGTTACGCCAAGTTCCGCGCTTATGGACATTTCACCGAGCAGCAAGCGGCGGAGACGGTAGTCGTCGCGAGCTGAAGCTGCGACTGAACTCCTGGACCTCCAGACATTTGAATCTTAACTCCCGACCAGGTTGGATGCTTTACCCGCTAACCTTTCATCCTATTTTCAAGGAACGCGTTTGGGGCGGGCGCAAGCTGGAGCAACTCTTTTATAAGCCGCTTCCGGCCGGGTTGCCGATTGGGGAGTCGTGGGAGCTGAGTGACCGACCCGGTGACATCAGCGTCATCGCGAATGGTCCCCTGGCCGGCAAAGACTTGCATTGGCTGGTCGAGAATCATCGCCAGGACCTGCTGGGCGCGGCGAACCTCGAAGAAGGCCGGTTTCCTTTGCTGATCAAGATTCTGGACGCGCGGCAGAAGCTTTCGCTACAAGTGCACCCGCCGCCGCACAAGGCGGCGGAGCTGGGCGGCGAGCCCAAGACCGAAATGTGGTATATCGCCGGCGCTGACCCGGGCGCGGAGTTGAACGTCGGACTGCGACGAGGGGTGACGCGGGAGGAATTCGAGCGAAAACTCGTGGCGGGCACAGTCGAGGATTGCTGCCACCGTGTCGAGGTCCGCGCCGGTGATGCGATGTTCCTTCCCAGCGGACGCATCCATGCCATCGGCGCAGGCTTGGTCATTTTCGAGATTCAACAAAACTCGGATACAACGTATCGGGTGTTCGACTGGAACCGGGCCGGCCTGGACCGCAAACCGCGCACGTTGCATGTCGCCGAGTCGCTGGCCAGCATCGATTTCGACGATTTCGAACCGGCACTCGTCCACTCCGACTTCGAACCATCAGGTCCGGCCCGCGTTCGTTCCCTTGTCCAGGACCGGCTCTTTTCGGTGGAGCTTTATGAGGCGGATGCCGGAGCTGTCCTGCCCCTTCCTGCGCGCCGAATGCAAATCATGGCAGTGCTCGCGGGTCGCCTCAAGCTCGGTAACGGCGAATCGAGCAGTGGCTTGGCCGCAGGTAGGTTCTGTCTCGTTCCCGCTTGCCTGGAACATTCCATGGTGCAATTTGAAACCGGTGCCAGATTTCTCCGCATTCTGGCCGGTCTCCCTTAGTACACCTCAATTAAGGCTGACCTCGCGCAGGACCGCTTTGTGCCTTGTAAACGGCCGGCACTGCTTCCATCTTCGGCTAGGCAGCTCGAAACCGTGCCTGCCGCGGCTCATTCCGCACCCGTGAAGAGATTCTTTCAAAGCTGGGTGACTAACACCCTCGCCGTGCTCGTGGCGGTTTACCTCGTCAGCGGAATCCATTACGAGAAATGGCTGGATTTGCTGGTCGCCTCGCTTCTCCTCGGCATCCTCAATGCGGTGATTCGGCCGATCCTCCTGTTCCTCGCGTTGCCGCTGCTCCTCGTGACCCTCGGCCTCTTCACTCTGATCATCAATGCTCTCCTCCTTTACCTGGTCGGTTACGTCCTTCGCCCTCATTTTTACGTGGACGATTTTTGGTCGGCCTTTTGGGGTGCGCTCATCATCAGTGTTGTCGGCATGGTCCTCAATGTGCTGACGGGTACGGGAAAAGCCCGCGTTCGGTTCGAGCACCGACGCCGTCCACCGGACTCCGGCTCCGGCGGCGGCCCCGTCATTGACATCTGAGAAAACCTGGCTACTCCCTCAAACCGCTCCCCGACTTCCGAAGCTCCAGCGAAGGAGGTTGGCCACCCGTCACCGACGCGCAAAGGCCGCCCGCAACGTCTCGATCCCCTTCGCCGCGAAATCTCTTTCAAAATCCGTGAGCAATCGGGCAAGCTCGTCTGGCGTCGTCACCGCGCGAAAGAGGGCGCATGCATCGAACACACTATTCATTTGCTCAAAATAATCCTGGTCATCGGTCCGCAGATAGACCGTTCCGCCCGGTGCCAGCGCCTGGTGGGCCAGCGTCGGAAACCTTTCGTTAATCAGTCGATGCCGCCGATGTTTTCGTTTCGGCCAGGGATCGGGAAAATAAATGTGCAGCGCCGCAGCCGAATGGGCCAGCAGGAGATATTCGAGGAAATAAGAGGATTCGATTCGGATCCCGCGCAGGTTCGTCAGCCGGGCCAGTTGCCCTTTCCGCGCCAATTTCCGCAGCCGGCCGAGCAACCGTTCCACGCCGATGAAGTTGCGCTCGAGATGCGAAGTTGCGTATTCGACGAGGAAAGATCCGTCGCCGCAGCCCAACTCGACTTCGAGGGTTTGGCTTTTGGGAAATAGCGCTCCCAGATCAATCCGCTCGAGGATTGAGGGTAGTTGGTGCAGTAGGCCCGGCGGCTCGACCGATTGAAAACAGGGCTGCATGCGCTCGTTTATTAACCCGTGTATTCCACACGGTAAAGCATCGGGGTGCTAAGACCCTCTCGGAAACCAGGCACCACGGATACAGCTCAATGGTGGAGAATCGGCGCTTGACCCGCAAGATCACTGGTCTCAGGCTCGCCGCATGAGGACACGTAATGGGCCTTCTTCCACAAGTCCCCAATTGATAAACGCCCATTTAGGCATTCGTAGAGGAGTTTCCCCGTCAAGCCGGCGATTTCTGAGCCTTCCGATGCTGATTGGAGTCCTGTTTGGATGCGACTCGGCAAGTAAGGCGGCTGAGGCCTCGAAAATCATCATCGCCCACCGGGGCGCCAGCGGTTACCTGCCCGAGCACACACTGCCCGGAAAGGCGCTGGCCCACGCCATGGGCGCGGACTTTCTCGAGCAGGATGTCGTCTCGACCAAGGACGGCATCCCGGTTGTGCTCCACGACATCTATCTCGATACCGTCACTGATGTAGCGAAACGGTTCCCCGACCGGAAGCGCGCGGATGGCCGTTACTACGCGCTGGACTTCACCGTGGCGGAGTTGAAACAGCTTCAGGTCACCGAGCGATTCGATCGACGGTCAGGCAAGGCGGTGTTCCCCGGGCGATTTCCGCTCTGGCGAGGGTCGTTTCAAATCCCGACGTTCGAAGAGGAGATACAGTTCATCCAGGGACTGAATCGGACAACCGGTCGCGAGGCGGGTATCTATCCGGAGATCAAAGCGCCGGCGTGGCATCGCAAGCAGGGAGTTGACTTATCGCGCATCGTCCTTGGCGTGCTGGATCGTTACGGCTACCGGACGAAAACGGACAAGGTATTCCTTCAGTGCTTTGACTACCAGGAAGTGAAGCGGCTGCGAACTGAGCTGGGTTACCGGGGACGCTTAATTCAATTGCTCGCCGAGCCGATTTCGAGCGAACCGGGAACCGACTTCGCTTTCCTGACCAGTCGCGCAGGCCTGGAGGAACTGGCAAAGTTTGCCGACGGCATCGGTCCGTCGCTGTCGCAGGTGGTTCGGGCGAAAGGCGGTGAACATCTCACAATCATGGACCTGGTAAAGACTGCACACGAGTTTAAGCTTCTGGTCCATCCCTACACGATCCGCACGGACGCCCTGCCCTCCGGAGTGAAGTCTGCCGATGAACTGTTTCGCGCTTGTCTCGTCGAGGCTGGAGCGGACGGTGTGTTCACCGACCAAACGGACCGCGGCGCGGCCTTCGTACGGGCGCTGGGGGCGGGAAAATAACCGAGGTCCAGTTCGCTGAAGTCTGTTTGAATTCAGAGAATTGATTTCGCGTTCCGGCGAGAAAAATGGTCGGGGCGGTGAGATTCGAACTCACGACCTCTTGTACCCGAAACAAGCGCGCTAGCCAGGCTACGCTACGCCCCGAACCTGAGAAGCTGAAGGTGCCGCTTGATGGCCGGTTTGGCAACTCAAATCTTAAGACCTCCGGTCAGCTGCGCTCCGACTTGATTGGCCGACTACAAGCCTTTCAGCCCAAAATTCCGTTGGAGACCGGCTCTCGCGGTTGACGGAAGCTCCCGCGCGCTGCAACGCTCACAGCCTCATCAACCGCTTCGGAGAGCACGGCGAGCCCCTCGCGCACCGCTTCCTCCTTGATAGTCAGCGGCGGGGCGATTTTCACCGTTTGACCCCAGGCGCCAACCGGTGAAAAAAAGAGCAAGCCCTTGTAAAAACACCCCTCGATAATGGCATGGGCCAGGTCGGGGTCAGGCTCCTTGCCGCCCGATTTCACCAATTGCATTCCCCCCACCAGGCCCCGCGCCGTCACATGCCCAATGACGTCGGAATGTTTGCTCTGAATGCGCTTTATGCCTTCCAGCAACACCAGCCCGAGTCGCGCGGCATTGCCGGCCAAATCCTGGCCGACAATTTTTCTCACGTTCGCGAGTGCTGCGGCGCAGCAAACGGGATTGCCCGTATGGGTGCTGGTCATCGAGCCGGGTGGAAACTGGTCCATGATCTCGCTCCGGCCGATCACGGCCGAGAGCGGCAGCGAACTGCTAATCCCTTTCCCGCAGCAAATCAGATCCGGCGTCACACCGTAATGCTCGAACGCCCAGAACATTCCCGTGCGGCCAAACCCCGCCTGCACTTCATCGAACGCCAAAACGACCCCGTATTGTCGGCACCAGGCGGCCAGCTCACGGACGTACTCCACGGGCGCGAAATCCGGGCCGACGCCCTGATAGGTTTCCATGAGCACACCGGCGATTTCGTCAGGCGTCAGGCCAGCCTGCTTAATTGTATCCAGGAAGGTTTGGAAACTGGTGTTTTGCTGCCAATAACCGTCCGGGAAAGGCGCGTTGATGATCGCACGGTCGAGATTGACAATCCAGGCTTTCTGCCCAGCCATCCCGCCCGCTTGCTGTGCTCCCAGGGTCCTACCGTGGAAGCCGCGTTCGAAGCCGACGATACCGATCTTCTTCTTCCCATCCGTCTTCAACCCATGAGCGCGAGCCAGTTTAATGGCACATTCAGTCGCTTCCGAGCCGGTGGTGAGAAGAAAAACCTTGTCCAGACCTGGTGGGGCAACCCCGGCGAGGCATTCCACCAATGCCGCGCGCTGTGCGCTCGGGAAGACATAATTGTGCAATAGGCCGCTATTGACCTGGTCGAGGATCGCTTGCCTCACTTCGGAAGCGCCATGGCCGGCGTTGGAAACGAGCACCCCGCTGCTCCAATCGAGCCATTTGTTGCCGTACTTGTCATAGACGAAGATATCCTCGGCGCGGTCCCAAACCAGCGGCGGTTGGCCGCGCATCGACTGCGGCTCAAACCGACGTAGTTTTTCCAGGGTCGGTATCGAGTCCGGGTGGGGCAAGGGCGTGACAATGCGGCGGAACTTCGTTTCGACGTGTGGCACCTGGCGCGGCGTGATGCTGAATTCTTTGCCCATAGACAACTGCCCTATTCAACCACAGATAAACGCGGACGAAAGCAAATGTCGCAGAGGAAGCGCAAAATTAGGTGTTAAGCTCGATTAATCGAGGTTCGGGTTTCGGGGCCGACAAAGCAGCGTTCCCACTATGACAAGGCCAGGACCGGTCCAGAGCGAAATGCAAAGATGCGAAGGAGGAAAGAAGCCTCCGATGAGCCTCGATGCAGCCACGTCCTTGGGCGGATTTAGCAGATACAGCATGATTAGGAACGTGCAAAAGCAGAATACAAGCAATCCAAGCATCACTCCTCTCTCCCGCGGCCGCATGCGCCGCAAAAAGAAAAACGGCACGATGGCGAGGAGCATGTAAGCGATTCCGAAGTTGTGAGCAGTTATTCGAGTGTAATCCCAGACTTGCTCGAGAAAACGGGTGAAGCTGTCGGTCGCGCTGATCCGCTCAAATTGGCCACGGGTGAGCACGTGAACAAGACCTTCAATCGTGCGCGCATAGCCCCAGTTGGAGGGTGGATTGGTCATCGATGCCAGGGGCAATTCAAGGTGCGGAAATGTGCCAAGGAGGGCGAGAATCCCCGCAGTCACCGCCGGGCGCACTCGCGTGAAGGCGCCACGTGTTTTGAAAATCAATCCTAGGCACATGGCGGCAGCTAGCAGGCCAATCCAAAGATAGAGCCGACCTACAGCGCTCAATTGCCCCGTAGGACCGTCAAGCGTAGGTAACCAACCTAAGTGATTAGCAACCAGTATGCATTCCGCGAGAACCGCCGCGGTGAAAAACAGCTCCCGCCCCAGTTCCCGATCGCCAAACATGACGAAGAAAGGCAGGCCGAGTGCCGCCGGGATCAGTACCTGACTGGCGCTCACGGCTATCCCATATAGGAAAAACGCCGTGTAAAGGTATTTCAGCAGATCCGGCGTGTACAACCACCTCACCAAGAGACATAGCACCGTCCCAAACAGGGCAACGCTCAGCGCGGAGGTTTCCCCAATCACAGCCATGCCCCAAAACGGGGTGCTGAAACCGAAACCGAGCCCGGCAACCGTGCCTGCGGCCAGAAATAAGATTTGTTCATCCCTCGCCGCCATTCTCTTGAATCCGCGCATTCCGTCCAAGATCATTGCTCCGATTCGTGACACGATGAGCGCAATTATCCCGCACGCAACGGCACCAGCAACGGCTGACGACACTGCCACACGCCAGGCGATGTTCGACCAGGGCAGCAGTTTTGTGAAAAGCCAAGCATACAGCGTCCAGCCCGGAAACCCGGGCGGATGTGCCACGCCGCCGTACTTCGCGGCCGTGGCCAAGATGCCGGAATTGGCCAGGGTCACCTCCGGCGCCAAGGTGTACCAATAGACCGCTAAAGCGATGCAGGCCGTGACTCCAAAACTGAGCCAGTCGGTACGTTGATAGAAAGCGCCCTCGCCCTGGGCGAGCGGCGGGCCCACTCCGCCTGTCTGCGCGCCTTGTCCATCTCCAGCCGGTTGTTGTTCCAAGCTGCTCATTACTGAGGGCTCCGGTCAGGTGTCTCTGTCTTGATAGACACCGGATAACGGCAATTTTGTATAGCCGAGGCACAGAAATGAACCGCTTCCGAAGGAAGCTAAACTTCGGAAGTTGGGCTGGCCTGGCGGGAAAGACCGCGCTTCCAAAGGAAATAAATTGGCACCCCTGTCAGCACGATTACCAAGCCGGGCCAAGTGGTATCAGTCTTGTACAGAAGCAGTACAACCATAATGGCGCTGGCAGCAATCATGTAGAGCACCGGAACGATGGGATAGCCGAAAGCCCGATACGGGCGTTCAGCGTCCGCCCGCTTCCGACGAAGAATGAACAACCCGATAATCGTCAGCACATAGAAGATGAGTACGGCGAAGACAACATAATCGAGCAGGTTGCTGTAGAGATTGCCGTACAGTTCGTGGCCAGCAGCGTCCAGCTTTGGTGCGCCGGTGACCGGGTCACGCAGACGCGTTCGAGGCAGGACCAGCAAACAAGTCCAGACGCATTGGAGCACCAAGCCCACCGCCGGCACACTCTTCGCGTTCAATTGTCCCGTGGCCTTGAAGAACAGCCCATCTCGCGCCATCGCGTAGTAAACCCGAGCGCCCGCCAGGATCAGGCCGTTGTTGCAACCGAAAGTTGAGATGATGATCGCCGCCGCCATGATGGCCGGGCCCGCGCCGCTGAACACGGTTTCGATCGCCGCTGTGGCCACGCGATCGTCGGGAGCATTCTGTATCTTGTCCAGGGGTAACATGCAGAGGTATGCGAGATTAGCCAGGACATACAGGGTAATGACCAGAATCGTACCGAGAGCAAGCGACAGCGGGATGTTGCGGCGTGGTTCCTTTACTTCGCCGGCGGTGAATGTGATGTTGTTCCAGGCATCGGCGGAAAAGAGCGAACCGACCTGGGCGACGCAAAACGCGACTAAGAGGCCGAACGCACCGGCGCTTGCAGTAATACTGGCAACCCAGGATAAGTTAGGTTTGATGGGCACGACACCATGGGGCGTCCAGAAATCACTGAAATTGGCCTTGATGGCCTCGGCGTTCCGGCCGATCATAAAACCGATCAGGATAAGCGCAATCAAGGAAAGCGTCTTAGCTGAGGTGAACGTGTTTTGGATCCATTTCCCGAGCTTCAGGCCCCGGGTGTTCATGAAAGTCAGCAGCACGATCATCACAAGAGCAACGAGTTGCTGGAGAGACAGGCTAATAGCGTAATTACTGGACAAGTTGATCGGAGGAATAATCCAGGCCGTCGGAGAAATGGCTGGCACTAGAACGCCCAGATAGCGGACAAACGCCACGGCGACGGCGGCGATCGTGCCAGTCTGAATAACCAGAAACAGCGTCCAACCATAAAGGAACCCCCAAAGGGGGCTGTAGGCCTCGCGCAAATAAACATACTGACCTCCGGCGTGAGGCATCATGGCCGCCAATTCGCCGTAACTCAGAGCGGCGCTGATGGTCAGTGCACCGGTCACGAGCCAAACCAGCAGTAGCCAGCCGGGCGCGCCGACCTGCCGCGCGATATCGGCCGATACGATGAAAATCCCCGAACCGATCATCGAGCCGGCCACAATCGTCGTCGAATCCAGCAGACCCAGGCCCTGAACGAATTTTGTTTCCGGGCGCGCGGTGATTAATTGGGTTCCTGGCATATAGTTGATGTCAGCTCCGATTTGAGGACGCGGGATTATGGGCAATCTCTGCCCGCAGGCGGCTCCGCCTAAAACCGTAGGTACAGTAGAGCACCAGGCCCACCAACAGCCAAAGCACGAAGCGCAGCCACGTCACCCAGGGCAACTCGTGCATGAGCCACGCGCAAGTAAGGATCGCGCCGAGCGGCACCCACGGCAGCAGTGGAGTGCGGAAAGGCCGCGGGCGCTCGGGATCAGTCCGGCGAAGAATGAGGATTCCCGCCGCGACCAACACAAAGGCGAAGAGCGTGCCAATGTTGCAGAGCTCGACTACCTCGTTGATGTTGCTGATACCCGCAAAAGCCGCGACGAGCACGCCGGTGAGAATAGTGGTGACGTGCGGCGTGCGAAAGCGCGGGTGAACTTTGGCGGCCCACGGCGGCAGCAGGCCATCACGCGCCATGACAAAGAAGATGCGTGGCTGGCCGAGCTGAAAAACGAACAGGACTGAAGTGGTGGCCACAACTGCTCCAAACGAAACGATGCCTGCTGCCCAGTGAATCCCGCGCGCGGAGAAAGCGGTGGCGAGCGGCTCGGCCGTTCCCAGTTCACTGGACTTGAGCATTCCGGTCAGGACGACCGCCACGACGATATAAAGAATCGTGCAGACGATCAGGCTCGCCAGAATGCCAATCGGCATGTTTCGTTGCGGATCGCGCGTCTCTTCTGCGGCAGTTGAAACCGCATCGAAGCCGATGTATGCGAAAAAAATGATGGCCGCGCCACTGGCGATGCCTTTGAAGCCGTGTGGCGCAAACGGCGTCCAATGTTCCGGTTGGATGTAGAACGCGCCGACGGCCAGGAAGAATACAATAATGATCAACTTTACGGCCACCATCACGGCGTTGAACCAGGCGCTTTCGCGAATCCCTAACACCAAGATCCACGTGAGCAGAACTACGATCAAACACGCGGGCACATTAAAAACCAGATGCAAGCCACCGAGTTGAGGTGCAGCCGTCCAGGCCTCCGCTGCCTGCCTGACGTCCGCGGTTAGCGAGCTCAGGTCCCCATGCGCTGCCTGCAGTCGGCTGAATTCGCTCGCCGCCTGCAGCGCCGAGCGGTAATCGGTCCCCAGCCAGCTCGGCCAGTGCACCCCCAATCCACGGAGCAGCTCTTGGAAATAGCCCGACCAAGAAACTGCAACGGCCACGTTTCCAACCGCGTATTCCAGGATTAGATCCCAGCCAATAATCCACGCGACCAACTCTCCAAGCGTCGCGTAAGCATAGGTGTAGGCCGAGCCCGCTGTCGGCACCATCGAAGCAAACTCCGCGTAACAAACTCCCGCCAGCGCACAGGCAACGGCGACCAGCACGAACGAGACAACGATTGCCGGCCCGGCCCCGACATGGTCCGCCCCACCGGCGACCGCGCTGCCAATGCTGGAGAAAATTCCCGCCCCGATCGCAGCGCCGACACCGAGGGCAGTCAATTGCACCGGGCCCAGCACTCGTTTTAGCTGGTGCTGGGGCTGAATGCTGTCGCCGACCAGTCGGTCGAGAGATTTCCGCCGGAAAAGTTGAGTCAGAGCCATGAACGGCTACCAGGGGTTGTTTCGGCTGACATCGCGGAAAGCAGATTTCACATTGGCGCCCGACGCAAGCCAAAAATACCCGGAGAACGGACAAAGGACTATGAGTATGTCTTGAAATTGTAGGAGCCGACGTTAGGAGGCTGCGATCAATTTTGGATTTTGGATTTTCTCTGTCAGAGCCTTCTAACGTCGGCTCCTACAATTAAGGGAGATTTCCGAACGACCATTGAGAAATCTGAGTTACTTCTTGAATTCCTGCCTTTCATCGGACACGTCAGGAGCTATAAGCTCTCGCGCCATGACCGCTCAATCTCCTCGTCGCCGACACTTTGCCAGCGACAACTGTGCCGGGATGTGCCCGGAAGCGTTGGCTGCCATGCTGCAGGCCAATGAGGGCCACGAAGACAGCTACGGCGATGACACCTGGACTGAAAAGGCCTCAAATTTAATTCGCGTCGTTTTCGAGACGAGCTGCGAAGTCTTTTTCGTCTTTAACGGCACGTCGGCCAACTCGCTTTCCCTCGCCTCGCTGTGCCAGTCTTATCACAGCATTTTGTGCCATGAATTGGCGCACGTGGAAGCGGCCGAGTGCGGTGCGCCCGAGTTCTTTGCCAATGGCACCAAGGTCCTGCTGCTGGAAGGTGCCAACGGCAAGATCGAGCCCAAGGCCATCGAACGCGCCGTCAACAAACGCACCGACATTCACTATCCCAAACCTCGCGCTCTGAGTATCACTCAAGCGACGGAGTTCGGGACCATCTACTCACTGGATGAACTGCGGGCGTTGACGGATGTGGCGCAGCACTTCCAGTTGAGAGTGCAGATGGACGGCGCGCGCTTTGCAAATGCGCTCGTTGCGCTCGGAGTTGCCCCCAAGGAGGTCACTTGGAAAGTAGGCGTGGACGTACTCTGTTTTGGTGGCACCAAGAACGGCACCGCCGTCGGCGAGGCGGTGGTGTTCTTCAACCTCGAGCTGGCCCGGGAATTTGATTACCGTTGCAAACAAGGCGGTCAACTTGCTTCGAAGATGCGCTTTCTATCCGCGCCATGGGTGGGCATGCTGCAGGACGGCGCGTGGTTGCGGCACGCCAAGCATGCCAATGCAATGGCCCGACGTCTCGAGACTGCGCTTCGCCCAATTCCACAGATCGAGATTGCCTTTCCGGTCCAGAGCAACGGAGTTTTTGCCAGGATCCCTGCGCGGGTCGTTCACGGCCTGCACGAGCGTGGCTGGAAGTTTCTCACGGGCGTGGTGACGCCCGACGAATCCCGCCTTATGTGCAGTTGGGACACCACGCCCGAGGATGTTGATGCCTTTGCGAAGGATGTAAGCGAGTTAGCTTAGTGACGGGTGTGAGAGCGACGAGCTACGCCGCCTTTGCTTCCACACCCGCCATCAGGCGCATAAGAGCAGGCTGCGAAAAATCAGCCCGCGCCAGTTCACCGGCAATTCTGCCCTGGCGCAGGACGAGAATCCGGCGGCTCAGGTTCATGACCTCGGGCAGCTCGGACGAAATCGCCACGAGTGCCAGCCCTTGGCAGGCAAGTTCATCGAGCAAATGATGAATTTCGGCTTTGGCGCCGACGTCCACGCCGCGCGTTGGCTCATCTACGATCAAAATGTCGCACTTCCGTGCCAGCCACTTGGCAAGCGCGATCTTCTGCTGATTACCGCCGCTTAAACCCGCGATGGGTGATTCCACTGAAGGCGTCTTTACTTGCAACTTCTCGACATACTGTCTTGCCAGCGAGCGTTCCTGTCGGCGCCGAACAAAGCCACCCAGGCTCAGGCGCTTTAAGATGGCTAGCGATGTATTCTCGCGACAATTCATTGTCAGCACCAACCCAAGCCGTTTGCGATCCTCCGGCAGATAGCCAATCCCGGCTTTCAGCGCAGCCGTTACCGAGCCGAGAGGCAGTTCCTTTCCGCGAACGAACACCCGGCCCGTCGCGGCGGCATCCAGGCCGAAAATCGCCTGCGCGACCTCGGTCCGCCCAGCGCCTACGAGACCGGCGAAGCCGAGTATCTCACCGCGGCGCAAAGTAAAGCAAACGTCGCTGAACTTGCCCGGGGACGTTAGTCCCTCCACGCGCAACAACTCCTCCCCGAGCGATTGCTGCAAATGCTGCGATGAATATTGCTTCACTTCGCGCCCCACCATTTGATGAATGATACGGTCTGGGTTGGTCGTTGCCACCGGTTCGGTAGCCACGTGCCGACCATCGCGCAACACGGTGACGGTATCACACAAGCGGAAAATTTCTTCCAGGCGATGCGAGACATAGATAACGGTGATGCCGCGCCTCTTCAACCTGCCGATCTGTTCGAACAGGTGCTCGCTTTCGCGCACGGAAAGCGAGCTCGTCGGCTCGTCCATGACAATGACCTGTGCTTTGGTGCCGAGCGCGGCGGCGATCTGCACGAGCTGCTCCTGGCCGGTTGAAAGCCGGCTGATGGGTAAATCGACGTCAAATTCGGCCTCAATCTCCGCCAGCATCGCCCGCGCCTGTTGGCGCATTCGTCGCCGATTGAGAAATCCGGCGCGGCGTGGCAGGTCACCAAGACACAAGTTTTCAGCCACGCTTAAGTTCGGGCAAAAGGCGAGTTCCTGATGGACCATGGCGATGCCAAGCTTGCGCGCCGCCAGCGGGTTGGGCGCCCGCATCGCTTTCCCGTCCAATACGATTTCGCCTTCGTCAGCGACGTACACACCCGCGAGAATTTTCCCGAGCGTGCTCTTGCCGGCACCATTCTCGCCCACCAGCGCATGGCAACTTCCGCGCTCGACCTCAAAGCCCACGCCATCCAGCGCCAGCACGCCGGGAAAGCGTTTCGTAATCGAGCGGAAGGAAAGGAAAGCCATGGCTAACTGGGTCGCACCCGTCAACCGATCTCCCCGAGCACTCGCCTCAGGTACGTTACCGAAGCCTTGACTCCTGGCATCGGATCATCCGCATGGGCTTCGTATTCGAGAGCAACGTGGTACCGGTACTTTATTCGAAGCAGCGCCTTGAGCACGCCGGGAATGTCAATCACGCCCTTGCCCACCTCGATGGCGGCGCCCTTGTCTTGAGCAGCGGTGACGTCCTTCATGTGAAAATCATGCAGCCGGCTGCTGCATTTCTCGATCGCGGCCACCGGGTCTTCACCATTGCGCACCGTGTGGCCGACGTCCATGCAGCAACCCATCCGCGCGTCACGGTCCTTGACGTGGCGAAGAGCGTCGAGCGGCGAAGGATACAGTTTGTCTCCCGGGCCATGATTGTGAATGGCAATTCGTATGTCGAATTCCCTGGCGACACGCTCGACCGTGTCCAGCGCGGTAGGCTCCGGGCTACAGATAATCGTGGGCATGCCAGCGTCCCGCGCATATTCGAAGACTTCGCGGATTTGCTGTTCGTTGTTCTTAATCGAGATAACTCCGCCGCCCATGAGAACCAACTTAGCTTCTTCGAGCTTTTTGTGTGCTTCCTGACGCTCCACGCGCGTGCTCTTGAGAGGCAGGTGCATATCCTTCAGGGAAATGTATTTGAGCCCGGCCTCCTGCGTCATCGCGACGGCCTGGTCCAGGCTGAACTTCCGCAGCGTGTAAGTCGTTATTCCCAATTTCAGGCCGTGATCGGGTTCGTTTCGCGCGCCGCTATCGGCCGACAGGACATCGGCCGGCCCGCGGCCGATGGACATCAGGGCAGAACCAAGCAGGCTGTTACGGATGAAACTACGACGAGTCAACGCGTCAGACATTTTCATGCGGCTAAATGTGGTCAAAGGAGCCGCAATATTCCAGATCGAAAAACCTGTTGACCAAGAGGGACGAGGCGCGGCCGCAACACCTCACACCAGTCCAGATGCTCAGACACATGGAAAGAGGTTGACGGTGCCATGGCGACAGCGGTAAGAACGACTAGTCGCCGTCAATAGACTCTCCAAAACAACGCTAAACGTTTTATGAACGCAAGTATCACTCGCAGACGCTTCCTCGAAACGACCTCCTGTGCAGGTGCAGGACTGACGCTGGGTCTCGCCAACACCGCACATGGCGCCGAAACGCTGACAGGCAAACCAGCCGTGCTGGGAGGGAAACCGGTTTGCAGCGCGGGTTTTCCTGGCTGGCCGGTCTTCGACCAGACCGAGGAAAAGGCCCTGCTCGAAACCTTGCACAGCGGCCAATGGTATCGCGGCAGTGGCCGAGCAGTTTCACATTTTGAAGAGGCATACGCCAAACTTACGGGCGCAAGGCATTGCCTTGCCACTTCGTCGGGCACGAGTGCACTTACTACGGCCCTCGGTGCCCTGGAACTCGGTCCCGGTGACGAAGTCATTCTCCCGCCTTACACCTTCGTGGCCACCTACAATGTAATCGTGCTAAATTACGCGCTGCCGATCTTCGTGGATTCCGATCTGGAAACATTTCAGATTGACGCAAACAAAATCGAGGCCGCGATTACGGAGCGAACCAAGGCGATAATTCCAGTCCATCTGGGAGGTTCCTCTGTGGATCTCGCCAAAATTCTCCAGGTGGCGAACCAGCATAAAGTTCCGGTCATCGAAGACGCGTGCCAGTCACATCTGGCGGAGTGGCGGGGACGCAAAGTCGGGACTTGGGGCACGGCCGGGTGTTTCAGTTTTCAGGCCAGCAAGAATCTCAATTCCGGCGAGGGCGGAGCCGTGCTGACGAACGACGACGCGTTTGCCGAGATTTGCCGCAGCTTCCACCACCAGGGTCGGGCGGCTCAAACCAGCGATGGCAAGTTTCCCTATTCGGGCACGCGCGGCTCGAACCTGCGTTTATGCGAGTTCCAGGGCAACTTGCTGTTGGCGCAAATGACGCGCCTGGAAGAGCAATCGAAGCGCCGCACTGAGAATGCGACATATCTCACCAAAATGCTCGCCGAGATTCCTGGCATTCTGCCCGCCAAAATGTACCCCGGCTGCACGCGAAACGCGTATCACCTGTACATGTTCCGGTACCAAAAGGAACATTTTGCGAATATGCCCCGCGCGAAATTTATGGCAGCGCTGAACAAAGAGGGTGTGCCTTGCTCGGGCGGTTACTCTCCGATGAATCGCGGCGCGTATGTGCTAGGCCTCGTCAAGTCGCGCCACTACCAAAAGCTCTACCCGTCCGAAGTGCTGAGCGGATGGGCCGAGCGCAATGCCTGCCCGAGGAACGATCAACTCTGTCAAGAGGCAGTTTGGCTTACACAGAATATGTTGCTGGGACCACGAACGGACATGGAGCAGATTGCCGAAGCCGTACGCCGCATCCATCAACATGCCGGCGAAGTTGCGCGAGTGTGATGCCCTTGTCGGAGAGAATCGGCCAATGGCTCGACTCGTAGCCGCCGACGTAACGAGGCGGAAGCGGCTTCTGAATTTCCGGGAGATCCGCCTCCTTACCTTGGCGGCTACGTGCTAGCGCCACTCCAATTCGTCGCGGCTCGGGAGTTTGGGAAATTTTTGATGCGGCTCTTTTTGGTACCAATATCCGACCGAAGCAATGTCATCCTGCAACGGCAGGTAGCGTCCGCCAGACTGCCAGCCAAGGGCTTGGATCGTAACTTTCAAGTCGCTTGCAAATCGAACGGGATCCGGTATGTGCCAGCGATACAAGCCAAAACGGGTCTGGGACTGATAGGTGCCATCCGGCCGGATGACCTGCGCCAGCCCGGTGTAAGGCGTATTGAATTCGATGTACTTCCCTTCGCGCTCAAAGTCGTAAGAGCCGCAGAAATAGTCCTCAGTGCCGGTGCCACAGATGGTCGGAAACTCCCGGTCGCCATCGAGATAAAATTTGATTTCGCCTTCTCCCCACCAGCCGGCGTTGTGAACTCCCCAGGCCAGGTAAGTTCCTACGTACTGACCCGCGCCATGCACACCATCCAGGATCGTATAAACGCTCTTGTAAGGCAACGGGCTGACCCGGCGGAACTGCGCATGGAAATAGGCGGCGTCGGCGGGAAGTTCTGTGAGCGTATAGTTGATCTGGTAATAAATGACCATGTCCTTGTCGTCGAGGTTTTCCACGGTAATCTTGGCCCGCTTGTGGAAGGGCATTTGCCAGTAGCAATTGAAAGCGCTGCCCGGATTCACACACACGGGCAGCGAGCTGATCTGACAATACTTGCCCCAGCCGCATGCGAAAAAATCTCCAACGGGACACTCAACAGAAGGCTCGGTTTCATCGTCCCAATAGAAACGCAGGATCGACCAGCGCCAATTCCCGGTCGGTGTCATCCAAATGCTCTGAATCGCGCCAGTGCCCTCGATGTTCGCTAGAGTAAAGGTTTTCTTGGATTTGATGACAACTGACGGCGAAACTTTCCAACCCTGGCCGAGCTCCCGCGCGGCGTTCTTGCCAGTGCCTTCGGTGGCCATGCCGGCCTTGCCCTTTTCGCCCGTGAAATTTTCCGGGCTGATCGAGCGCGACCGCGCGTTCGAGACACGAAAGATGTTGCCAAGATTCACGCCCAGCCCGTCAGAGGGGGCCTCGGCCGCGAAGAAATTCGCGGTGGGGCCAAGGAAACAAAATGGGAACAGTGTCAAAAGAAGAAGTCCTCTTTTCATAAAAAGTTTATGCAGGTAACCGAAATGAACTGACGATTTTGCTCGCGAAAACGCCGCGTTGGCGCACCGAAGACGGAAGCATTTTATCTGACTCCGCTTACCCCCGCAAGGGCAGGCTCCTCTCGCGCCCAACTTCAATTCTCCTTGCTCCTCTCGCGCCTTTATGTCCTACTCTAATCAACCAAAACCTGGATCGATGCGCACTGAGACTCAACCGTTTGTCGAACCGAACCAGTTGTCGGCGGAATTTCCCGGGACGGTTTGGGTGGAGGTCACGGATCACAAGATGGTAATCAACCGGTATTTCGGCGCATTGCGGCTTTATCTAAGTGGTTTGCTCTCGCGATTTCCGGACTATCGCAGCGAGGCGGATGACTTGTTGCAGGATTTTATTAAAGACAAAATTCTTCACCCGGGCTGGCTCGAGAAAGCCGACCCAAACAAAGGGCGGTTCCGCGACCTGCTGAAAAGCTCGCTTAGAAACTTTGTCGCCGGCGAAATGCGCAAACGCGAAGCCGCCAAGCGCGGCGGCAAACAGGAGGTTGTGGCTCTGGATGACCTCGAGCAGGAGCTCGCCGAGGCGGAGCCTGTTTCCGCCTCATTCGACATGGCCTGGCTGCAGATGCTGCTGGCCGAGACGCTGGAGCGGATGAAACTGGGTTGCGCGGCTTCCGAAAACAGTCGGGTCTGGGAGATTTTCGAGGTCCGCGTCCTGCGTCCGGCGCTGGAGGGCGTGGCACCTCCGCCGTACGAGGAGTTGGTGGCGCGCTTTGGTTTAAAGTCGCCCGCCCAGGCGACCAATGCGCTGGCGACAGGCAAACGCATGTTCGCGCGCCATTTACGCGCGGTGATTGCGCATTACGAAAAGGGCGACCAGGCCGTTCGTGCCGAAATTGAGTCGTTGCGAGTTTTCCTGGAAAACCTGTTACCGCCCCAAAGCAAGGAACGCGAAGGGTCACCCCGCGCGACTTGATCTCACCCTTTATGGACGAAACAGATTCTACTAATACAATTTTCCTCAGTGGTCCGGCCGGGCTGGCTCGGATCCTTGCCCAGGATCAACCGGGTGCCAGTTTGTGGGCCATGGAAGAGATGCGAGCAATGTGGGAGCACCAATTGCGGACTCCCATCGAGACCGACCTAGGTATGGTTCAATCGCCTACTGCCGACAATGATAGCCAGCCAAAGCCGGCCACTGCGTGCGCTGCCAAGAGCTTCCGCGAGCTTCTCCACGACCCGAACCCGCCATGGGCCTTGCTCAAAAAGGCCAAGGATTTTGCCAAACAAACGCACAAGGAAGCCGAAGATTCCCAACTGAAAGAAATTGCCGCGGCGCTCTATTACGCCAGTTATGCTGCCGGCATGACTCGTCGCGGCAAAAAGCTCGGGGGCATGGGCAAGCTCGAGCTGCGCGAGGGATTTGAGTGGGCGCTGGGCCGGACGTGGCTTGATGAGCAGACCAAGGAACTGATTGCGGAGGGTCGGCAGTTGATCTTGGCCTGACTGGTCCGACTAGTCTGACAGTCGGTAAATTGCCGAGGCGACGCCCCAAAAAAGATCCCGGAGCTTGTCAGGTCCAGGATTTCTTTGAGACTGCTGGCAAAACTAGTTTGCCTGATTTTGGAGCAACGCCACTCCACGCGGGTTAACGAAACTGTCGCTTCCTCGCGCAATCACGTGTTGCTCGCCGGTATTCTTGTCGATGCGAATGATCGCACCGTCGAACGCGGGACTGCCGTCGGGTTCTACTCGGTCAGGATTAATCGTGTACGGATCGCCAACGATCAGGTTGCCGTTGGACTCGATCGCAATTCCCACCGGCCCGACGAGGTTCGCGCCTTTCGAAAGTTCGGTCTGTTCGCCGGTGTTGATGTCGATCCGGATAATCCGGCCGACGCCGAAGTTCATGTCTGGGGTCGCCACATCCGTGACATAGAGGAAGTGGCCTTTGACGGCGAGCCCCTGCGGTCGTTGGAGCAACCCTCCGCTGGCGATGAGCGTCTGCCTGCCAGTGCCCGGATCCACGCGAAAAATCGGCCCCAATGCGTCGGCGACATAAATGTCGTTGTTCTCGGCCACCGTCACCGCCAGAGGATATTGGAACAGGCCCTGGAAAGGAGACGGAGAGGAGACTACGGTTTGGTTCCCAGTCGCAGGATCAATCCGGAGCAATGCCTGGGCGTTGGCCACCAAGATCATTCCACTGCTCTCCAGGGCAATGCCGAACGGGACGCCCAAGCTCCCGCCGCACGTGAGTACCGTCTGAGACTGATTTTCGGTATCGATCCGCAGGAGGCCGAGACAACCAGTGTCGGAAACGAACAGCTCGCCACCTTGGCCAACGGCAATACCAAACGGTTGAACCAGCTTGTTTTCGCGGGCTATAACGCCGTTGTCCCCTGTGAGGGCATTGGCCCGGAGCACAGCAGCCTGTGAATCTGTGAACACGATCTCGCAACGATCGGCCGCTGACGATGCTGCCGCAGCCGAAGCGCATAAGCCACTGATTACAAGTAACTTGCGAACATCGAATATCAAACCCAGGCCGCCGTGTGCAACGCGGCCCAGTTCCGTTCTTCCCATCCAAGAATCATTCAAAGCTTGTCTCATTCAGTGTTATATACGCGGTGGGATTGAGGATCTTGCGCGGGCAGGGAGAATTTTTGTCGAAAAATGCAGCCCCGGGCGGAACCGCCTGGACGCCGGGTGGATAGATTCGAAGTTGCGAAGTTGCTATTTCGGCAAATATGGCCGCACGCGCTCCACCAGGAGTTTGTAGCCTTCAGCGTTGAAGTGCAGTTTGTCAGCCAGAAACAGTTCCGCTCGGGGCTGGCCGTCGGCGCCAAGGGGTATGGACCATGCATCGACGAGTTTCACACGTGGCGTGTGCCGGGCGTAGTCCTGAATCAGTTTATTGACGGCCTTTTCATTGTCCGCTTGCCGCCAACGGGCAATGCTGGGACTCAGCGCGATGAACAGAACCTCGGTCTCCGGAAGCTTCGAGTGGACAGTCGCGACGAACGCTTTGAAATCCGCGAAAACTTGTTCTGACGATTTCCCGGCCCAAAGATCGTTGCCTCCAGCCCGGAGGAACACCATGCGCGGCTGATACGGAAATATGATGCGGTCTGCGAAATGAGTCGCATCCACGATTTCCGATCCAGCGAAACCGCGATTGATGACTCGCTGTGGCTGAAAATCCTCCGAGAGCGTTTTCCAGAGCCTTATTGTCGAAGAACCGATAAAGAGCAGCGCCCCTTTCGGAGGCGGGTTCGTCCGATCCTGCTGCTCAAAGGCAAAAATGTCCTTCTCCCATCTTGCGAAGTTGTGCGCCACCTCTCCGCAGCACGCTAACTGCCGGCTGATGATTACCAGGACGGAGAGGCAAAGAGATAAAGGAACGCATTTCATGAGCCGGATGGTGGGGAAAGTATCAGCACGCCGCAACCGGTATTAAAAAGGGGGATTGACCGTGGTTGATGCGGCTCGTTTCCTATGTACATTGCAGCGGTGCAAACCTTTCAGTTCCATCCCACGATTGCTCGTTGGTTCGAGCAGAAGTTTGGCTCGCCCACGGAGCCGCAGCGTCTGGGCTGGCCTGCCATTCAATCCGGGGCACACACGCTAATTGCCGCGCCCACTGGCTCGGGAAAAACGCTGGCGGCTTTTTTCGCCGAACTCGATTTGTTGTTCCGGGCAGGTCTGGACGGGACGCTGAAGGATGAGACAAGCGTAGTTTATGTTTCGCCGCTCAAAGCCCTGAGCAACGACATCCACAAGAACCTGGAGGAACCGCTGGCGGAGCTCCGCGCTGCCTTACGAGCGAGCGAGGGCCGCGATGTGGACGTGCGCGCTGCCGTTCGCACTGGTGATACGACCGCGGCCAAGCGCCAGGCGATCGCCCGCAGGCCGCCTCATATCCTGGTGACAACCCCGGAGTCGCTCTATCTGCTCCTGACGGCCGAATCAGGCCGCAGACTGCTCAGGACCGTGCGCACGTTGATCGTGGATGAAATTCATGCGGTAGTTGCTAATCGGCGCGGCTCCCATCTGGCGCTGAGCATGGAGCGACTGGCGGCCTTGGTGCAACAGCCACTCCAGCGGATCGGCTTGTCCGCCACGCAGAAGCCGATTGAGGAAGTCGCGCGTTTTCTTGTTGGTTGTAGCAGCCGACGTAAGGAGGTTCGGATCGAAAAATCCAAAATCCAAAATCCAAAATCCAAGATTGATCAGAGCCTCCTTACGTCGGCTGCTACAAGGATCATTGACGCCGGATACAAACGCCAACTCGACGTAACCATCGAATTGCCAGGCTCGCCACTCGAAGCAGTGATGTCCAACGAAGTCTGGGCTGAGGTTTACCAGCGGCTTGCCGAGCTCATTTTGGCTCATCGGACCACGTTGGTGTTCGTTAATACGCGGCGGCTGGCTGAGCGCGTCACGCAAAACCTGTGCGAACTGCTTGGCAAGCATCAGGTGACTTCACATCATGGAAGTCTCTCGGCACGGTTGCGGTTGGAAGCAGAGGTTCGCTTAAAGCGAGGCGAACTTCGAGCGCTCGTAGCCACTGCTTCGCTGGAACTGGGCATCGATATCGGCTCCGTTGATCTTGTCTGCCAGCTTGGACCGACCCGCTCAATCGCCACGTTGCTCCAGCGAGTTGGCCGCGCCGGTCATCACCGCGGTGGCATGCCCAAAGGCCGGATCTTTCCACTTAGCCGCGATGAGTTGGTTGAGTGCCTGGCAACCGTGCGCAGCCTGCGACAGGGTGAGCTGGATTGCATTGAGATGCCGGACAAACCGCTCGATGTCCTTGCCCAACAGATCGTCGCTTGCGCCGCCTGCGAGGACTGGAATGAGGGGGAACTGTTCGAGTTGATTCGAGCCGCCTGGCCGTACCGAGACCTCACCCGCGAAGAATTCGATGACGTTCTGCGCATGTTGGCGGACGGCTTCAGCACCAAACGCGGCCGCCGCGGCGCTTTGGTTCATCACGACGCAGTGAACCATCGTGTGCGCGGCCGCCGCGGCGCCAGACTTGTGGCCCTGACCTCAGGCGGCTCGATTCCCGATAATGCGGATTACCGAGTGGTCCTGGAGCCGAGTGAAACCTTCATCGGCACGGTCAATGAAGACTTCGCCATAGAGAGCATGGCGGGCGACGTCTTCCAGCTCGGGAACGCTTCCTGGAGAATCTTGGGCCTGGACTCCGGCGAGGTGCGCGTTACTGAGGCCAACGGACAGCCACCGAGCATCCCCTTTTGGTTGGGCGAAGCGCCGGGGCGAACGGCGGAACTCTCCACTGCCGTTTCGGAGCTGCGCGTAGAGATTGAAAGAATGGTGGAGCAGACGCCAATTAGCCCCTCGCAAGACCTCGCAAAGCGAGCAGTCGCTGATTTTCTCGTGGTAGCGACCGGCAGCTCCGAACACGGCGCGCAGCAATTGTCGGACTATTTCGTGGCTGCCTATAAAGCGCTCGGCGTAATCCCCTCGCAGCGGAAAATCGTACTGGAGCGATTCTTCGACGAGTCAGGCGGAATGCAGTTGGTCATCCACTCGCCGTTTGGAATCCGCCTGAATCGGGCGTGGGGCCTGGCTTTGCGGAAGCGCTTTTGCCGCTCCTTTAATTTCGAGCTTCAGGCCGCCGCGACGGATGATGCGATCGTCTTATCGCTGGGAACGCAGCATTCGTTCCCTTTGGATGAAGTCTTCCGCTACCTCAGCAGCAAGACCGTGCGGGAGCTGCTGGTCCAGGCGCTGCTGGATGCGCCGATGTTCCCGATTCGCTGGCGCTGGAATGCCTCTCGCGCGCTTGCCCTGCCCCGGCACCGCGGCGGCCGCAAAGTCCCCGCTCCGCTGCAGCGCATGGAGTCGGAGAACCTGCTGGCAGCGGTCTTCCCGGATCAGCTCGCCTGCCTCGAGAACATCGCCGGCGACCGCGAAATTCCTGACCATCCATTAGTCCGCCAAACGATCGAAGACTGTCTGTCGGAGGTCATGGACATCAAGGGCTTGATTGCTCTGCTTCAAAAAATCGAGCGAGGGGATGTCCAATGCATCTCGCGTGAGTTGCCGGAACCCTCTCCCCTGGCCCACGAAATCCTGCGCGCCAGACCTTACGCCTTTCTGGACAACGCTCCGCTGGAGGAGCGCCGCACTCAGGCTGTGTACACCCGACGCGCGAGCGAGTCCTCCGCCTCTGACGCGTTAGGCATACTCGATGCCGCCGCGATTGACAAAGTCTGTTCTGAAGCATGGCCGCGCGCTGCCAACGCTGATGAGTTGCATGAGGCCTTGTTGCTGGCCGTCGTGATGACCGATGAGGAAATCCAACGAGTGGTTTCGGGTGTACCTGTCGAGGGCAATGTGCTGCGGGCGGAACACAATTCCTCTTGGCTTGAGGCTTTACTGCACGAAAAGCGCGTCGCTCAGCTTCGCGAGGGCAGAAGATTTTGGCTGGCCGTGGAGCGGCTCCCCCTGCTGCACGCGGTTTATCCCGAAGCCGGAGTGGAGACGGAAGTAATCCCTCCCGCATCCGAGTTGCGCAGCAGCTGGGCGCGCTCTCATGCGGTCCGCGAATTGGTGCGGGGGCGGATGGAAATTATCGGCCCGGTCACCGCTCAAGAACTCACAAGGTTGTTCGCATTACCACAGACTGAGATCGACGGTGCCTTGCTCGCTCTGGAGGCCGAAGGCTTCGTTCTGCGCGGCAAATTTCATCCAGGCACGTCTGAGCTCGAGTGGTGCGACCGCCGATTGCTGGCTCGCATTCACCGGCTGACTATCAACCGTCTGCGTGCTGAGATCCACCCGGTATCGCTCGCGGAGTTTCAGCGGTTCCTCGTCGTCTGGCAGCGCGTGGCTGCCGAGCATCGCGCGGCCGGGCCGGACGGTCTGGAAGCACTTCTGGAGTTGCTGGACGGCTATGAATTGCCGGCTGCCGCCTGGGAACCAGAGGTGTTATCGCTGCGCGTCAAGGATTACTCGCCTCAATGGCTTGATCAGCTCTGCTTCGCCGGTCGCATCGGCTGGGGCCGGTTGACTCCTCCGCACAATCGCAATGGCCGGCCTTCCATTCCAGTGCGGTCCAGTCCAGTCTCCTTCTTTCTCCGCTCCCATTTGTCGGACTGGCTTCAGCTCTCCGGTGAACCCGTCTCCGCCGAGCAGGCGCCCGACACCAAACGCGTCCTGGAATTCCTGGCCGACCACGGCGCGATGTTCTTTGGCGAGCTCATGCAACAAACAGGTTTGCTCCCGTCGCGCGTCGAGCAAGCCCTGGCTGAGTTGGTCGCGCAAGGCTGGGTGACGTCCGACAGTTTCGAGGGCTTGCGCGCCTTGCTCGTGCCTCAAGAGAAGCGCGTGCACTTTGCCGATCCTCAACGCAAGCGCAGGCACAAGGCGGTTTCGAGTGTGGAATTCGCAGGCCGCTGGAGCTTGCTCCGTCGTAATCCGAATCCGGAGCAGAGCCCGACGCCGTTGGCTTCAACGAACTCGAGGGCGCATGCCCGGGAAAGCGCCCTGGAGACTCTCGCCCGCTGCTTGCTGCGCCGGTACGGACTCGTGTTTCGCCGGCTTTTGGAGCGCGAGTCGTTCAATGTCTCCTGGTATGAGTTGGGGCGAGTTTATCGCACGCTGGAAGCGCGCGGCGAGATTCGCGGGGGTTACTTCGTCGGCGGTGTCAGCGGCGAACAATTCGCGCTGCCGGAAGCCATCGGGCTCTTGCGTTCGATACGGAAAGCGCCCGCTCAGGGCGAATTGGTCACAATCAGCGGGGCAGATCCGCTCAACCTGGCTGGAATTCTCACCCCGGGTCCACGCCTCACGGCGATCACTGCGAATCGGATTCTGCTTCGTGACGGAGTGCCGGTGGCTGCGTTGGAAGCCGGTAGGACTACGCTGTTGAATGGGGAGCCAGGTGCGCCCGCTCACCTGATCGAACGTGCCCTCTGCGTCGGAACCATGGCTCCGTCGCTGCGCCCGTATTACGCGTAGAGAAGGTTCGTAGCCGCGGACGTGAGTCCGCGCTGATCTTCGCACTCGAGTGAGTCCGCCGACTCGCGTCGGCGGCTACATGTTGTCGACTTTACTGCAGCTTGTAGGGCAGCTCCGTCACCATCGTGTACAGAATCGAGAGCGTGTCGCCGGTGTGCTGTTCGCGCATGTTTTGGCCGAAGCGCAGCGCGGCCGCCGCGTCGAAGTTGTGGATCATCATGCAATACGTCGCGTTGGCCATCACGCCCAGCAGCTCGCCCGTTTTGCTGAACACCAGGTCCCCGCGCGAAGGATTGAACTTCCCGAACAACCCTTTCAGAAAATTATTGTCGAGCTTCACGTATGCCGGTGTCGTCAGATCGATTTCGAACCGGCACTCGCCGTAGTACCCTTCGCGCGCTCCGACCAGTACTGCGTCCTGGAACTTATAGGGCTCGGCAGAGATGCGATAGACCTTGCACCCAAGCTGGCGCGCTTCATTCGTGCTGACCGGAATCAGCACCACGCGCGGGTCGCGCAAATAGAATGAAACCGACTGAATCGGAAACCCGGCCGTGTTGCGCGACAGGGTGCCGGAGAGCTGCTCCCAATCCGTGCCCGGGTTCCAGAGGGTCAAAGGCGTATCCTGCACGTGGCAAAGCGCGAAGATGTTGGTGCCATCCGTGGCCAGCACGGTCTGCGTTTCCCGGTGACGTGTAGTTCCGATCAAACCGGGTCGGCTTGCGTCGATGCGCGCCTGCACGCGATTCGTGACAAACTCATTGAAAATGGTATTAGCCGCCAGAGGCCGGTTATCCCGGATCTCCTTTGTCAGCTCGCCGGATTTGCTCGCGAGCGCCTTGACTCCTTCGGCCAGTTTCGCCTTTTCTTCACGCTCGACCTTCACCTCATCCTGCATGCGGGCGACCTGTTCCGTAGCAAGGCGCTTCTCAGTCTGGGCGACCTGAAGCTGGCCTGAAAGTCGCTGCTGTTCAGCCGCGGCCAATTCATTGCTCTTCGTCAATTGGGCGATTTGCTGTTGCAACGCCGCGGCCTGTTCGGCTTGCTTTTTCCTTTCCGCTTCGAGGGCCGCCAGCCGCTCCTTCGAAATGATGGCGTCGGATGAGCTGCTTTGCAGTTGCTGGGTCAAAGTTTGAAGGTTGGCCTGCGCCGCGGCAAACTGCTGTTGCAGCGCGGCCTGCTGCTGCTCGAATCGTTGGGCCTCTTGTTCCTTTGTTTGTAGCGCCTGTTGGATTGTCTGAACCTGTTTCTCCCGCTGAGTCGCCTCCTGGCGCGTTTTTGTCAGTTCGCCGAGCAACAAGTCGCGGCTCTTGCGCTCTTCGGTCAGGGCCTGTTTCATCACCGCCGTCAAGTCACGGCCGCTCTCGAGCTGGTTCGTGACAATATCCACCCTGACGTTTCTCTGAGTCCCTTCGTCCGCGACCTTGTTGATGTCCACGGTCGAAAACGCCAGCAGACTCACCAGCAGGAAGTCGCAGATGACAATCAAAATGCTCCGGTTCATAATGGTAATAGCTCAGCAACGCCGCATCGCGGTAGCCGGGAGAGCGCCCGTCCTCGGGCGTAGCAATTCAGAACTATCCCAACACCGCCGAGTCGGAATGCGCTTTGCCAGACGGAACTTGCTGCGCCCGAGGACGGGCGCCCTCCACCATTCACTGGGGGGTTATTCATACCGAAGCCGGGACCGGGCGGGTCACGGTTACCGAGCCAGGCTGCGCCGCCTCGGTTTCAGCCGCCAGCAGCAGTCTCCGACGCTCCGGTCGCAGATGGAAAATCTTGAAAATGGAGACGAAAATGATGCCAAATGAGGTGGACGAATAAGCCGCCATCAAGCTCGGTTTGATGACACCCATGGAAACCATGATGAGGGAAATTATGGTTCCGGCAAAGCCGACGTACAACCCGGCATCGAACAGGTGATCTTCGTTTTCGAGCAGCTTGAGCTTCATGCGGGGCGGCACGCGTTGGCGGCGGATCTCCGCCAGCTTCACCAGGCAGGCGGTGTAAATCAGCGCCTGGAGCACGAAGAACAACAATAAGGTCAGCAAACTTTTTGGTTCCATAAACGATGCTTTAACGCCAGGTTTCCCCGCTGCGACTGCGCTGCCCACCATGGGCAGGCGCAGCCGAAAAGCGAATTCTGCTCTCTGGCTTTCCTGAGCGAGAAACGGCTCGCTCAGAAAAAGGACCACGACCAGGAATCCCAGCGCAAACAAAATCTCTCGGGCAAAATGAAAGCCCCGCACCTGCAACGGCCGCTCCAGCATTGACACCGCCGGCAGGACAAAATGCAGCGCTAACGCCATCAGGAATCCTGCGACCAGGTAAATCAACCACTTTGCCGCCAGTGCCGCCTGGGGCTGGTGCCAGCTATAACTTACTGCATTTTCATAAAGAACGCCAAGCGGCGTATTTGCCCACTGGCTCTCGCTAGACCTCGAAGGGTAAGGACGTTTGACTTGCTGCAACAGCACCTTCAGGCCGCCTTCGCCGAATCGCAGGCTCGCGCCCAGGTCGCTCAGCCCCGTCTTGCTGTAACTCACCACGTAGCGCCCGACCTGCCCGGGCTGGTCGGTGAGTTCAACGGCGGCGAAAAGCACTGGCAATTGTTCTTCCTTCGTGCGGGCGATGTTCGACAGCAGCCGCAACGACTGGGGATCCTCGACCCGGCTGAGGAACGACGACAATTGGCCCCAATTGAATCGCTGGCCCAACGACATGAAATCCAGCAGCAGTTCCTCGAGCGGCTGCGAACTACTCCCCCCATTGGCAACCCGGGCCAGAGTGAACACTGCGTTGCTGACCGTACCGCTCATCCTGCCTTCAACCAGCAGCAGCCCGCAGACCGATACCGCCGCGTCCAGCGCCTGCCCCGAGGCAGAATCTGACGGAGGGAAAATAACTGTGTTGGTCAAGCCGCGGCAGCGCAGAAGTTCCTGAGCCGCTGCGTTCGGCGAGGCACTCAATCGCTCCAACACCGGCCCGCGATTTTCGAGCCGTATCGCCCATTCCGTCAATGGCACCGAGACCGAATGCCGCCCAGTCGCCGCTTTCTCTCCTTCCAGGCCGCGCGCGGGTTCGGCAGGAGCGGTCGATGCCGGTGCAGTCGGCCTGCCCTCCAAAGGCTTTGCGACGGAGGGAGTGCTGGACTCGCGCCTCGCCGTGGATGCGAACAGCGCTTCGAGGTCAGGCTCGCCACCGCCCCAGACCTGGAAGTCGGGATGCTCGCGCGCCAAATTGGTCACTGCCAGCCCGAGCTCGCCGCGATCCGCCAGGCCCTCCTCCCTTGCTGTCTGCAACAGCATCTCTGCTGCTCCTAAATTTTTCTCCTTTACCAACTCGAGGCCACGCTGGACGAGCGAGGGCGTCCGCTCGCCGGCTCGGCGCAACACGGCGCTGTCAACCGCGCGAAGGTGCACGGGCATCAGCCAGCCGCTGACCAGCAGCAGCAGGCCGATAATTGCGCAGAGCCAAACGCATACCCAACGTCTCATCGTCCCCTATATTCGGGTCGAACGCTTCCGTTCGCAAGCTGCGATGCCGGTCTATTCCACAAAGGATTCTACCATGCGTGCGCCGGCGAACGGTCGGCTTAATGATAGATACGTCGAATGGATTACCGGTAGGAACGTAGAAGCTGTTCAATCGGTCAGCGCCGTAAGGTTCGCGCGCAAAAAGACCGCCGTTGCGGTGAGGGAATGCGGGGCGAGGTCCATTTCCGAGCTTGGAGCACAGTTTGGCGCAGACGACCGGCTAGGTACTCTCGTCGTAAAGGCCGCGCCGCCGAAGAACAAAAAGACTAATTTGTGGCTTTCCGTTGCTGTAAACAGGCCACCACCACGGGCCTACGAGGTTTTGAGCAAGCCCAGATCGTTGCAATTGAGCGGAGTCGCCTAGGGCATCTCCGCTCTGCCATCGCCTGGCCGTCGCGCTGACTTCACCCCGCGTGCTTACCCACGGCCTTGGAGGAACCTTATGGCCGCTGCATGCGTTTCTTGTTGGCAATCGTTCGTATCCTTCTGATAATTGACTTGCTGAACTATGGCTGAGAACAAGAAGCACACTTACGACGAGAGCAAAATCAAGACGCTTTCTTCGCTGGAACATATCCGGCTGCGCACGGGCATGTACATCGGCCGCATCGGCGACGGCTCACATTACGATGACGGCTGTTACATCCTGCTCAAGGAGGTAATCGATAACGGCATCGATGAGTTCATCATGGGTTATGGCAAGGAGCTGCAAGTCGAGATCCGGGACAAGGCGGTGACGGTGCGCGATTTCGGCCGGGGCATCCCGCTGGGCAAGGTTGTCGATTGCGTCTCGAAGATAAACACCGGGGCCAAATACAATGACGAGGTATTTCAGTTCAGCGTCGGTTTGAACGGCGTAGGCACCAAGGCCGTCAATGCGCTCTCGAAGGAATTCTTCGTCCGCAGTTTTCGCGAAGGCGAATTCGTCGAGGCCGCTTTCAAGCAAGGCAAACTCAAGCAAGAGAAGAAAGGGAAATGCGCCGAGCCGGACGGCACGTTAATCCGGTTTGAGCCGGACCCGGCCATTTTCAAGGAGGTCGAGTTCAAGCCGGAACACGTTGAACGGCGGCTGCGGCATTACAGCTATCTCAACACGGGGCTGAAGCTCGTTTACAATGGCAAGACATTCCAATCCCGCAACGGGCTGCTCGATTTGGTGATGGAAGATTTGCAGGCGGATAATAGCGAACCGATCTATGCGCCACTGCATTACTCGGAAAAGACGCTGGAATTTTGTTTCACACACACCAACAGCCGCTTTGGTGAAACTTTTTACTCCTTCGTCAACGGCCAATACACGACCGACGGCGGCACACACTTAAGCGCCTTCCGCGAGGGCCTGCTCAAAGCGGTCAACGAGTACGGCCACGAAAAGTTCGAAGGCGATGACGTGCGCGAGAGCATGGTCGGCGCAATTGCCATTCGCCTGAAGGACCCGGTCTTCGAGTCACAAACCAAGAACAAGCTGGGCAATACCGAGATCCGGACCGAGTTGGTGAACCGCGTGCGCGAAGAACTGCTGCATTTCTTCAATCGCAACAAAGAGATCGCCGAGAAGATCATCGCCAAGGTCCAGGACACCCGCCAGCTCAGGAAGGAATTGCAGGAGGTCAAGAAACTGGCGCGGGAGCGGGCCAAGGCGATTACCATCCGCATTCCGCAGCTCAAGGAATGCAAACTGCATTACGACAAGGCCAAGGGCAAAGGCAAAGGCACGATGATTTTCCTGACCGAAGGACAGTCCGCCGCCGGCTCAATCGTCAGTTGCCGCGACGTTAACACCCAAGCGATTTTTGTGCTGAAAGGCAAGCCGCTCAACGTCTGGGACCTCAAACGCGATATCGTCTATAAAAATGACGAGCTGTACAACCTGATGCGCAGTCTGGATATCGAGGACAATCTGGAGGGTCTGCGCTACGAGAAAGTAATTCTGGCCACGGACGCGGACGTGGACGGCCTGCACATTCGGAATTTGCTCATCACTTATTTTTTCCGCTTCTTCGATCAACTCGTCCATGACGGCCATTTGTTCGTGCTGGAAACGCCACTGTTCCGCGTCCGTAACAAGGAACGGACGATCTATTGCTACTCCGAGGCTGAACGCGACGAAGCCACAAAGACACTGGGTAAATCGTTCGAGATAACCCGCTTCAAAGGGCTTGGAGAAATTAACCCGTCAGAATTCAAGCAATTCATCGGCAAAGAAATGCGCCTCAGCCAGGTCGAATACGCCCCGAAAGTGGATGCTACCGGCATCCTGAGCTTTTACATGGGCAAGAATACTCCTGAGCGCAAAGACTACATCATGGAAAATCTCGTCGTCCCGGTCGAGGCTTAGTCAGGGTTGCACGTCGGCGGGAGGAATTGGACTAACAGGACGGGTGAGACGAATGGAGCGCACCACGCGGATCGCGCGCGTTTGTGGGCTGGTACAAGCGATACGCACGAGCGGTGTCGTGCGCTCCGTGCAAATAGGATTTCCCCCCGGGTCGAAGATTGTGCTATTCTCATAAGGCTTTCAAACAGGAAGTGTTGCCGCGCGTCTTGATTGAGGCAAATAGGACTGCCGAGAGGCCCGAAAGATGACGACACGCATTCATCCGCTGCTCATGATCCTGGCTTTGGCAGCGGTTTATTACGCAACCGCGATTTTCGGTTTGTCGCTCGCGTTCGTGAACGCGAGCGCCTCGGCGGTCTGGCCGGCGACCGGTGTCGCCCTGGCGGCGCTGCTGTTGTTCGGTCCTCGCTTTTGGCCAGGCATTTTTCTTGGTGCGTTTCTGGCCAACATCATCACGCAAGGCACCTGGGTGACTTCGCTGGGAATCGCGACGGGAAACACTCTGGAAGCCGTGTTGGCCGCGCGGCTGGTGAATGAATTTGCGAACGGCCGCAATGTGTTGGAGCGGGCGGGCGATATTTTCAAATTCATTCTGCTGGCGGTCATAGCGAGCCCTACGGTGAGCGCAACCGTCGGCGTGACGACATTGGCGCTAGGTGGATTCGCCAGTTGGTCGGATTTTCCTGTGGTGTGGACCACGTGGTGGCTGGGGGATGCAATCGGGGCCCTGACAGTAACGCCGCTTATCCTGAGTTGGAGCGCGCCGCAGTTTTCGAAGTGGAATCGCCGTGGAATGCTGGAGGGCGCGGCCATTTTCACAGGCGTCCTGCTGGTGAGCTTGATTGGATTCGGAGGCGGACCCGACAGACCCTGGAGCCGGTATCTTCGGCTGTTGCTTTATCCCTCCGCGCTTTGGGCCGCATACCGATTCGGCCAGCGCGGGGCCATCAATGCGGTGGCCACCGTAGCGTGCGTAGCGGTTTGGGGAACGCTCCACGGCCATGGCCCGTTTGTGTCCATCGATACGAACGAGTCGTTGCTGTTATTGCAAACTTACCTCGGCACCTTCACGGTGACGAACCTGGTCCTCGGGGCGGTAGTTTCGGAGCGCAGGAAGGCCGAGGCGGCCTTGGTCGATGCGCAGGTCGAACTGACAAAGTTCAATGAAAAGCTCTCAGAGTCGCACACGAGGCTGATTGTTGCAAACCAGGAGCTGACTGCGGCTAAAGGCGAATTAGCGGAAGCCAATCGATGGCTGGAAACGCGGGTTCGTGAACGCACGGTGGATTTAATGCAAGCCAACGTAGCCCTGGAGGCTGAGATTGAGGCGCATAAAGAATCCGAGCTTGCCCTGCGAGCCAGCGAATCCAAATTCCGCGGCTTCGTGGAGTCGGCGCCGGATGCGACGGTGGTTGTCGGTCAGGATGGGCGGATTCTGCTGGTAAATTCGCAGACGGAAAAGTTGTTCGGCTACGACCGCGCCGAGCTTTTCGGTCAGCCTTTGGAGACTTTGATGCCCGAACGCTTCCGGCGGCTGCATACCGGCCATCGGTCGGATTTCTTCGGCGACCCGCGCGTGCGGCCGATGGGGACAGGTCTAGAGCTTTTCGGCTTGAGAAAGGATGGCAGGGAGTTTCCAGTGGAGATCAGCCTTAGCCCGTTGCAAACACCGGATGGGTTGGTCGTGTGCAGCGCGATTCGAGACATAACAGAGCGAAAGCACGCGGAAGCAACACGCGCCCGCTTGGCGGCATTGGTTGAGTCTTCCACGGATGCAATTCTCAGCAAGACCCTCAACGGCATCATTACGAGCTGGAACAAGGGAGCAGAGGAGCTCTTTGGCTACACTGCCGAAGAGGTCATTGGTCGTTCGATCTCGCTGTTGCTGGCGCCTGATCGAAACGACGAGATGACGCAGGTAATGGACGACCTCCGGCGCGGCCAGACGGTCGCGCCGATGGAAACGGTCCGCGTGCGGAAGGACGGTCGCAGGGTGGACGTTTCGCTGACGCTCTCGGCTATCAAAGACAGCGCGGATCGTGTTATGAGCGTGTCGGCGATTATGAAGGACATCAGAGAGCACAAACGGCTTGAAGCGGAAATCCTGCGTGTAAGCGAACGCGAACAGCACCGAATCGCGGAGGATTTGCACGACGGCGTGGGGCAGCAGCTCGGCGGCATCTCCTGCTTGTGCGACGCGCTGAAGAAGGACCTGACCGAACGATCCGCGCCCGAAGCGCCCGCCGCGGACAAAATTTCAAGGCTGCTGAATGTCGCGGTCGGCCAGACCCGCAGTCTGGCGCGAGGGTTATATCCGGTTCCGACGGAAGCTAACGGGCTGATGTCCGCCTTGGAGCATCTAGCCGCCCGCCTCAGCGACCTTTTCAAAGTTTCCTGCCATTTCGACTGTCCTGAGCCTGTGCTGATCCAGGATAACGCGGTCGCCACCCATCTCTACCGGATCGCGCAGGAGGCAACCAGCAATGCCATCAAGCACAGTCGGGCGCGACAGATTGACATCCGGCTCTCGGCCTCGGCGGAACGGATTGCGCTGGCCGTGGATGACGATGGCATCGGCCTGAACCACGCCGGACAGCCTTCGACAGGCATGGGTCTGCGGATTATGAACCACCGTGCGAAAATGATCGACGGGCAACTGGTGGTGCGAAACAGGCCCGGCGGCGGAACCAATGTGCTTTGCACGCTCCCGAAGGAAGGCGCGTAAGCGCCGCATTTCGATATGGCCAACCCATCGGCAACACGCCAGGAGCGCAAACAAATCTTCATCGTTGATGATCATCCGGTTTTTCGTGACGGCCTGGTCGTGCTGGTCAAGCGGGAATCGGACCTCGCGGTGTGTGGCGAGGCCGATAGCGCCGCAGCGGCTCTGACGGACATCGAGCGGTTACGGCCGGATTTGGTGCTGGCGGATATTGGCTTGCCGGGCAAGAGCGGCCTGGAACTGATTAAAGACCTGCAGGCTCTGTTTCCGGAAATGCCAATCCTGGCGATTTCGATGCACGATGAGACTTTGTACGCCGAACGCGTTCTGCGCGCTGGCGGTCGCGGGTACATCATGAAGCAGGAAGGCCCGGAGAAAATCCTCCAAGCCATCCGTCAAACCCTCGGCGGCCAACTCTATTTGAGCCCGAAGATGTCGGTCCGCATCGTGGACTCGTACGCTGGCCGCCAAACGGGCAATCGTTCACCGATCGCCCGCCTCAGCGATCGCGAGCTGGAAGTCCTCCAATTCATCGGCCAGGGAAAGGACAGCCATGCCATCGCTGCACAACTCAACCTGAGTGTGAAGACCGTGGACGCACATCGTGGAAACATCAAAGAAAAACTCAGTCTGGAAAGCGGGACCGAACTGATCTGTTTTGCGGCACGGTGGGTTGAGACACAAAGAACGGGGAATGCGTAGCTCTTCTGCGTTCGCGCGTGGCCCAGCCGCTCTCAGAACCTTTTTCAGGTCGAACAGCGGGGTTTCGGAAGCCGGACACGCGCCTCGCAGATTCCTTGGTCAGCCGTGTGTAAGAAAACTCCCCACCGTCACTCATCTCCTTTCTTAAAAAGGAAGCGGAGCTCTCCCAATTGTTCGCGCCCCTGCGCACGGGTTATCGTTGGAGCGCGGAAGAATCTGTTGTTCGAGCGACGCGGCTTGGATTGCAGCCGCGTCGGCCAGAAAGCTCCTGCCACCGAGCGAGCGATTTTTCCGCGAGTGTGAGCTAAACTGAACCGTTGCAGGAGTTCCCCATGCTACCCTATGCCATCGCCGTCGTGATGATTCTCCTGTGGCTGCTGGGGCTGGCATTATCGTGGACGTTTCACGGCCTGATACATCTCCTGCTGGTGATCGCGGTGGTCGTCCTCCTGCTCAAAATTGTCAGTAGCAAAGGAAACCATTGACGCGCAGTTTTTATCGTCGGCCTCAACGACTTTCCTGGGCCGGGCAGCTTATTCACCGCTAAGAAAATTCCTTACCGGTACTTCGCCTGTCACTTAGAGAGAAACAGAAGCTCTCCCAATTGTCGCCACCCTGGCTCCATTTATACTTCTGGTCATGCAGCGTGTCACGAAACGCCCAGTGCAGGGTGCCAACGTTACACCCAGGAGGACTCCAATATGGCAAAACTCTTAAACAAACAACTGTGTCATCGGGTGTTCACCCCGACTGAGTTCCTAAGCACGGGTGTGCGAACACTTTGGCAAAGCACTTCGGCGGAGCTGGCCCAGGAAATTCAAATCCTGAATTCGCCTGACCCAAGCCCCCCCACTCTGGTTGCCGGCGCTTTGGCCGCTGGAGTGGCGATGTCCTGCCAACAAGCGGAGGCGACTTCCGCTGTTCCTATTCCAGATGGCGTTCGGGGGGAGTGAAACCATTCTGGTGGTAGATGAAACGCCGCTGAAGCGTGAGGCAGTGGCCGCAAGCTTGCGAGAAATGGGCTATCGCGTTTTGGAAGCGGCTGACTCACGGGAAGCCCAACGCCACGCCCACACACAACGAACAATTCATTTGGTGGTCATCGACCTGCCGGCGCCCGAGATTAGACGCTTTGAATTGGCCCAGTGGTTCCGGGCGATTTACCCCGCCACTCGATTGCTACTTGCCACCGATTGGCTCTGGGGCTTGAACCTGGACCTGGACCGGCAGCGACGAATTGTAGTTCTGGCCAAGCCGTTCTCACCCCTCGAACTCGGGCGGATGGTACGCCTGGTTCTGGATGATACCGGCACGCCGAGGGGCTGAGCGGCGGAAACGGGCGCTTGGATGGTGCCTTCAGCTAAGAGAGCCAAGTTTCGCGACCGAGCCAACGGCCCGTGACCACACGAAGGTTCGCGCCGACAACGCTTCGTTTCTCAGGTGATGGCAGACTCAAGGCGCTCGTTGAACCAGCCTTGCACGCGGACTTCCAAGTCGCCTTTCGGCGTGCTGTTGTGAATTTGCTGGCTTCGGCCGGATGTTAAATCAGCGACCTCGGCAAGGCTAAGGCGGAGTTTACTCCTTCATCGGCTCGGCCATTGTTGGCACACGAGGATTGCAATCCGCGCTCGTTCGAACGATGCTGTCGCTCGGCAAGGACGCGCCAGACCTGAACTGCAGTGGCGCCTCAAGACATGGAAACGGCCTCAGAAATTCGAAAAGTCGCATTCCTCGGCGATTACGCGCCGCGTAAATGTGGCATCGCCACCTTCACCGCGGATTTGCTGTCGGCGATGGCCGCCGAGCATCCCAAGCTTGACTGCTTCGCAGTGCCTGTGAACGACGTCGAGGGTGGGTACGATTACCCGAGCACCGTGCGATTCGAAATCGTCGAGCAGGATCTTTCCTCTTATCGCCGCGCGGCCGATTTCCTCAACATCAGCAACGTGGACATCGTTTGCGTCCAGCACGAATTCGGCATATTCGGCGGGCCGCTCGGCAGCCATTTGCTGGCGCTGTTGCGCGAGCTCAGAATGCCGGTCGTCACCACACTCCATACTCTGCTGAAGGAGCCGACTCCCGACCAACGCCGCGTGATGCAGGAATTGATCGCGCGCTCCACGCGCATGGTAGTCATGAGCGACCGCGCTCGCCAAATGTTGCAGGAAATTTACCAGGCGCCGCCGGCCAAGATCGATCTCATTCCCCATGGTATTCCGGACATGCCTTTCGTGGATCCCAATTTTTACAAAGATCAGTTCCACGTCGAAGGCCGACCGGTCCTGCTTACCTTCGGCCTGCTTTCGCCCAACAAGGGAATCGAGCACGCGCTCAAAGCGCTCCCGGAGATTGTGGCGGAAATTCCCGACGTCGTGTATATCATCCTCGGAGCGACCCATCCCAATTTGCTGCGGGAAAATGGAGAGGCCTACCGCCTGAGCCTGGAACGGCTCGCGAAGAAGACCCGGATGCAAAAGCATGTCATTTTCTACAATCGGTTTGTCGAGCTTGAAGAGCTGAAAGAATTTATCGGCGCGGCGGATCTCTACCTCACGCCGTATCTGAACGAAGCGCAAATCACCTCCGGCACGCTGGCCTATGCCTTCGGGGCGGGCAAAGCAGTGATCTCGACGCCCTATTGGCACGCCGCCGAACTCCTCGCCGAAGATCGCGGCGTGCTGGTGCCGTTCGGTGATTCGCGGGCCATTTCCCGCGAGGTCGTCGGCTTGTTACGCGATGAAACGCGGCGAACCGCTATCCGCAAGAACGCCTACAAGCTGGGCCGGGAAATGATCTGGAGCAATGTGGCGCGGCTTTATTTGCGCTCCTTTGAGCTGGCCCGGCTGGAGCGCGCGGTATTGTCACGAAAATCGTTTGCCACCAAAACACTCGATCAGGAGCCGCGCGCGCTGCCGCGGTTGAAGTTGGACCATTTATCGCGGATGACCGATTCGACCGGCCTGTTTCAGCACGCCATTTTCAGCGTGCCGAACTTCTCGGAAGGCTATTGCACGGATGATAACGCCCGCGCGTTCATTCTCGCCGTGCTGCTGGACGAGATGGAGGAAGAGCCGGACCGGGTGCGCACCCTGGCCACGACCTATGCCGCCTTCCTGCATCACGCCTTCGATCTCAAAACCAACCGGTTTCACAACCTCCTGAGCTTCGATCGGCGCTGGCTGGACGAGCAGGGCTCCGAGGACTCGCAAGGCCGCGCACTGTGGGCCCTGGGCGTCGGCGTCGGTCGCTCCCCGTACCGCAGTTTTCAGGTGATGTCCGGCCAGGTCTTCGCCCAGGCATTGCCTGCGGTGGCAGAGTTCGGTTCGCCCCGCGCCTGGGCCTTCAGCCTGCTTGGTATCCATGAATACTTGCAGCGCCTCAACGGCGACCGGGCGGCGACGCAAGCCCGCGACACCCTCACCGCGCGGCTCATGGAGCTGTTCGACAAATCCGCTCAGCCGGATTGGCCGTGGTTTGAGGACGTGCTGACCTACGACAACGCCAAACTCTGTCACGCCCTGATCTGCAGTGGGCAGGCCACGGGACAAAAGTCGGTGCTTGAGCGGGGCCTGCAAACGCTGCGCTGGCTGGCTGAGGTGCAAACTTCGGAGAGCGCTGATTTCCGGCCGATCGGCAGCAATGGTTTTTATCCGCGCGGCGGACAGCGCGCAAGCTTTGATCAACAACCAGTTGAGGCCCAGGCCATGGTTTCCGCCTGTTTGCAGGCTTACCGCAGCACCGGCGAGGCCTGGTGGTACGAGCAGGCGCAGCGTGCCTTTGACTGGTTCCTCGGCTGGAACGACCTCGGCCTGGAACTCTACTCTTCCAACACCGGCGGTTGCCGCGATGCCTTGCACGTGGATCGTGTCAATCAGAACCAGGGCGCAGAGTCCACGCTGGCCTTCCTGTTGTCGCTGGCGGAAATGCGGTTAGCGCAAAATGCCGAAACCGTCTTCAACCATCGCAATTCACCACCTGCTTCGCCATGAAGACCTTGAAGATCCAACGCACCAATGTCCGCTTGCGCCCCGACCCGGCGCGCGTCCTGATGCGGCCCTTCAACCCGACGACCGACCAGCGGGCGCTGAAGATCTGCGCACGCGTCATGGCCCTGACGGAAGCCGACGTCGTCATGCTGCTCGATCACGTTCTGGCAGAGTTCGGCGAACGGCACCTCAAGACTCGCGAGTTCCTGCGACGCCGGTTCGAGCAAGTGCGGCCTTATCTGCTCACTGACCAGAAGCTGTCGGCCGAACGAGAGTTATTGCTGGCAGCCTTCTTCTCGCACGAGTATTCGCTCGAGGCCGCCGCGCTGTTTAATCCGTCGATTGTGCCGCACCCGGATCAGGGCGACCTTCCTCCCGGCGCATTGCGATTCGTGCTGAGCCTGCGCGCCACTGGCGAAGGCCACATCTCCTCGGTGACCTTCCGAACGGGAATCGTGTACGCGAACGGTGGCATCACAATTAATGAGCCGACGCGTTTCTGTCTTGAGCCCGTGCAGGTCCCCAGCGCGTCGTATGAGAAAAGCCTGTTTGCCCGAAAGCTGGGCGAACTTGGCCTGGCAGGTGATTTCAGCCGCCATCTCCTCGAGGGCCTTGGCGATTCCTTCACGTTGGAAGAACTGCGCCACGCCATTGGCCAGACCGTGGGGGAACTCCGGGCGCGAGACCAGGAAGCTGAAGTGGCGGCCCGAAAAGTCCTGACCTTTGCTCAATCGAATTACGAAGTGCAATTTGCGCCAGACTCACGGTTGTCCGAGCGCGTGCTCTTTCCCGTGACGCCCTCGCAGAGCAACGGCATCGAGGATGCGCGTTTTGTGCTGTTTCAGAACGACGACGGCACGCGGACCTATTACGCGACATACACGGCCTACGATGGCAAGTTCATCCTGCCGCAATTCATTGAGACTCCCGATTTTCTGCACTTCAAGTTCGTCACGCTCAATGGCCCGGCGGTCCAAAACAAGGGCATGGCGCTGTTCCCGCGGAAAATAAGTGGCCACTACGCCATGCTCAGCCGCCAGGACTACGAAAACATTTATCTGATGTACTCCGACCACCCGCATTTCTGGCACAGCCCGCAGCTCCTCGTGAAGCCGGCTTCTGCTTGGGAATTCATCCAAATGGGCAACTGCGGCTCGCCCATCGAGACCGACGCGGGCTGGCTCGTCATCAGCCACGGAGTCGGCCCGATGCGAAAATACTGCATCGGCGCCTTCCTGCTCGACCGGGACGATCCCAGCAAGGTCATCGGCCGTCTGCCGGAACCACTGATTAAGCCAAACGAGAGCGAGCGGGAAGGCTACGTGCCTAACGTGGTCTATTCCTGCGGCAGCCTCGTGCACCGTGGCCGCCTGATAATCCCCTATGCCATGTCCGACTACGCAACCACGTTCGCCACGCTCTCGCTCGCGCACCTGCTGGCCGCGATGGCCTAGCTCATGGCTGGAGCATCAATCAAGTTGTTGCGTTTGTCCCTGGCCGCGTCCGTGCCTATGGTCGCTTTTTTCGCAAGCGGCGCCGAACCCAATTCGCCGAAGCTGCGGCTCGGTTACTTCCCCAATCTGACGCACGCACAGGCTCTCTTCGCACGAGCCACGGGAGAGTTCGAACGTCAGACCGGCGCGCAGGTCACCTGGCTGGCCTTTAATGCAGGCCCCACCGCCATCGAAGCCCTCTTTGGCGATGCGGTCGATGCCACGTTTGTCGGCCCCAGCCCGACCATCAACGGGCATATTAGATCGCGCGGGGAAAAATTCGTCATCGTGGCCGGCAGCGCCAGCGGCGGCGCCGGCCTGGTTGTGCGGAAGGACTCCGGCATCCGCAGCGAAAAAGACTTTGGAGGCAAAACCATTGCTACGCCGCAGTTGGGCAACACCCAGGATGTTGCCGCGCGCGTCTGGTTTGCCGACCACGGTTATCGCCTGCGAGATCGCGGTGGAAACGTGGTTCTCGTGGCGCTCGCCAATCCCGACCAACTCACGCTCTTCAAAAAGAAGCAGATCGACGCCGCCTGGACTGTGGAACCCTGGATGGCGCGGCTAGAGGTTGAAGGCAATGGCGAATTGTTCCTTGAAGAAAAATCACTCTGGCCGGAGGGAAAGTATGTCACCACGCATTTGATCGTGACCAGGTCCTATCTCGCCGACCATCAGGAGACGACTCGTAAATTGCTCGCTGCGCTGGTTGACGTTACCGAGCGGATTAACTCGAACAAAACGGCAGCGGCGGCCATTCTGAATCGCCAACTCAAGACTGAAACGGGCAAAGCGCTTAAAGACGAGGTGCTCGAAAAGGCCATAGCTCGCGTCGAATTTACCTGGGATCCGATTTGCTCCTCGTTGAAACAATCCGCCGCGGCCGCCAGCCGTCTCGGCTTCATCCATAAAGACGCGGGGCTTCGGGGAATCTATTCCCTCAGGCTTCTGAACGATGTGTTGAAGGCGAAAAACCTACCTCCAGTCGAGGGCCCCGACGTCTGATGCGATGGACCAAAACAAAGGCAATTCACCCACATCCGCCGCTCCAGTGGACGAGCATCCCGTCAAACTCAAGCTGACCAGCGTCGCCAAGACCTACGGCAAAGGAGTGCAACAGATGGCAGCGTTGCAGCCGGTCACTACTCAGGTGCGCGAGGGCGAGTTCGTCATTTTCTTCGGCCCTTCCGGGTGCGGAAAGACCACTTTGCTGAACATGATTGCTGGTTTCGAGGCAATCAACGAGGGTGAAATCACGCTTGACGGCAAGCCGGTCGAAGGTCCGCATCACGATCGACTCATGCTGTTTCAGGAACACGGGCTCTTTCCGTGGCTGACGGTGATCGAGAACGTCATGTTCGGCCTCCGGCGTAAATACCGGTTTAAACGAAGGGCCCGCCGCGAGCGAGCGCGTCAGTTTCTCCAAATGGTTCATCTCGAGGAGTTCGAACGCGCCGCCATTCATGAACTGTCCGGCGGGATGAAGCAACGCGTGGCGCTGGCTCGGGCGCTGGCGCCCGACCCAAAGGTGTTGCTCGTGGACGAACCCTTCCCCGCCCTGGATGCGTTGACTCGCGCAAAGCTCTACTGGGACATCCAGGAAATTCACCAGCGCACCAAAAAGACCATCATCCTGGTCACGCATGACCCCCGAGAAGCCGCCTGTCTCGGCGATCGTGTGCTGGTGTTTTCCGGCCGGCCGGGACGCGTTCGAGCGGACATCACTATCGATCTGCCGCGCTCGCGCGATATCAATGATCCTGCCGTGGCCGAATGCGCCGCGGGCATCATGGCGCAGATGGAGGCGCCCGGCGAATGAAGTCCCCGCAACGCCGCGTCAAGTATTACGTCCTCCTCTTTTACCTGCTGATCCTCGCTGTTTGGCAATTGGTCATCTCGGCCCGGCGCATCCCTGATTATCTTTTCCCATCACCCTGGCAGGTCGCCCGGCGCCTCTGGGAGCTCACAGCCGACAACTATCTCTGGCCGAGCGTCGAAGCCACGTTCCAACGCATGGCCGTTGGCTTTTCCATCGCCGCTTGCGTGGGCTTGATCGTCGGACTTTTGATGGGCATGAGCCGAGTGGTCAATGGCTGCCTGCGCTCGCTCTTCCTTGGTTTGCAGACGCTTCCTACGGCGGCTTGGGTCCCGGTGTCGTTGCTATTCTTCGGCCTGAGCGACCATGGCATCTATTTCGTCATCATCATGAGTTCGGCGCCCGCCGTCGCCATTGCCACTTCCGATGGCATCCAGCATATCCCGCTGATTTATCTACGTGCCGCTCGTACCTTGGGCACGCCCACCTACGCAATGCCGATTCGAGTGATCCTTCCCGCGGCACTGCCAAGCATCGTGACCGGAGTCAAGCTGGGCTGGACGCTGGCCTGGCACGGCTGCGTCTCGGCCGAACTCATTAAATCGCCTGTCGGTCTGGGTTACTTGTTGCAAATGGGACGTGAGTTGAACGCCGCCGAGCAAGTCATCGGCATCATGGTCCTGACGATTCTGTTCGGTCTGCTGCTGGATCGTTTCTTTTTCGGCCTTATCCAAAAGCGAATCCTCATCCGCTGGGGCCTGGCCCAGGAGGCCTGAGGCGACGCATTCCAGCGATTCTTCTCGCGAGAGCCGTCATATTCGCTATTTGCTACCCCATCGTCTGGACCGACGTCCTCCAGTCCTTCACCACCACCGCTGCCGCCGACACCCCCATTGCCGTCTTCGGCGCCCTCTCCTTCTGGTGGATGGGCGAGCACGGCACTTCTGTTACGCGCTTAAGTTTCTGAAACCTTCCTGCTGGCTCCCGTGTATTGACCGTCACGGGACCGAGCCCGAATCGAGCCCCCGCAAGGAACAAACATAAACGGCAAAAAATACTGAGCCCGCGATGGACAAGCCCCACAGCACCAGGCTGCGACGCTTCTTCGTGCGTGAGGACGCCCTCTACGAACAGTATGCGTCCTCATACCAGGCGAAGTCAACGGAAGCGAAAGTAATTTACCTCCTGTTGTATTTGCTTCCGGGCATTTTCGCCTTTGCGTTTCTTAATATCGAGCCTGTATTCCGGACCTTTCTGCGGCTGACAGGGCTCTCAGCGAAGAACCTGCAATTCGCCGCGTTCCTGGTCGTCACCTACGGCTGGCACATCCTCTTGCCATTCGTAATTTTGAAGACCGCGGACAGGCTGGCACTGCGCCAGAGTTTGGAATTTCTGGGCTTGAATCGCGTTGACTGGCGAGGTTTGTTGCTGGTGCTGCCAGTATATTGTGCCGCGTTTGCGCTAGTGTCAGCGCCGTACATAACATTCATTGGTAATCCGCTTACGCGTTGGCTGGCGACTATTCCAGCCTTCCGCATTCCGAATTACAGCATGTTCGCGACATTCTACAGCTTTCCGCCGCTGGCTCTTGCCCTTATTTTCGTTGGCAACTTCCTCGGTGAAGAGCTCTACTTCCGCGGCTATCTCATGAAAAAGACCGCTTTTCTTGGCAATTCTAACTGGGTGGTAAATTCCGTCCTCTTCAGCCTCTACCATCTATGGCAGATTCCCCAGACCTGGCCTCTGACTGGCTTGGTCCTGGCATTTGGGCTCCTGATGGCCCTGCGAAAGGACCTGTACGTCTTGGTAGTCTTCCACGCATTTGTGAACCTGTGGCTCGCATTTGGCGAGTATCGCTTTGCTCACCTGCTCGGCCTGCGCTGATCGCGGACCTGCCGTTGAGCTTGCCCTCCGTTACGAGTAGCCTTCGAGCGGCTATCGCGAGGTCAAAACAAATTTTCTCCGCAATCCGATAACTATGCCAAACCCTCTCCCCCGGGGCCGTCCTCAAGAAATATGCACACTGGAACATGTAACATTCTGCACTCCGCACTCGCCACTCCACACTGTCCCAGCGGCCCCCGCCGTCCTCAAGAGACACCAAAGACTCGCTCTCTGAAGGCCCCTCCACCAACGCTGTCGGGGCGCGATCAAAAGTGCACAGCGTGCGATCAAAAGTGCACAGGGTTCGGACCGGAGGGGTGCCTTGCCCGGCTGTCCCCGAATGGGGTAGCGCCGACCTGAGCCGGACTCCCGAACCTTAGTTGGCGGCTCAGGTCGTGCGCCTGGGTCCCATTCGGGGGCAGCCGGGCAAGGCGGGGAGCGGGGCGGGGGGCGGCGCCGCGCCGACGTTCTCGTGATTGGAGCAGTGGCGGTTAATTTGGTGCGATGAAAAATTCACTCAAGTGTTAAAACGATTTTGTGCCCCTTTTATCCGGGACGTGATGGCGAGGTTTCGTGCTCGCGAAATTAAAGCTCCTGAAGGTGCCGCTGAACTGGGTCTGGGTAAACGCGGCTTCTACAAGCTTTACACCTCGTATTTGGTGGCGGTCGGGCGACGCCAGGCAGATCGCTGGAGTCCAGGGACCTCGGGCGGAAATCGGCGCCAGCCCTGGCCCAAACCAGCACAAGCCAAGGCCTGCCAGTTGCTCAAACACGGTTGCGGCTACAGTGCGGTAGCCTCGGAGCTGCTGCGCCGATTCGGACTCAGAACCCATCGTGCAACGGTGCGCCGTTTTGCTTTGGAGCACGGCTTGGCCTCGCATAAGCCCAAGCCCAAGGCCAAGCCTGTTCGCCGCTGGCAGACTCAAAGAGTGGGTCAGCTTTGGCAGTACGACGCCTCTCCCCATCGGTGGTTTAGTGGCCAGAGCTTTCAGCCCACTCTGCTGCACATGCTCGATGACCACAGCCGAGTTATTGTTGGCGCGCGACTCTGTGAGCGCGAAACTCTCTTGGCTCATCTGGAATTTGCCGGTCTGGTCTTCCAGAGCTGCGGCCTACCCCTGTGCCTGTATGTAGACTACCACAGCTTCTTTTTCACCCACACGCCCGGAGCCCACACTCAGTTCGCTGCGGCCTTGCGCTTCTACGGCGTATCGCTCCGTTTTGCCCCAACTCCTCAGGCCAAAGGAAAGATCGAACGCGGGCACCAGTTTTGGCAACGTCGTTTGCCCAGCCTGTTCGCGGCGGAGGACGTCACGGAGATCGGCCAAGCCAACCCGCTGCTAGACCAGCTACGCAGGCACCACAACCAAATGGAGAAACACCGGGAAATCGGCTCTACACCTCAGTACGCTTGGGACCTAGCCAACACGGAGAACCGCTGGGCTTTGCGTCCGGCTCCACGCTGCCCCTGGTGGCCTTACGTTTTTGCCCAACGAACCCGCGTTACTGTTGGCAGCGACGGCAAGGTAGCGATCGGCTCGCAACGGCTCGCCCTTGATGTCCCTGCGGGAACAAAGGTGATCCGCTGCCATCATCCCAACGGCGACATCAGCGTGCTCAGAAACCCTCCTGAGCATGATACCCTGCCAATCGTACTTCTCAGTACCCGGCTATGCTGACTGGGCTACACCATTTGCTTGTGCACTTTTGATCGCACCAAAAAGTGCACTTTTGAACGCATCCCCACAGCCCCTCCACCAACGCTTGCTTCGCGGTCCTGATTGAATTAGCTTCGCCGTCCCGATGATGGAAAATCCAAACCGGCAATTCCTTGCCACCGGAACAATGCCGGGAGCTAGCGCTACGGAGGGTTTCTCCTGAGCCGGCCCCGCTTCCTGCCCAACCTTTATGAGGGATTTGATGAGTCCATCGCCCGCAACCGCAGCCGTTAGTCCTTACTCGCGCAAGAACCCGTTTCTGGCGGAGTTGACGCGGCACGAGCATTTGACCGGCCCGGGTTCGGGCAAGGACACGCGCCATTTTGTCGTTAACCTGGCCGGAAGCAGCTTGGCCTATACGCCGGGCGATTCTCTCGGCGCTTTTGGCCGCAATCCTCCGAAACTGGTGGCAGAGGTCATTGACTTGCTCGGTTTCGATCCCGAAACCACCGTGAAAAATCCCAAGGGCGAGGAAACCGCTCTCCGACGCACTTTGAGTGAGGATTACATTTTGAACCGGGCCAATCGCAAATTCGTTTCCGGCCTGGCCGAGCTCTGCCCGCAAGGAGAGCAGCGCAATCGGCTGATGGAGATCGAGAACAATAGCGAAGTGCTCAGCGAGTACATTTTTACTCGAGATTATGTCGATATCCTCACGGAGTTCGATGAGGCGCGATTCGAGTCGCCCGAAGCGGTGCTGTCGCATCTATCCCCCGTCGTGCCGCGGCTTTACTCGATCGCTTCGAGTCTGCAGGCGCACCCGAACGAGGCGCACCTGTGTATTTCAGTGGTCCGTTACGAAACGCATGGACGCGCCAAGACCGGGCTGGTCTCGGGCTTTTTTGCCGACCAGACACGATTACACGTGAGGGAGATCCCGGTTTACGTCCAGGAATCGCGCACATTCCGGCTGCCGACGGACAATTCCACCGACATCATCATGGTGGGCCCGGGAACGGGCGTGGCACCGTTCCGCGCTTTTCTGGAACAACGCGTGCTCGAAGGCGCGAAAGGAGGGCACTGGCTCATCTTCGGGGAACAGCACAAGGCGACAGATTTTCTCTATGGAGAAGAACTCATGGCCTATCAGAAACGAGGGCAGCTCCACCGCTTGGACCTGGCTTTCTCGCGGGATCAGGCCCACAAGATTTACGTCCAGCATCGCATGTTGGAGAATGCGAAGGAACTCTGGTCTTGGCTGCAGAATGGCGCGTATTTCTATGTTTGCGGTGACGCCAAGCGCATGGCAAAAGATGTGCATCAAAGCCTGATCGAGATCGCAAAGACCCAAGGCGGCCTGTCGCCCGAGGCGGCCGCCAGTTACGTGAACCAAACGTTAATGAGGACGGAGAAACGGTATCTAAGGGACGTGTATTGAGCGCGGGCAGGAGCGTTGAAGCATTTACCACGGATAGACCCAGCACGGCTGAGCCTAAGCCACCTCGTCCTCGTAATCGAAGGTCGGAAAGTCGAGGACGAAAATCTTCGTAGGACTTGCGCAAGCTTCCGTGATTGTAGTTGCGGATGCCAGGCAGTTAAAGCAGGCCCAACAAGTTTTGAGTCAAGTTTGACTGATCTCAGCCTGTGGGACAGCAGCAGCCGAGGCATCGAGGCGTGCCAGAAATTCCTGCGCGAGCAGCTCATAGGCGGCGGCGCCTGAGCTGTATTTATCATAATGAATGATCGGTTTGCCGAAGCTGGGAGCCTCGGCCAGGCGTGTGCTGCGGGGGATTAGAGTTTCGAAGACACGATCGGCAAAGTGCTCGCGGACTTCGCTGACGACCTGCTGACATAGCTTGGTGCGGCTGTCGTACATCGTCATTACCACTCCCATCAGTTCCAGTCTCGAATTGACTCCATTGTCGTGCAACTGCGACAGGATGCGGTTGAGCATCGAGATACCCTCGAGCGCATAATACTCGCACTGAAGCGGCACCAGCACACCGTCGGCCGCGGCCATCGCATTCAGGGTCAATACTCCCAGCGAAGGCGGACAGTCCACCAGCACGAGATCGAATCGCAGTGAGTCCAGTACCGGCTGCAAGGCGCGAGCCACCTGGTGCAGGTGGCTTTCCGCCTTCGGCAATTCAATGTCGAGTCCGCAAAGATCCATCTCGCTCGGGATCGCCGCCAGCCGCTCGAAAGACGTATTCTGGATCTTGTCGAGCAAGTCGCCCTCGCCCAGCAGCACACGGTAGGCGCTGGCCCCTTCGAGTTTGTCCAATCCAAGGCCGCTGGTGGCGTTGGCCTGTGGATCGAGATCGAACAACAGCACGCGCCGGCCCACCGCAGCCACGCATGCGGCCAGATTGACGGCGGTAGTGGTCTTGCCGACCCCGCCTTTCTGGTTGGCTACTGCAATGACTTTGGTTGGCACGGGCCGCATCTTATGAAATCGCGGCAGCGAAACAAGCTTTCCACTGGATTTTGTGGCAACGACGCTGCATCCTATCACCATGAATTTGATCCTTTCGACGCATAACGTGACGCTGACCAAGGCCATCGAAGACCACCTGATTACCCGAATTAACAAGCTCGATCATCTCAACCACTATGCCACCAATATCCGCGTGACGATGGAGCATGACCGGACGAAGGCGCCCGAGCGTCAATTTTCCTGCTCGGTTCGAGTCTCCCTGCCCGGGCCCGATCTCTTTGCCGAGGACGTCGAAGCGGATCTCTACGCCGCAATTGATCTGGTCGCCAAAAAGATTGAACAGCAGCTCCGCAAGCGGCACAACAAGTACAAAGCCCGAAAACATAAAGTCGCCGCTCGCACCAAACGAACGCGCCAGGATGCGGGGCTGTGAGACAGTCGATAGTCGGTGGATGATGGTTCAGAGTTGAGAGAAGACGTCAAGAAGCCGGGAGTCACGGGTTGAGCGCTGCGCGAGAACAGAGCGTGCCGTCAGATATTCGCACCCCGCCGCGTGGTACCCCGACCGCTTCATTCTTGCTCAGGGCGCGCGTCGTTTTGCCGATCTCTTGTGCGCCGATCTCAGATGGCGTAGTAGCGATTGCGGGCGAGCGGATTGCCGCTGTTGGCCGCCGGCGTGATCTCACGTCGAAATTTTCCGGCCCGATCTTCGACCTCGGTGAAGCTGTCCTCCTGCCTGGGCTAGTCAATGCCCACTGTCATCTGGACTACACGCACATGGCCGGACAATTCCCGCCTCCCAAAGCTTTCACGGATTGGATCAAACTCATTACGACCACCAAAGCTGGCTGGGCCTACTCCGAATTTGCAGAATCATGGCTGGCAGGGGCCCGAATGCTTTTGCGCGCTGGCACCACCACTGTGGGCGACATCGAGACGGTCCCCGAGTTGCTTCCGGAGGCGTGGGAATCCACGCCGTTGCGCGTGGTCTCGTTTCTGGAAATGACCGGCATCCGGAGCCGCCGCGAGCCGAGAGCCATTTTGCAGGAGACAGTCAAGCGCATCCGCGCTCTACGGCCCTTCTGCGGGAATGTGGGGCTCTCGCCGCACGCGCCCTACTCGACACAGCCGGAGTTAATGCGATTAAGCGCTGGGCTGGCTCGCCGCCGAAATTGGCCAATCGCCATCCACGTGGCCGAATCCGCCCAGGAATTCGAGATGTTCATGCGCGGCGAAGGGGAAATGTTTGACTGGCTGCGGCGCAACAACCGCGACATGTCTGACTGTGGTCTGGGCTCTCCGATTCAGCACCTGGAGCGGTGCGGCGCCCTGCGCCAAAACCTGCTGGCCATTCACGTCAATTACTTGGCGAACGAGGATGCCGCGCTACTGGCGCGGCGCAAGGTCAACGTCGTCCACTGTCCGCGCAGCCATGTCTATTTTCGACACGCTCCCTTTCCGCTGAAACCGCTGACTAAAACGGGCGTTAATATCTGCCTCGGCACCGACAGCCTGGCCAGTGTCTATAAGACGCGCCGCGAGATTGCCGAGTTGAGCCTCTTCGAAGAAATGCGCGCCTTTGCTTCCTGCCACTCAAACGTGCCGCCACGAAATATTTTGCCTATGGTAACTTCGAATGCGGCCCTTGCGCTGGGACTCCAGGGCCAGAGGGGGCAACTTTCAACCGGAGCCTGCGCCGATCTTATCAGCGTGCCCTTCACAGGCAAAATGGCCGGCGTGCACGAGGCCGTGCTGCAACATCGAGGCGACGTGGCCGCCAGCATGATCGGCGGCCAATGGGCCATCGCGCCAGGAGCGCAATAACCCGGACGTTTCAACATCGGTCCTATGCGACAGGTCAACCCTGCACTATATTGATCAGAGGAAACGGTGCGCAAGGGCCGGCGACATACCGCTGGGCGTCTAACTGACTCAACTTTTTTGTATGGACAAGCCAACGATTACTTTGCCATCGACTCCGAAACGGCGCCGCTGGTTTCGAAGCCTGGCCTGGATTTTCGGCGTTTTGGTTCTCCTGCTGGTCGCGGCCTATTTCGTCGGGACCAGCGCAGCGTTTTTCAAAGGAGTCATCCTGCCCCGTGTTGGCCAGTCGATCCACGCGACGGTAACGGTGACTGATGCTTCGATTAGCCCATTCAGCGAAGTTGTGCTGGGCAATCTAAAGGTAATGACCTCGGGCGAGGAACCGCTGGTTTCGGCAGCCGAAGTCAGCGCCCGTTACAGCCTCATGGACATTCTGCGGGGCAACATCCACGTGGATGATGTTACGTTGTCCTCGGCGACTGTCATAGTGGTGGAAAATCCGGACGGAACCCATAACTACGATCCACTACTGAAGGCGCCGGGTGAGAAGCCGAAAGAACCGAAACCAGCGGTAGCGTCGCAGGCAACGAAGCCCCCGCGGCTCGACGTGAGAAGAATTGCGTTTAAGGACGCCACCGTGCGCCAAATCAAGCGCTACAAGACCGGGACCAGGGACGTCAGGGAGCTCGGCCACGTCGATATCACCGCGGAAGGAGTGAAGAATGGGCAGAGCGGCAAGCTGTCGATCAACGCGGAGCTTAAGCTCGAAAACAATCCACCGCCGCCGGCAACCAACGGTGTGCTCCAGGGGAAGATTTCTGGAAATTTTGCATTCGCACTAACCCCAGAGCTGAAACCCGCCTCCATTCAGGGAAAGGCGCTCCTTAATGTAATCCAGGCCGGCGGGGGCATGGCGGATTTGGCGGCGCTCGGAATGGAGTTGAACTGTGACATTACGCCAACCGACATCAAACAGGTGGCGCTGCGCTTCCAGAAGAAAAACGCGCCGCTCGGCCAGGTGCTGGTCAGCGGGCCGTTTGATCTCGCGAAAAACGAGGGCAAGCTGAACGTCCAGGTTCTTTCGATCGACAAGCACGTGCTGAACCTGGTGGGCGCCTCGAGCGGCCTGGACTTTAGCACAACGATGGTCAATGCCTCGAATGAAGTCTCAATTAGCAAATCAGGTTCACTGATCGCTGTGAATGGCCAGGTCAAGGTGGATAGATTTCAACTGATCCGGAAAGGACAAGCAACTCCAACGCTGGATCTAATGGCCAGTTACGACGAGACCGCTGATCTTGCCGCTCGGACCAGCCTGCTGAAAGCGCTCACGTTGACGGGCCAGCAGGGACAGAATCCGCTGCTCCGGGCCGAGCTCACCAGCCCAATGACCATCGCATGGGGAAACTCGACCAACGCCGTCGGCGACTCGGCCCTCAATCTGACCGTAACGCATCTAAACCTGGCTGATTGGAAACCATTTATCGGCGACGTTGGCCCCTCCGGGGACGCGAACTTGAAGCTCACGCTGCTTTCGGAGCAAGCCGGCAAGAAGCTCACGTTCGATTTGGACTCGCTTACCGACAACCTCACCGCCGGCACTGGCACCAACCAGATCACTCAGGCGAGCCTCCTTTTACAGGCGCGCGGCCAGGCCACAGATCTCAAACAATTCAGCCTGTCCGATTACAAACTGCAGGTGAGCCGGCAAAACGAGCCTTTTGTCTCTGTCTCCGGCTCCGCTACTTACGACACGGCGGCAAAGAATGCTGACGCCCAGGTTAATGGTCAGATCACGCTCGCGAGGTTGGTGCAGGCCTTGTCGCGTCCAGACCTGACCATCTCCTCCGGCACGGCCGAACTGAAGGCCCACCTGTTGCAAACCACACTGGCGCCGGGCACGAAGAACGAATCATCGGTACGAAACGTTTCCGGCAGCGTGTCGCTGGCCGGTTTCACCGGAAAGGTCGGTAACAACGAATTCCGCGGCTTCGGCAGTACGTTGGATCTCGAGGCCAGTATGACGCCGCAACAAATTCAAATCCGCAAACTCACCGGCAAGCTGACGCAGGGACCCAACGACGGAGGAAGCTTCGACCTCGCCGCGACGTACAAGCTGACCGACAGTTCCGCTCAGTTCACAGCCAAGGTGGCCGGCTTCAATCAAGCTGGATTAGGACCAATTCTTGAGCCAATGCTGGCTGACAGGAAATTGGTGTCAGTCGGCATCAACGGCACCGCGTCGGGCGAATACCACACGAATGGCGAATCTGGACTGAAAGCCGATTTGCAAATCGCGAATCTGGTAGTGCGCGATCCGAAAAACCAGTTTCCTGAGACTCCGCTCGAAGCCAAGCTGCAAGTCGATGCGTCGATGCGCAACCAAGTGGCAGAGGTGCGCCAATTTGTGCTCGGCCTGGCTCCGACGACCAACGCTCCTAAAAACGAGGTGCGGCTCCAGGGCCAGGTCGATTTGTCCAAAACCAACACGATACAGGCCAACCTGAAGCTGATCGCCGATTCGTTGGATCTGACCCGGTACTACGACTTGTTCGCTGGAGAAAAGAAAGGACCGGCCAAGCAGACTTCGCCTGCTCCCAGCCAAACCCGGCCTGCGGCTGCATCTGCCCCGGTCTCGCCTTCTGGCAAGGAGCCGGCAGGCAGAAAGTTCAGCAACTTTACCGCCGACGTGAATATCAAGCGGCTTTACTTGCGCGAGCTTGAACTGACCAATCTGCAGGCCAGCGCCAAGATGAATGGCCGCAGAGTCGCGGTGAAACCGCTGCAGGTGGCCGTCAACGGCGCGCCATTGAATGCCGTGGTGCAAGTGAACCTGGGCGTTCCCGGCTATTCCTACGATCTGAACCTGAACGCGCAGCACGTGCCGTTCGCCCCGCTGGTCAACACGTTTGAGCCTGAACGGCGCGGGGAGCTCAAGGGCACGCTGACCGCGACAGCACAGATCAGTGGCACGGGAACCGACGGCGCCAGCCTGCAAAAGACGTTAACGGGCCAGTTCGACATAGGCGCGACTAATCTGGATCTGGCGATCAAGCAATTGCGCAGCCCCTTCATGAAATTGCTGGTGAACGTGATCGCGATCGTGCCGACGCTGGTTAAGAATCCAACCGCCGGAGTCGGTTCTCTTGTCGGCTCGCTGGTCGGTGGCCCCGCGGCAGGCGGCGGCTGGGCAGATGAACTTCAACAATCACCTATCAATGTCGTCCAGGCGCGCGGCGTCATCGGCTCCGGGCGCGTGGATTTGGAACGGGCGTTGGTTCAGAGTCCAGCGTTCCAGGCGGAGACGCATGGCCCAATCACCCTGGCTGAAGTGTTAACCAATTCCACGTTGAACCTTCCGCTGAGTATTTCTGTGCGACGTGGTCTGGCGGAGAAGATAAATTTCGTCCCGGCCGGGACCCCGACCAACGTGGCCTTCGTCAAGTTGCCCGAATACGTCACCATCGTCGGCACCGTCGGCAATCCGAAGGAGAAACTCAACAAGACCGCACTGCTGGGGACCGCTTTGCAACAACTTGGCGGCAACATCCCCGGCGTCAACAAACAGACTGGAAGCCTGATTGAGGGCCTTGGTGGCTTGCTCACCGGCCGGCAGCCAGCGGCTTCCAACGCGCCGCCGGGCGGCAACACGAACCAATCGCCGGTGAACAGTCTGCTCGACCAATTCCTCAAGCCGAAGAAGAAGTAGCGGCGGCTGGCTGCGGCAGATCCGGATGGTCGAATTGATGAATGGCCGAAAGCCGTTCATCGCTTCACGCTGGCACAGTTCGCTTTGCTTAATCCGCAGCAGGCTGCTACAACCCTCGCAATGCAAGCTGTAATCGACTACCTTAAAAAAAACCAAGCCCGCTTCATCAACGAACTTCGAGAGTACGTTCGATATCCCAGCGTTTCGGCCCAACCGCAGCACCGGCCGGACTTACGGGCTTGCGCTGAATGGATAGCGGCCCACTGCCGGCGAATCGGCCTTGAGGCACAGCTCTGCCGGACGCAGGGCCATCCAATCGTTCTCGCGAAAACGCGGCGCGCTGATAAACGGCATGCACGGCGGCCGCATTTTGTGGTTTATGGGCATTACGATGTTCAACCTCCTGAGCCTTTCGAGCTGTGGAAATCTCCGCCGTTTGAGCCACGGATCGTGGGCCGATCGTTTTTCGGCCGCGGCGCCTGCGATAACAAAGGCCAGAACCTGGCGCACCTCAAAGCCGTCGAAGCTTACCTCAAAACAGGCTCGGCTTTGCCGTGCGACATCACTTTCGTGATTGAAGGCGAGGAGGAAGTCGGCAGCACCAGTCTGACGGCGTTCCTGAGAAAGCATCGAAGGGAACTGAGCTGCGATGCTGTTGTGATTTCGGACACGAGCATGCCCACGCGCCGGCACCCGGCCTTGACCTATTCTTTGCGCGGCATCGCGGCTTTTGAGGTCATCCTGCGCGGGCCGGACCGCGATCTGCACTCCGGCCTGTTTGGCGGCACGGTGGATAATCCGGCTATGGCACTGTGCCAACTGATCGGCAAGCTCAGAGACAAGAACGGCCGAGTGGCCATTCCGGGCTTTTACGACGACGTCCGTCCGCTTTCAGTGTTCGAGCGGCGGCAACTTCGCCGCATTCCTTTCAATGCAAATGAATATAAGAAATTAGTCGGGGTGCCGCGCCTGTTTGGCGAGCATGGTTACACGCCGACCGAACAACGGTCAGCGCGACCAACGCTGGAAATCAACGGGCTTACCAGTGGTTACCAGGGCGAAGGCAGCAAGACCATTGTTCCGTCCTGGGCGCGCGTCAAGATCACTACTCGCCTGGTTCCGAATCAAAGTCCGAGGCGAATCACGAGTCTGGTAACACAACACTTGAACCGGCTCTGTCCGCCAACTGCGCGGATCGAAATCCAACCCGGCCACGGCGCCGAGCCCTACCTGGTTTCACCTACTGGCCCGCGCGCGCAGGCGGCTTTGCGTGCGATAAGGGAGGCTTTCCATCGAGAGCCGGTGCTGATACGCGAAGGCGGCTCAATTCCCGTCGTCAATGATTTCAAAAAGATTCTTCACGCCGACGCGCTTATGATCGGATTGGCGCTGCCCGACGACAACGCGCATTCACCCAACGAGAAGTTCGATCTGGATTGCTTCGGCAGAGGCCAGTTGATGAGCGCGCACCTATGGCGGGAACTGGCTCGGACGTGACATTCTGCTGGCAGCGCCACCCTGGGTTGCCGCCGGAACCAAAGGAATTCCTCTCCAGGCGGGCGCGCCTTTAGCCCAGGCACGCAGTTCGCTCGTCACGCGTTCTATCGGCAGTCCTACGACATTCGAGTACGAGCCGGAGACGCGCTCAATGATTTCGTCGCCATGCTCCTGGATGCCATACGCTCCGGCCTTATCGAGAGGATTCACCTGTGTCAGATAGCGCCGGATCTTGACTGCGTCCAGGGAGCGGAAGGTTACGGCGGTACTCTCGGTGGAGATCCGTTGGCGATGGCTGCGCAGGTGTAACAGGCAAACCCCGGTCACGACCATGTGCGTGCGGCCTGCCAGCCGTTCCAGCATTTCATAGGCCTGTTCGAGAGTCCTTGGTTTCCCAAAGAGCTCCGTCTCCAGGGCTACCAGAGTGTCCGCAGCCAGGACCAGCGCATCCGGATAGCGCTTCGCCACCGAGCGCGCCTTGCGGTAGGCGTTGATTTGCGAAATCTCGCGCGCGGTCATTTGATCGTGATGGATTTCTGCCGCGTCGCTCGGCACCGTCTGGAACTCGATGCCTGATTGGCGCAGTAATTGTGCTCGGCGTGGGGAATTTGAGGCGAGAATAATTGCAGGCAATTTCATTTGTTTTGAGCAGCAGCCGGTTAATCCGGCCCGGCGCGCCAAAAAGAGACACCCATCCTGCCGGCGCAGCCGTAAGCATGCACCGCAATCTAACGTACCTGAGGGACTTATGCAAACGGCGTTAATCCGCCACCTGCTTTGCCCGGGCGCGCCGATGGCCTGTCACACATTATTCCCGCCCGCAAACCATCTTGCCAGTGGCCCAACGTTTACCTACTTTGGGCCGCCACGAGCTATGAACAAAGCGACTCATCTCAAGCTGTTCCTGATGATGGTGCTGGAGTTTTTCATCTGGGGAGCGTGGTTCCCGTTGATTTTCGGCTACCTCCCGAACTTGGGCTTTTCAACGACCCAACAATCCTGGATTCTCAATTCGTTCCCGATCGCCGCCATTGTTGGCATGTTCTTCAGCAACCAGTACGCTGATCGGCATTTTTCCGCGGAAAGATTCCTGGCGTTCAGCCACCTCATAGGAGGGTTGGCGATACTCGCGGTGGGAACCATCAAAGCGCCGGGCCCTGCCGAGGGGCTGGCTGCGGGCGCGGCGAATCCCAGCGCTCCTTTCGCGCTGTTTTTCGGCTTGATGATGTTGCATTGCCTGCTTTACGTGCCGACGATATCCATCGCCAACTCGGTAGCCTTCGCCAACATGAAAGATGCCCAGAAAGAGTTTGGCATCGTGCGCATGGGCGGGACCATCGGCTGGATTCTGGCAGCTTGGCCCTTCACGTTTATTCTGGTGGATTGGTCGGCAGTACACAGTGTTCAAACCCACGGGATCAAAGACTGGCTATACACTGTTTTAGGTTCTGGCCTCAAGGGAGCCAAGCTCGTCGAGGGCACTCGCTGGACGTTTTATGTAGCTGGCATAGCTTCGCTGGTCTTGGCCGGCTTCAGCCTTACGCTCCCGCATACCCCGCCGAAAAAAGTCACCCAAGGCGAAGACCGCTTCGCCTGGCTGGAATCAACCAAGCTTCTCAGACACCCGTTTATGCTTGTGCTCTGGCTGGTGACTTTTGTGGACTCGTTCGTGCTTTACTCATACTTCAATTGGACGGGAGGCTTTCTGCTGAGCGAGGCTGCGAAAGGCGGAGTCGGCATTGCCAGCAACTGGGTGATGCCCGTAATGAGTATCGGGCAGGTAGCAGAGATTCTGACCATGTTCATTCTCGGCGCCACGCTTAAGCGGCTGGGCTGGCGCACCACCATGGTGGTCGGCATTCTGGGCCACACGGCGCGTTTCGCGGTTTATGCTTTCTTCCCTGCGCCGTCCGCGGTAGTCGTCATCCAGATTCTTCACGGAATCTGTTATGCCTTCTTCTTCGCCACGGTGTACATTTTCGCGGACGAGTATTTCCCGAAGGACGTCCGTGCTAGCGCCCAAGGCCTGTTTAACGTAATGATTCTCGGCCTCGGATTTGCCGCAGCCAACTTTATTTGCCCATGGTTGCAGCAGCAAAAGTTCACCCACGACGGGCTGATAGATTTCAAGTCGCTTTTCCTGGTGCCGTTGATTGCTTCAAGCCTGGCCGCCGTTGCCCTGGCCCTGTTCTTCCGGCCACCTCCCAAGTCGCAGCCGGCGCCAGCGGCAGCCGCAGCTATGGCGGCTTGAACCCCGCTCACAGCTCGACCTTGCTCATGGTGGCGTCCGGTGGCAACGATTGCAGCAATTGACTTACTGTTTCAGACTGGCCGAGAAGTACCAACTCGGGCGCAATCTCACTGAGCGGCTGGAGCACAAATCGCCGCAGATGCGCCCGAGGATGCGGCAAAGTCAATGTTTGCGTCGCGCGCCGTTCGTTGCCGAAGGTAATGAGATCCAAATCGAGGATGCGCGGCTCGTTCAGCACCTTCTTAGGCTGACGCCCGAATTTCTTCTCCATCACCTGCAGTTTCGCGAGTAAGGACTCGGGAGTCTCACCTTCGCGCGGCGCGAGCCCGGCAGCGGCGTTTACGAATGTCGGCGAGCCCGGTGGACAATCCACGGGAGCAGTGCGCCACATGGAAGACTGCAGCAGAGGCTGTTCGGAGAACTGCTGAAGCTGTCGCAGTGCTTTGAGAATGTTCTCGGGCGCATTTCCCAGGTTAGAGCCAAGTGCGACGAATGCCCACGTTTCGATCTTGGGCCTAAGACTTTTACTCTTCGAACCCATCTATTTTCATGTCCTGGCAAGTGCGGCCGAAACCGGACTCGGGCCAGGACGCGCACGTCAAGTCAGGCCCAGCACGTCCCGCATGTCATAGAGGCCGGGAGGCTGCGTGACCGCCCATTGGGCGGCACGCAGCGCGCCGTTGGCAAAGGTGTCGCGGCTGGACGCTTTATGCGTCAGCTCCAACCGCTCGCCCGCGGCAGCGAAAATCACTGTATGATCGCCGACGACATCTCCACCGCGGACGGAGTGAATTCCAATTTCGGCGGCCGTGCGTTCACCCACCAAACCGTACCGGCCATGGCGGGCGACTTTTTCGAACTGCTGCCTTCTCGCATGGGCCAGGATCTCTGCCAGGGTCCTAGCTGTACCACTCGGCGCATCCCGCTTCAGCCGATGGTGCATCTCGACAACCTCCAAATCATATTCCGGCCCGAGCAGTTCCACGGCTTTTTGCGTCAGCCAAAACAGTGCATTGACGCCCGTGGAAAAATTGGACGAAAGCACGATGGGAATTTGAGATTTGAAATCCACAATTCGAGATCTTCCTTCTTCCGAGTGCCCGGTCGTGCCGACGACAAGGGCTTTCTTGTGTTCGGCGCACAAGGAAGCAATTCCAGGCGTTGCGCTATGCGAACTGAAATCGATAACGACGTCCCCCTGCCCTATCACAGATCTTAGCTCGTCGCCCTGATCGATTTGACCAACCACTTGCAGGTCGGGATGATGCGCTGCGCACGCGAGCAACGTTCGCCCCATTCGGCCCTTCGAGCCGGTGATGATCACTTTAGTCATGTGCGTTTATCTGTGGTTGGTCTTGTCCTTCACCTTTTACTTGAGAATTCCGCACGCTTTCATCGTGGCCCTCAACCTCTCGCGGTTCTTGGGGCTCAGGGGCACCAGCGGCAGCCGATACTCCTCTTCGATCTGGCCCATCATGGCCAGGGCGGCCTTGACCGGAATAGGGTTGGTCTCGATGAACAAATCCTTGAACAGCGGATAGCATTTTTGATGGAGCCGCAAGGCGGCCTGAGCATGCCCGGCGGCGAACGCTTTGACCATCCGCGCCACCTCGCGCGGAATCACATTCGAAGCCACGCTGATGACGCCCTGCGCCCCCACCGCCATAAACGCCAACGTCAACCCATCGTCGCCGCTCATGATCTCAAAGCGAGGTCCCAAAGCCGCTCGCAACTGACTGACCCGATCGGCGTTCCCGCCGGCCTCTTTGATGCCGATGATGTTTCGGCATTCCCCTGCCAAGCGCTTCGCGGTTTCGATGCCGATTTCGACCCCGCTTCGACTCGGGATGCTGTAAAGCACGATTGGCAGCCTGGTCTTTTTCGCGACCGCTCGGAAATGCTGGAATAGTCCTTCTTGCGTCGGCTTATTGTAATAAGGCGCCACTTGCAGCGAACCGTCCGCGCCGAGCTTTTCCGCGCGCTCGGTCAGATAAATGGCTTCGCTCGTCGAATTGGCGCCCGTTCCGGCGAGCACCTTGATCCTGCCCGCGGCGAATCTCACAGCCAGATCGACAAGATGGATATGTTCGTCGTATGTTACGGTGGGTGATTCGCCAGTGGTGCCTACCGGCACGATGCCATCGACGCCGGCTTTGATCTGGATTTTGATGAGCCGCTCGAACGCGGCTTCGTCAATTCTCCCATTACCAAACGGAGTAACGAGTGCGGTGTAGGTTCCGGTGAACATTACGTATTCCGTTGCAAGTTAGAGGATTTCGATGGAGTAGGATGTCATCCAAATGTCCAATTGCTGAAATCTCTTCTTCACTCGATCCTTGAACGCGAGAAAGAACGCACGGTTGCCAGGCAAGTCGGGAACATCTACGAACACGCGCATCAAGTCATCACCATAGGATTGACCCGCCCGCTGCCAGGCACCGCGAATGATCTGAGTTTCCCAGGAAACGGCTCCAAACTGTTGTTCCAATTCGAGCAGTGCATCCGCCAATAAATCCTCCGGCACCGCCTGTCATCATTAAACCGCAGCGGTAGCAGGATCTCGTAGCGACGCGATGCGCTCATTTGTAGCTGGTCCCTCGACAACGAACGAAATGCCCTCAGTGGCTAAATACGCCAACGCCGCCTCCGGAACCATGACATCTCCGGACGCCCAGCTCTTGCCTGAAAATCTGCCGGCTAGCTTTCCCAATGCCCGCCTCTTGGACTCGGCATCTGGAAAATGAATAATGATGTTCATGGGATGACTCTAGCGTCAGTGTCTGGCGGGGGCAAGCAGGCTCTTGCCTGACTCGCGATGGCTAAAGATCGATTCTTCCTTCGAACACAAACTCCGCCGGTCCCGTTAACTGCACGTTCTCGAAGCCGGCGTTGTGTTCCTTAAAGCTGACTTCGAGTTGAGCTCCGCCCTGGACCTGCACTTTTACCGGCGAGCCGAATTGGTGCACGCGTGAAGCGACCAGCGCCGAAGCCGTAACTCCCGTGCCACACGCCAGCGTCTCGCCCTCAACGCCGCGTTCGTACGTGCGAACACGCACCCGACCCGGCCCAAGCACTTGAACAAAGTTTACGTTCGTGCCCTTCGGGCCGAAGTGCGCGTGCCTTCGAATCTCGGGCCCGAGCTCCGCCACCATGGCGCGGTCTGCATCTGCCACGAACAGTACCGCATGCGGCACGCCCGTGTTCAATGAATGAATCGTTTGTGCGCCGGTAGAAAGGGACACGTATTGGTTTAACCTCAACTCCTTGGGTTGCGTCAGGCTGACCGCGACACGCTCTCCTTGAAGTCGGGCCGTGATAATCCCGGCCCCAGTCTCGAAAGTGAATTTCCCGCTTGCTCCGGCGTGAGCCTCCACGAACCGCCCGAAGCATCGGGCGCCGTTGCCGCACATTTCCCCGGCGCTGCCATCGCGGTTGTAGAATTCCCACGCCCAATCTGCCTTGCCCGAACGGCAAGGAATGAGCAGGATGACGCCATCTGCTCCGACGCCACGATGACGATCGCACAGCCGGACGATTTGGTCGTGGGTCAGCTTTATCGTTTGCGCCCGATTGTCGATGAGCACAAAATCGTTGCCCGCGCCGTTCATCTTGGTGAATTCCAAAACCATCGCCGGAGAACCTATCGTGACCAAAGCCGAGTGACAAGTTGGCAGTAATAATTCCTTTACAGCCCGGCCTCTCTTCCGCACATTACTTCACTGGAAGTCGCCCGTTCCGAGAAAGCATGATAGTGCAAAAACCACGCCAACAGGGGCTTGCGTCGCAGGCCCCACCGTCGCTCGAAACCGCTATTCGGCGGTCTCAAAGTTTCCTGCTCGCCCAGCAAAAGTCCGAGGGATACTGGATTGGCGAGTTGATGGTCGATGCAACGCTTGTCGCGGACAAAATCGCCTATCACCACTGGGACGGAAAGGTGGATGGGCGCTGGCAGAGGAAAGCCGTCAATCACATTTTCTCGATGCAGTTGGCCGACGGCGGTTGGAGCATCTATTACGGCGGACCGGCCGAGATCAACGCGACCGTCAAGTGTTACCTGGCACTGAAGCTGGCAGGCGTGTCGGTGACCGATCCCCGCATGTTGCGCGCGCGCGAAGTGGCTCTCAGCCTGGGTGGCGTACCGCGGATGAACACCTTCTCTAAGCTTTATTTGTCGCTGCTCGGCCTCTTCCCGTGGGAGTACGTGCCGACCATTCCCTGCGAAGTCATTCTGATCGGCAAATGGTTCTATGTGAATTTCAACGAAATGAGTTCCTGGAGCCGTTCGATGCTGGTGCCGTTGGCCATCATCAATCATTTCAAACCCACGCGACCGTTAAAGAGGCGAATCAACATCGACGAACTTTATCCCGAAGGGATCCACGAGCGCGATCTTTCCCTGGCGCCGGATCCCGAGCGGCTCACCTGGCGCAATTTTTTCCTTTGGCTCGATCGCGTTCACAAATTCGCCGAGTGGTTCGCCGAGAACAAAATCCACCCCTTCCGCAAGCGCGCCCTCAAGAAGGCCGAGCAATGGATGCTCGAGCGCTTTGAAGGCTCCGATGGATTGGCCGCCATCTTCCCGGCGATGCTCAACTCGCTCATCGCGCTCAAGGCCCTCGGTTATCCCGATGACCATCCGCAGGTCGTCCGGGCCGAACGCGAGCTCAAGAAACTGGAACACGAGACCGAACACAGCGTCCGCATCGAACCTTGCTTTTCGCCGGTGTGGGACACCGCCATCGTCAATGTCTGCCTCCATGAATCAGGCGTGCCCAGTGACCACCCCGCCCTCGAGCGCGCCACTGAATGGCTCATGACCAAAGAAATCCGGTTCCGCGGTGATTGGCACTACAAGAATCCCGCCAAAGTCGAACCAAGCGGGTGGGTGTTCGAATTCGAGAACAAGTGGAACCCGGACGTGGACGACACCGCCATGGTGTTGCTGGCTTTGCGGAATGTTCCCACCCGCGATCGCCAGAAAAGAGATGAATGTTTACAGCGCGGCTTGAAATGGCTGCTGGCGTTCCAGTGCAAGGACGGCGGTTGGGCGGCCTTTGACAAAGACTGCACCAAAGGTGTCCTCGAGAAGGTGCCGTTCGCGGATCATAACGCGATGCTCGATCCCGAGTGCGCCGACATCACCGCGCGCATTCTGGAATTGCTTGGATACGAAGGCTACACCCTCCAACATCCCCAGGTGCAAAAAGCCCTGCGCTTCATCCGCGATTGCCAGGAACAGGATGGGTCGTGGTACGGCCGCTGGGGTGTCAATTACATCTACGGCACTTGGCAGGTCTTGCGCGGCCTGCGCGCGCTCAACTACGACATGCGCCAGCCCTGGCTCCTGAAGGCCCGCGATTGGCTCGAAAGCGTTCAGCACGAGGATGGCGGCTGGGGCGAACGTTGCAACACCTACGACGATCCGGTCTTCAAGGGCCAGGGCCCAAGCACCGCTTCACAAACCGCCTGGGCCGTTATGGGACTGTGCGCCTTCGATGAACCTCAGCGACCGAGCATCGTTCGCGGGATCGAGTATTTGGTCCGGACGCAGAACCTCGACGGTTCCTGGACCGAACACGAAATCACCGGCACAGGATTTCCCAAAGTCTTTTACCTCAAGTACGACATGTACCGAAACAGTTGGCCGCTCCTGGCGCTGGCCACCTGTCGCAAGTTGCTCGCGCGCTCCGGCTGCGCCATCGAGACGGAAATTCCTGGCGAATCCTATCAGGAGTTCGAGTCATCCGCCACGGTCAGCTCTGCCTGCGCCGTCTCCGATGCTCGGGGCTGATCCTTTCAAAGAGTTCAGAGTTCGCCGTTGAAGGTTCAACGTTCGAAGTTCATTTCTCGGCTGACGAACCGAAAGCCTAAGTACGACTGGACTCCAGCGGACGGCGCTGCCAGCATGCTCAAGAGTTGAGATGAACGAAACCATGAACCGATTACCCACTGCCCTGTTGGTCTGTCTGATTTCCCTGGCCGCCACCTGGACGCGCGCGGAGAATGAGGAGGATAAAATCTACTGCACAAAATCCGCTGCATTCCTCGTTCCGATTGATTCGGCCGAGTATCGGAAGTATGCTCCTGAACGCGACGCGCAGGTGCTCCACCTGGCTCTCGAAGTCACGCCTGATTTCAAGCAGCGCACGATTCAAGGCAAGACCACGCTGCGTCTTAAGACGATGGCCAAATCCGTCCAGGAGTTGAAGCTGGACGCGGTGGATTTGAATGTCCAGACCGTGGATGCAACAGAGAAAGTTCAGCACTATCAAGTCGCCGGCGAGAAGTTGGTCATTACCTTTGCCGCGCCGATTCCGGCCAACAAAGAAGCCGCTGTCACCATCGCCTATTCCGCCGAGCCGAAACAAGGCCTTTACTTCCGCACTCCCGAAATGGGTTACAAGCAGGGCGACACCCACCTTTTCAGCCAGGGCGAGGCCATCCAGGCGCGGCATTGGTATCCCTGTCTTGATTCGCCCAATATGAAAGCCACTTCCGAAGTTACCTGCCATGTACCGGAAGGCATGACAGTGATTTCGAATGGGCGCCTGGTTTCCGAGACCAAGGATGCGGCAACCGGCCTCGTCGTGAGCCATTGGTCGCAGGAAAAGCCGCACGCCAACTATTTGATCACGCTGGTCGCCGGCTACTTTAAGAAGCTTGAGGACAAAGCGGGCACCGTGCCGCTGGCCTTTTACACGCCGGCTTCGCAGATCCAATATGCCCAAACCTCTTTTCGCACGACCAAAGGAATCATGGAGTTTTTCAACCAGGAAATCGGCGTGCCTTATCCCTGGCCAAAATACGACCAAGTATGCGTAAATGACTTTGTCGCCGGCGGCATGGAGAACACCTCGGCAACAACTCTCACGGACCGCACCTTGTTCACCGACGAAACCGAAAACATCCACAATAGCGACAGTCTGGTGGCCCACGAGATGGCGCACCAATGGTTCGGCGACCTGGTCACGTGCAAAGACTGGAGCCATATCTGGCTCAACGAAGGGTTTGCCACGTATTACGATGCGCTCTTCGACGGCCACAAGAACGGCCGGGACGCGATGCTCTACGCAATGTACGGTAACGCGCGCCAAATCCTCGGGGCAGCCAACGACACCAACGCCATTGTGCGCCGCACGTATGATTCGCCCGACAGTATGTTCGATTTCCTGGCCTATCCGAAGGGCGGCTGGGTCTTGCACATGCTTCGCTCGCAACTGGGTGAGGAACTGTACCGGCGCGGCATCAAGACCTACCTCGAACGCCACGCCTATGGCAGCGTAACGACCGAGGATTTGCGCCAGGTCATCGAAGAGCTTTCCGGCCGTTATTACGAGCGGTTCTTTGACCAGTGGGTTTACCACGCCCATCATCCCGAGCTCGAGGTCAGCTACACTTGGGACGAGCGCTCCAAACTCGCCAGGCTCACAATCCGCCAGGTTCAGAAGCTCGGCGACAACGTGCTGCTATTCGATTTCCCGCTCATCGTCCGCTTCAAGGGGGCGTTCGGCACTACCGACCGGCCCCTGCACGTCACAGCAAAAGAAGAAGAATTCACTTTCGCGCTCGATTCTGCCCCGACACTTGTCCGGCTTGATCCAGATTACACGCTTCTGGCCAAGATCACGTTCAATCTGGCGACGCCGATGTTGTATTCGCAGCTTGCGGACACGAAGGACGTTATGGGCCGTCTGCTGGCCATCGAGCAACTTTCCAACCGGCGGGACAAGGAAACCGTCTCCAAGCTAAAGCAGGTGCTCAACAACGATCTGTTTTATGGCGTGCGAATCGAAGCCGCCCGCGGGTTGCGTACCGCGCACAGCGACGAGGCCCTTGAAGCCCTGCTGGCGTCAACCAAACAAGCTGATGCGCGCGTGCGTCTACAGGTCATGACTGCCATCGGGGGATTCTACCGGGAGACCGCTTATGATAGCGCGCACCAGGCGCTGGAGGCTGAGAAGAATCCGGCCATTGTGGCCTCAGAAATTCGGGACCTGGGCGGCTACGCAAAACCCGAGGTGCGCGCGGCGCTGCTCAAATACCTGGCCTCGGACTCGTATGAGAATCGACTCGCTGATGCCGCCATCAATGCTATGCGTTCGCAGGATGACCCTGCTTACATTCCGACGCTGTTGGAGACGCTCGGCAAACGGGAAGCCGATTTCACAACCGGTGGTGTTGCCCAGGGGCTCCGGACGTTAGGCTACCTCGGGCGCAATGAGGAGAAAAAGGATGCCGTCCGGGACTTCCTCCTGGGCTATGTGAGCCACAAAAAGAGAACGCTCCGCTTGGCCAGCATTGACGCCCTGGGTAGCCTGGGTGATCCCCAAGCCATCGCTGCCCTCAATAAAATTGCCACGGCGGCCAAGGAAAGCCCCGAGCGCGTCGCGGCTGAGCGAGCCGTTACCGACCTGCGCGCCGCCCGAAAACCGGTGGACGATTTCAAAAACCTGCGCCAGGAAGTGCTGGACCTCCAAAAGCAAAACCGCGAACTCAGAAAAGATCTGGACGATCTGAAAAAGAAACTAGAGGCTCGGCCCGTCGAGAAGGCGGAATCATCCGGCAGAAAAAAGAAGCCGACGGTTAACGCGCCGAAGTCCGCTCCCTGAAGGCCAACTACTGCGGCTGGTTCTAGCAGCTGGTAATGGCCGAGCAGGCTCTCACTTTAATGCTGTTGTCCGCTCGGCAATCCATCGAAAGTCTTTGTTATTCGCTACCAAATCGCTGTGCGGAATATACTGTGCCGGGCCAGGCAGCTTTCTCTTCGTCCGCGGATCCAGCCACTTATGGGATTCGATATGGTTGTCCGCAAAAGCCAACACGCCCAAACCCGAGTGCAACGTGGAAGGGTAATGGATAATCGTCTGCAAACTCATATCAACGCCAAACCCAGGCGTGCAGATGTTGCCCGGGTTGACGTCCATGAAGACAAAGCGATCGGCAGGCGAGTTTAGGGCCAGTTCGGAAGACTTCATGTAAATCCGGTAGGAGTAGTTCAATCGGAGCGGCACGACGAGGTTTCCCGGCGGCGTGCCGATGTAGGAATTCAGGGCATAGCTGCGCAGTTCCAACGCACTTTTCCCTTCGACCGGCCACAATGAACGATCGGCCGGGCATTTATAAATCTGCGCGGCTTGTATGTAAGGGGCAAAAAGCGCGTACTTGGGGTCCAACAGGTAATTGTAGTTGGTGAGAGTTTGCGGATCACCGTGATTGCCTCCGAACACCCAGAGATAAGGGGCGGACCGGTCGCTACCTGTCTCCCCGCCATTCAACACCAGAAATTCGCGGTTGTCGCCGGAATACAGGGCCCAGGTCAGGATCATCTGCTTCTGGTTATTGACACACTGGATGCGCCAGGCCTGCGCCTTGGCTTTGGCGAGCGCCGGCAGGAGCAGCGCCGCGAGGATGGCAATAATCGCAATCACCACCAACAGTTCGATGAGTGTGAATGCCCAGACGGCCCCGATCTTTGGGATCCTTCTGAATTGCCTGCCGGATGATTTACGGTCAAACCAGTCCACGCTGTGGGGGTTTATATCAGAAGAATTCTTGGATGGCAATGATTGTTTCACTGCACATCCGCCAGCCAAAACTGCGACTGATGTGCGCCTGTCACAGGTTCGCCATTCGGCCTGTCAGTCGTTCGCCCATTCGACCTTGCACGTGTCCAAATCATAAACGGCTGAAACGATTCGAACCTCTCTTGACAGGTCACCCAGCGCTGCTCTTTCCCTAGTTTGAGTTGCGACCTGGCGCGTGCTTCCGGTGATAGACGCGTCCAGGGCATCCCCGGGCTTGCCCTTGGCGGCTCTGTCCGCAGGCTGAAGATCGAGAACCAATGAGGCGATGTTGCCGGGGCGTAGTCGCTGGCTATAGTGGCCTTGAATGCGCCGCAGAAAGAGGAAACGAGAGTTTACAGAAGGAGAGGAAGACAACGAAGAGAGAAGAGGAATGGAGAAGGCCCCGAACACTATCGCGAACACCTCCGCAAGGTCACCATCCAGGCTGCCTACGATCAATTCATTGCCGACAAAGGAAAGCTGAACAGGCGCCCTGATACGCTCCGCAATCTCAAGGGGCGAGTCGGCATGTTCAAAGACTTGCAGGCCGAAAAACTCGGTTCCGACATTTCGCAGCTGACCTGCTCCGATTTCATCTACCGCGAGCGCACATCACCGCGGAATCAAATCAATGACCGGCTGGCCCTCAGCAACTTTTTCAGCTGGGCCGTCAAACGCGAATACGCCGCCGCGAACCCAGTTCAGAAGGTTGACCGCCCCGAAGTGGACGACAACGCGCCGAAGATCCTGGCGCTGGAGGATTGCGGCAAACTCTTCGCCGCCGCCCGCGACCACAAGGACGGCTTGCTCCTGCCTTACGTTACGCTCGGTTCATGCGCCGGTCTCCGCCCCGCCGAGCTATCCCGACCCACGTGGAGCAAAATTGACCTCGAAGAAGGCGCTGTCACCATTGACGGGAGCATGGCCATAACCCGCCAGCGCCGCTTCGTGAAGCTTTCTGACAATGCCATTGCTTGGCTCAAAGATTACGCGGTCGAAAAGCCGCCGCTCGCGTTTTCAAATTTCCAGCGTGACTTCGCGAAGGTGAAGAATGCGGCCGGGTTCGACGGCAAAGAAGACGAGAAAGGGCTGCGCCCATGGGTTGCCGACTGCATGCGGCATACTGCCATCCGCAATCACTTCGCCCACCACAAGCACGAAGACGAGACCGCCAGTTGGGCCGGCAACTCACCGAACGTCATCCACCGTCACTATAAAGCCCTTTTAAAGGCAGTGGATGCCAAAGAGTTTTGGACGATTACTCCGGCCACGGTGAAGCGCAAAATCGCCAAGTTTCCTGGCCAAGCCGCGGCCGCCTGAGAAAGGCAAGTGCCCGTCCGACGGATTCGTTAATGAGGTTGTGGGCGCGTGCAGGCTTTCCCCTGCATCAGGGATGCGATTTCACAAGGAGGTCGTGGATGGACCCCGCTTATTTGAGCGTCCGTCTAGTCTCCTGAGTCATTGATTCCTTAAATAATTTGGTTGTCGGGTTGGCAATGTTTTTGGGCTGCAGCAGGCATGAATTCCGAATTTTGTTATGCAAGTTATTTCTGATTCATGAGACTAGTTTGCATGCAAGTCCTCCGTTATTTGAGCCAGCTTCGAGGACCTGAGCAGAATTGGGGTGTCGGGCGTAGCGTCAATTAGCGTTCATTCGCGGTTGAGCCTTTTCCTCCATGCGGTAGCTCAGTCCCCTTTTCCGGCGTTCTTCAGGCAGTGGCCGGGGAAGCTGCAATTTCAGCGGTCAACCGTTCAATCTCTGCCTGCAAACGCCGCATGTCTTCGAGCGGGCTTTCGGCGAGAATAGCGAACTTCTTTGGTTGTCCGGGAAGCAGTTCGCGGCGCAGAGTCGAAAGCGCTTCGTTCAAACGTTCCAACTGCTCCACCGTTTGATTCAGGATGGATTCAGTGTTGTTCACACACGCAATCGCAGCAGTCCTTTCCTCGCTCCGAATTCCCGCCACATCACACAAGGATTTCTTTTAATACATTTCCAGCCACATCCGTAAGGCGGAAGTCGCGGCCTGCGTAACGGTACGTCAACCGGGTGTGATCAATGCCCATCAGTTGCAGAATGGTCGCGTGATAGTCATGCACATGGCACGGATTCGCCACGATGCTCGCGCCATACTCATCGGTCTCGCCGTGGGTAATCCCGCTCTTCACACCGGCGCCGGCCAGCAGACAGCTAAAGGCTTTGGCATAGTGATTGCGACCTTTGCCGTTGCCGCCGTCGCTCCACGGAGTACGGCCAAATTCGGTGCAGATGGCGACGAGAGTCTCCGCCAACAGACCGCGCTGCTTGAGGTCCTGGATCAGCGCCGCGATAGCGCGGTCGGCACGCAGCGCTTTGGGCCGATGCGTTTCCATGTCGCCATGCGAATCCCAGTTATCATGCGAGCCGGTATCAATGAGTTCGACCACGCGTACGCCGCGTTCAATGAGCCGCCGCACAATAAGGCATTGCCACGCAAAAGACTTGTTGTCGCCGCGAGTCAAACCGTACTGCTCCAGCGTTAAATCAGATTCGCGCGACAAGTCGAAAACTTCGGGCGCTTCATTCATCATCCCGCGGGCGGTGTTGAAGCTGGCGATGCGAGCGCGAAGGTTTGGGTCGCCTGGGCGCTGCGCGGCGTGCGCCTCGTTGACGTCGTGAAGCATGATTTCCTCCAGTTCGCGAAGCGTCACGGGACGCGGCAGCGGATCGAGGTCGGCAATCGGCTTGTCGCCGGGCACGATGCGCACCCCCTGATGCTCCGGCGGCAGAAAGTTGCTGTCCCAAACCTGCGCGCCCGCGTAGGGGAAATGCTCGGCCAGCACGACGAAGGAAGGCAGGTTGCGATTGAATGTGCCGAGGCCGTAGCTGAGCCACGCGCCGATGCTGGGCAATGGGACGGTGGCCGAGCCGGTGTGCATGGCGAGGGTGGCTTGAAAATGCTCGACGATGTCTGTGTGCATCGAGCGGATCACGCAAAGGTCATCGGCCGCCGCGCGCAGATGCGGGAACAGTTCGCTGATCATCAATCCGGATTTTCCGCCCGGTTCGAACTTGAACTTGGAGCCCAGTATCGGCAGCGGTTTGGCCTCGTCGGGACGCAGGCCGAAAGCGGGGATGGGCTTATTATGCTCCACATTGAGCCTGGGTTTGGGATCGAACGTGTCGAGATGCGAGACTCCGCCGGTGAGAAAAAGGAAGATGAGTTGTTTGGCTTTCGGCGGAAAATGCGTTGGCTTCGGCGCGAGCGGGTGCCCTCCGCCCAAAACCGCGGCGCGCGAGAGTTGCGGGTAAAGGCCAAGGCTGCCCGCAGCCAGCGCCGAGCCGCAGCAACCAAGGAATTGGCGTCGTGATAGTTCAATCCACATAAAAAAACTCGTTTGCCGTCAGCAGCACGCGCGTGAGGCTGCTCCAGGCTTCTTCCTCCCCATGGTCGTCGTAGGAGCCGACGTGAGGAGGCTCTAACTTTTTCCCCGAATTAGAATGAGCCTCCTCACGTCGGCTGCTACGGCTCAGCAATTCGCGAGCGCGTTGGAGCCAGGATTCATACTTCGCCAGTTCCACTCGCGTTGGAGAGCGACTCCACGCCAGCTCCTGCGCGTAACGGAGACGCGCATCATCCTCGCTGCGGACTGCCAGCAGGCGGCGCGCGAAAAGCTTCGCCTGTTCGTCCACGAACCCGTTGTTCAGCGCGAACAATGCCTGCTGCGGCACAATCGAGTTGCGCCTGGCTTCGCTCGAGTTGTTGGTGTCCGGTCCGTCAAAGAGCGCAAGGAATGGGTGCCGCTGAAACCGTTGCGTCATCAGATAAACGCTGCGGTGCGTAGTTTCGTAGCGGTCCTTGAAAGGATTGTGCTGTGTCCAGGTCCACTTCTCCGGCGGCGGGAATGGATGCGCTCCCGGCCGGCCCAGGTCGAGATCGCCGCTGGCAAACATTATAGTGTCGCGGATGGCCTCGGCATCAAGCCGATGGCGGTCAAAGCGCCAATAGAAATTGTTCGCCGGATCTTTCCGGGCATTGACCTGATCATCGGCGCTCGAAAGCTGATACGCTTTTGAATTCAGGATGAGCCGGTGCATCGCCTTGATGGACCAATTGTGCTCAACGAAGTAAGAGGCGAGATAATCGAGCAACTCTGGGTGCGTCGGCTCGTCACCGCGCAGCCCGAAGTTGTTTGGCGTTGCGACCAGACCCCTGCCAAAGTGATGCTGCCAAATCCTGTTCACCATCACGCGCGCGGGAAGCGGATTGTCCGGATGCGTCAGCCAGCGGGCGAACTCGAGTCGTCCGCTTGCGCCATCGGGAATGTTCAGCGGCTTATCACCGGCGAGGAACTTTGGCGCCCGCCGTGGAACAACCGGGCCCTGGTCCGCAGGCTCGCCATGCAGCTGAATATGCATGTCCATCGGTTTTCCCTCTTGCACGGCGTAAGCCGCAGACAAATCAGGAGGCACACCGGGCTTTTCCAGGTTGCGGAGTTCCTTTTTGAGCGCCTTGAGTTTCTGTTCGGCTTCGGATTTTTCCGCCGGCTTTTCGTTTTCCAGACTCTCGATTTCATCGCGCAGTAATTTGAGTCGTTCCTGCCACGTTTGCAGTTTGGGTTCAGCTTCCGCCGCCGGCGTTAGCGGCACAAAGTTTTGCCGGTTAAAATTCTTCGATTGAATCTCCTCTGATCCCGCCCACGGGAACTGCGTGCTCGCAAAAATGCCGTAAAGGCCGTAGTAATCGCCCATCGTCACGGGATCATATTTGTGGTCATGACAGCGGGCGCATCGCAGGTTTATGCCCATGAACGCATAACCTACTGTTTCGATGGTGTTTTCCAGCGTCAGGTGCCACAACTCATAAGGCCCGGTGCCGTAGCGGCGCGAAAGCGCCAGGAAACCGGTGGCGACCAATTGCTGCGCGAAACGCTCGCGCGGGCCCAGCCTGGAAAGGATGTCGCCGGCCAACTGCTCGCACACGAACTGATCGTAGGGCTTGTCTGCGTTCAACGAATCAATGATGTAGTCGCGATAGAGATACGCTTCAGGGATGGGATAATCCGCGTTATCACCCGCGGTGTCGGCGTATCGTACCACGTCCATCCAATGCCGGCCCCAGCGCTCACCGTAGTGCGGCGAAGCGAGCAAGCGCTCAATGAGATTCGACCAGGCGTCTCGCGAACGATCGTTGAGGAACGCATTCAACTCCTCCGGCGTGGGCGGAAGGCCGAGGAGATCGAAGTAAACACGGCGCGCGAGTGTGCGGTTATCGGCTGGTGCGACTGGATCGAGTTTCCGTTCGCGCAGCTTAGCCAAAACAAACCGATCAATCGGATTAGCGGAGCCGCGCAGGCCGCGCTTCGGCGGCTCAACTTTTTTCACCGGTTCGAAGGCCCAATGTCGTTTGGCCTTGAATGCATCGAGCTTGGGCGCCGCTGCAGGCCAGGCCGCGCCGTCGCGAATCCAGGCAACGAAGTCGGCCACGGTCGCATCCGGCAGCTTCTTCTTTGGCGGCATTTTGATGTCCACGTGCGTTTGCCGGATGGCCTGAATAAGCAGGCTCTTATCCGGCTCGGCGGGGACGATGGCTGGCCCGCTCTCTCCGCCTTTGAGGAGGGTCTCCCGCGAATCCACACGCAATCCGTGACTGGTCTTCTCACCGCCGTGGCACTTGAAGCACTCTACGTGCAGCACCGGACGAATCCTCGTCTCGAAGAACGCGTCTTTATCAACCGCAGTAGCCGCGGTTGCGGCAGTGCCGAATGTGAAGCTGAGTAACATTGCGCTCTGAACAGCAGAGAGAAGGCGTTGGAAATTGAAGAAGCCATTGCTCCACATAGTGACACAGCACTTTAACAAACAAATGGGCTGGGGCGCAAGCGCGCGGAACTCTTCTCGGTCCCGTCGATGACCTGCGGCACGAGGGTTCCCTTGCTTCAAAAGTTCGCTTTCAAGTTCGCCCCACCTGAATGGCTACTTCGCACTCGCAAAGCACTAGAGGCTCTTATCGGTTCGCAGGAACAGTTCCTGGTCCGCCGCCGCAAGCGAAGCATTCGTTGGCTCGCCAACTGCATTGGTGGCAAGCAATTCAAATTTCGGCGAGGCGCGGATTATGAATACGTCACCGGATTGAGCCGGCAAATAGATTTTGTCGCCGGCGAGCAGCATCGAGGACCAGGTACTGCCGCGCCCGCTCGAGCCTGTGAGTCTTTCTTCCCAAACTTTTTCGCCCGTCTTCAAATCCAGACACAGCGCGACACCATCAGATCCCGCCAAATAAATATGTGCACCTTGAATCACACCTGAACCGATTGCGGCTTTGACCCGCTCCAGGTGCCAAAGCCTTTGCTTGTCGGTCACATCTCCGATTCCGCCGGGTTTGACCGCGATCGCATTGCCATTGCCCATCCCTGAACTCATGCCCAAAAGCAGGCCGTCCGAAGGCGGTTGCCAACACTACTGTTGGTTCTTTTGTTCTTGCTCTCATTTCGTCCTGGAGTTCTGCCTGGTCTCAACCGTCCTGAAGACAATCTCTGCAAGTAGAAGGCGGCATAAACGCCACCGAAACCGCCGCCGAGGATGAGGACCCGCTTTTTGTTTGGCTTCATTTGTGCCCAGAGTGAAAGTTATTCAACTTACCGCGATGACGGATGCCTTTGAATAAGGCCCCAAGCCGATTGTTCCGCTTGCCTTTGGATCGAGGGTGGGTACGCCATCGACCAGAAACAGGTAATGATGATGGCCGTGAGACAAGTGCACTTCGATGAACCACCATCCATCGGCCCGTAGGCGCATCGGGTGCGCGTTCGGATCCCAATCATTGAAATGGCCTATCAGATTCACAGACCTGGCACCTGGGCTCGCGTAATAGCAATGCACCGGCTTGGCCATATTTCTGGCCGAATACGACGACGCGACGGGACTTTCAGGAATTGTACTGCGCGTGTTATTCATTTTTGTTCTCCCTATTGTTGCAGGTTTTGATGAATGCTCAGGCCGTCGGGCGGCACCTGCGAAGCCGCGCACTCGGGAGCAGGAGAAAAGGTTGTGGCGGCAGGCAGACGCCTTGGCGCGTTCGGCGCGCTCTGGGCCATGACATCACGCAGGCCTTCCGAGGCATGGTCGGTGGCTTTCTTGAACTCCTTTATGCCCTGGCCCAGGCCTTTGGCCAGTTCTGGCAGCTTTTTGGCGCCAAAAAGAATCAGCACGATAGCAAGAATCAGAATGATTTCTCCGCCGCACAGGTTGAAAATGGCTAGCATTGGATTTAGTTGCATACTTAAATTTTTTGAATTTGTTTTTCGCGCAACTCCGAAGTCATTCGGACCTGCATCCATACATACCGAACATGTCGTGTAAGTATTCCCGGAGAAGAGCGATTAGCTCGCCGCTGTCATTTAAGTGAAATTGCATTCGCGGCGAGGGCTTTAGCCGGAGCGGAGACCCGCTTTTTTGAAAGACTCCAGAGCCAATGACAATTTTCGCAGTAAGCTTCGTGCACGATAACGCGAAAAATAATGCCGAGATGTAACAATAAGGTCGGCAGAAGAAACCTGCGAGTCATCTGCGGATATTGCACCCGCAATGAACCGCAAGACGGACAGCGAATCGCCCTTTGCAAAAGAACGGACGTGGGCGGCTCATGGTCCAAGAAGCAGGAAACATCTTTGAAATCATTTCCCCGAACCTGAACCCGGATAGTGGCGTGGGGCGGACACAAAAACAAAAGGCATTGAAGCAATTTGTCATTGTAGGTTCGCGTCTCAAACCCTTTGGCTTTCAAATCCATTTCAAGCATTTGGCCATCGCTTACATCTTGGAATATCGCAACATTGACCCAAGGTTGTGTTTTTCTCGAAGGGATCATAACTCAATCATTCCTGCGTTCCCGTGGAAGTCGCATCGCTCCAGTCTGGTCAATTTCTTAATGACCGCACAAAAGCGATCAGAGCCCGCACATCCGCGTCGGTCAGTTTTGTGCCAAATTTTGGCATCTCGCCCTTGATGCCGTTTTTGATGATTGAGGTTATGCGGGCATCCGACTTTGTGACGCCATGTAAGTCTGGCCCTTCGTCGCCGCGCGCATCTTCGCCGTGGCAATGAGCACAATTATGGTCGAAGAGTTTGGCGCCCCTTTCCGCTTCGCCAACCAGGAGCGCGCCCGCTGGGGCCGGGCTTGAATTGGTCGAGGGAAAGTGCTTCGAATCTGCTGCATTGGTTGATTGGAGAAGTTGAGCAAAGCTGAATGTGCCGCCCAGCAGGCAAGCCGCAGCCGCTAATCCTGTCAACGTCGCTTTAGTCTCGATCCGCATAGGCTTGGCTTACCCATTGAGCAGCAGTTCTCCGCCCCAATAACCCGCGGCGGCCATCAGGCTGCCAGTTAGAATTGAAACGGTCAGATAGATCCCGAAAGCGGCGTGGGAGGCGCGGCCGCCCACCACCAAGCGCCAACCAGCTAAGCCAACGACCATGCCGAATTCTGGCCAGAGAAAAGTATGGTGGTGAGCGAGGTTGCCGTGCCCCCAAAGTTGTCCGTGCCTAATCATTGAACCGGAAACCACCGCCCCGATAGCTCCCAATGCCGCAAGCACCAGCGAGTAGTGACCGGCGGCACGGAAACCAGCTCGGCGGGATCCATCCGCGCTGTCTGGAACGATCCCGGCAGCCAAATCAAAGGCCACTGACGCCATGACTAGAGCAATCGGGAAATGCGTGGCTCCGCCGTGCATCTTCACCCAAATCGAGTTACCCATAATCAGGTCGCTTTCGCTTCGTAGGTCCTTCGTGGGGAAACGGAGCTGCGACGAGGTGCCGAGACTTCGCCATCGCCCGGGCCTCCATTTCCCTACATCCCTAATGGCGAGTCCACTACCGCCAATGTGCTCTTGCCCTCGACATAGTTCACGCTGGTGACACCAAGCACACTCCGCAGCTTTTCGGTCGGCACCTTCATTGGACTAGGTTTTGGCGTAGCGCCGGGTTGCGGTTGCGGAAATGCCGTGGACATGGCCGTGTGGAACGTGATGTTCCCTTCAACTTTTTGAATGATTTGATGGATATGGCCATTGAGCACTGTCGCTGAGCCGAACCGTTTGAGATAACCCAAAGCTTGCGCGCTGTCCTCGGTTCCCCAGCCCCACTTCGGAAAGATGGTCCAGAGGGGAACATGCGCAAAGAGCACGATCGGCGTGCTGCTGGAGCGGCCTTTCAAATCGTCTTCGAGCCATTCCAACTGTTCATGGCCAAGCACGCCCAGCCCGCCTTCCTTGATGTCCATTACGTTGACCAGACCGATGAAATGGACTCCTTTCTGGTCGAAACTGTACCAACCCGATCCCTTCGAACCCTTGCCGAACCGGTCGCGATATTGCTGACCGTTGTCATTCAGCACGTCATGCTCGCCGGGCACATAAAACACCTGCTTCGTCTTGCAGCTCTTTAAGATTTGGTCGAGCGTGTCGAACTCCTCCGCCTCGGCCAGATGAGTGAGGTCGCCGGTGTGCAGCATGAAGGAGGGTGTTTTGGGAAGCGCGTTGATCCTGGCCACCGCCTCGCGCAAGGTCGCGGCGACATCCTTGTTTGCCTCCTTATTGAAGCCAATATGGCTGTCGCTGATTTGGACGAAGCTCAAATCAGCGCCGGCAGCCATCTTTTCTGCGTTCGAAGACTGGGTGAGCGTTTGTGAACGCAGAATTCCTCCGGTCATCGTCCAGAGGACGCCAGTGCCGGCCCAGGCCATGCATTTGAGGAAGCCGCGACGGTCGATGCCGTCATTGTTGTGATTGTGTTTAATGATGTCGGACATATTTTTTGCTGGTTGAAGTGTTTTGGTTGATACCCGAATTTTTTCGGAGCTTTGCTTGCAATCTTACAGACTGTGCAGAGGCGATTTTCATTCCCCGAAAAAAGCTTCGCTGGCTGGGAATAATTCACAGGCGACACCAGTCTTGAGAATAGATGGTCAATGAGTCTGCACATTATGAAGACATTTCGTTTGCGGCTTTTCTTGCAAGAGCGCCGGTTGAAATGACGCGTGACGATTCTCCCGAATCCGCTAGCCTCTTTTCCGGGAATAGAACCGCAGAAGAGCCAGTCTGGACAATAAGCGAGTCGAAATCGCGGAGCGTGCCATTTGTGGAAGAACAGGACAAACTCGCACGGTTCGAGCAGAGCATCATGCCGCACATGAATGCCGCATATAATTTGGCGCGCTGGTTGAGCAGCAACGACTCGGACGCTCAGGACATCGTGCAGGAAGCTTACCTGCGCGCGTTCAAGTTTTTCAGCGGATTCCGAGGAGGGAACAGCCGCGCCTGGCTGTTGCGGATCGTGCGCAATGCATTCTATGATTGGCTGAAGAAGAATCGCGGCGAGGAAATAAGCGAACCGTTCGACGAACAAATCCATGATGGCGTAGATGAAACACAAAGGCCGGATGCGCTGCTGCTCGAGAAGTCGGACCATGAGCTGCTGGATAAAGCCATTGCGAGCCTGCCGGTGGAGTTCCGGGAAATCCTCGTGCTGCGTGAACTCGAGGGTTTCTCCTACAGGGAAATTTCTGAGGTCGCAAATATACCTCTGGGCACGGTGATGTCGCGGTTGGCGCGCGGCCGCGACCACCTCCGTTCGCTGTTAATAGCCAGTCTCCAAGCAAAATGAAATGTAACGAATCAAAGAATCTCATTCAGGGCTATCTCGATGGCGAGGTGGATCTGGTCAGGAGCATGGCAATCGAGCAACACCTGAAGGATTGCCCTGCCTGCGCAGCGGCGCACCGAGAGCAGCAGTCCGTCCGGACGGCGATTGCGCGCGGCTCGCTCTATTTCGAGGCTCCCAAAGGCCTGGAGAAGCGGGTGCGGTCAGCGGTGCGGCAGGTAAACCGAGCGGAGGGGCGGGAAAAAGGCTGGCGCCAGCGTTGGAATTTGAACTGGTCCACAATTCTAGGGCCGGTCGCCGCCACGGCGCTTTTGTTGCTCCTGGCTGTGCCAATGTTGACTCGACGCTCTGCCGAAGACCAACTCGCGCAGGAAATCGTTAGCGCACATCTACGGTCCGTAATGCCCGAGACTTCCCATCTAACCGATGTCGCCTCTTCCGATCGGCACACCGTCAAACCGTGGTTCACCGGGAAGCTCAATTATTCGCCGCCCGTAACCGACCTTGCCAGCCAAGGCTTTCCGTTGGTGGGCGGGCGATTGGATTATGTCGGAGGGCAGCAGGTCGCGGCCTTGGTCTATAGGCGTCGCCTACATCTTATCAATCTGTTCATTTGGCCTGAAAAGTCAGGTTCCAGCGGCGAGCTACGAACTCCGCAAGGGTATAACGGCATCCATTCGAACCACGAAGGCATGACCTATTGGGCGATTTCAGATGTGAACAGTGGAGATCTGCGAGAGTTCCTTAAGCTGGTGCAAGGAGAGCCGCACCAAAAATAATCAACGTGACTCCAATTCCATGACGCAGGCCTCATCGTGGACCGCTGAGAACGGCCAGAAAAATCGGTGATTGAACAGGAGCAAATAGAGCAAACGGCGACGACATTCTCTGTTCTTGCTGTTGCCTCCCGTTAAATTCCGCACCCCGGCGTCGTTCCGGTCGCGATCCGGGTTTACTCTGGAACGGCTGCGCCTTTTTCAATCCACTCGCGCATTTTCGCGGCGAACTCTTCGTTGCTCAGTGCTGGCTTTAATTCACCGTTACCTGCTAAGTCCACGGCCGACGTAAAGTCGCTGGTTGAGTGAGGCGGTAGACTCAAGCAGGCAAAGGAGCCACTCCTGGTTGCTCTGAAGACCCTCCTCCTGCCGGGCCGCGGCAAGCGACAAGGGCGCGCTGGAAAGAAGAAGTGGACCTCGGTTCGTGAGCAAGTCGTCTGGACTTCCCCGACTAAGACGTAAGACGGTTCTTCTTTGCCAAATTATTTGCCCAAATCGCTGCACTTTCGGGCAATTTAATTCCCTGCGCACTTTTACTTGCACTCGCCGCGAGGCCCTGAAGAAGTCCAAAGAGATGCATGGAGCACCGTAAAATCAACGGTCTGATGAGGTTTGGCGGAGAGAGGGGGATTCGAACCCCCGATACGGCTTTTGACCGTATAACGGTTTAGCAAACCGCCGCCTTCAGCCACTCGGCCATCTCTCCGGCCGGTGCGGAACCTAGCGGAGCCGGCATCGCCGGTCAAGAACCTCTTGCGCGCTCAAGCACCACGGCGTTGAATAGACCCGTCAACGCCGCGCCTTGTGCCTGTTTGGTCGAATCCGGAACGAAAACTCGATTGCCCGCGACAAACATGCCGAGCGCTGCCTTCATGCTCGGGTCCTGGTTGGGACGCTCATTGTGGCTTATGCAGGCGATAGAATCTACTCGGGCCGATGATGTCGTTGGTGACGTTATAATTGCCGCCGCTGATGAGGGGTTCATCCGCCGTAACTGACCAATTGGTCGGGAACAGCGAAGGCGTGGATTCGAGCAAATAGCCACCTGCTGAGCTGCTCCAGTACAGTCGGGCCTTGCCGGTTGGCACAGCCTGGACATTCAACAAGGGCTGCGAGCAAGGCAAGCCGCTAAGTGAAAGGATATAATTGGAGCAACCGGTGTCAGGATTGATTTCATTCACCACGACTTTGTAAACCGCTCCGGCGGGAACAGTGACGGAAAATGCCAGGTTGGAGCCGCTAACACCGGGATCGCCAAGGTAATTGGCGCAAAGGTCTGCTGGATCGAAGCTGCTCAAATAGGCCGCGGCAAATACATTGTTGCTGCAAGAATTAGCCAGGTCGATCGTGATGCAGGCTTCAGCGCCGGTGTTGTTGGTGAAGGAATAAATATCGTAATGGCGGGGGAAACCGTCGCTTAAGGTTGGACAGGCTTTGGGTTGCCCGCAGCCTGCGCCGATGCCGTTCCGGGTCAAGCGTCCGCTTTGGACCAAGTCATTGGTGGTAATCGAACCGCTAATCGACGGCAGGCATAGCCCGCAAGCGCCGTTGCCCGCCCGGCAACTGACTGGGTAGAGGAACAGCGACCAACAACGCAAAGCGCCGAGGCTGCCTCCGAATGAGTCGGTGATTCGCAAGCGCCAATTGCCGTTAGGCGGTGAGGCGAAAAGGCTGCTGAGGCTAACCTCGGGGCGAAAGGCGCCGACGAACGGGGAGCTGCCAACGGTAATGGAGGAAGCGCCCGAATCATCAAACGTCGTTCGGCTGGCATCGGGTGAGCAGGCACTCCCATAATCTGCGCCGCTGCCGTTGCCCGAGCTCAGGTCGATACTGGTGTTGTCAGGAGCGATGAGCGAGATGCTCAAATCCGAATCAACGGCGTGCGTGAGCCACAGCGAGACGGCAACCTTCGTCAGCGGTCCTGTGAAGCCTGCCACAACATTGGTGGATTCAATCGTGCCGATGTCCGGGATATTGGTGACAATATTGTTGTCGTAACGATTGGGGACGCCGGAAGGCTGGCCACTGTGCAATACTACGGGAACAGTAAAAACTCCGTGACTGACGCTCGAAACCGTCAGTCGCAGGTTCAGGTCTGAACCGCAGACAAAGCTGGGCAGCGTTGAAATCTGGAAGATCGTACTGTTGGTGGCTTTCCCATTAGCGGGGATATTCGGGTAGGCCGAGTACGGTTGAGTGACCAGTGCATCAATGTTGGTAGTGGAGAGGACCGCCGAAACCGAAGTCATCGCGGAGCCGGTTTTGTTGGTGATGACGATAGTGAGGTTATTACACTCATTGGGGTCAAGAGTGTGGCTGCCATTGCCGGAGGTAACGCTTGTGCCGACAGCATCAGTCGGCACCTCCGTCACCGTAAACACGGCGTCATTGCCATCGCCCCCGTTGTAGCTGATTACCAGTCTGGCGCCGCCGCTGGTGATCAGGCTTGAACCGCTGCCCCATCCTAGAAAAGTGCCAGAGATAGGGTCGGCCAGGTCGTTTTTTATGAAAACCAATTGGTCACCGACACTGACCGGGTTGGTTAGCGAGCTGGAGATATGGAGAGCGGCGTTGGCCAGAGAATTCGTTCCGTGCACGTTGAGTTGATCGTGAGTGCTGCCTGGAGTGTGGCCATTAAGATCGAGGTAAAGGTTGCCTGCGCTGGTGAAGGTCAGGTTGCTGCACGTCAAAATCCCAGGGCTGGTCCCCGGGCGCAAGTTGCCCTGGCAATAGATTTCGCCAACCGTGCCGTTACCGGCGAGGGTTGGGGTCCCGCTGTCGATAATGATCGGACTGGCTGGTTGAACGCCATTGACCAACAGCGTTCCTCCGCGAACGTAGGTGGTGCCGGTATAGGTATTGTTGCCGGTCAAAGTGAGCGTGCCAGAGCCATCCTTCCACAGATCACCGGCGCCCGAAATCACACCGTTATAGGTTGATGAGCCGTTGTTCGAAAAATCGCCCACAACCAGGAAATTAGGGGCAGATCCAAGGTTGACGGAGCCGCTTCCACTGAGCGTACCGAATCGTTCAACCACCCCATTGCTCAACACGAGGCTGCCCGCGGCGCCGATGGTCACGTTCGCGCCATTATTGATTTGGTTTTCCTGAAGGAGGCGCGCTTGTCCATTGATGGTGAAATCATGCGGGATAGAGGCATCGAAACCTGATCGGTTGAGGTCCAGGAAGCCGGCGCTGAAAGTCGTGTTGCCGGAGTAAGTGTTGACGGCGGCGCCTAACATGCGATTGGTGCCGCCGTCGGAAAACATGAGCAGGTTCCCGGCGCCGGTGATTGCCCCCAACAAATTGAATCCGAAGCCACTGCCACCGCCAAAGCTCTGGATGGTCGCGTCACCCGTCAACGTGATCGGCCCCGTCCAGGTGCAGTCGTATTGGCCCACCAATTGCGCGCCGGCATTGAGTGTGAGCGATTCGTTGGTGATGGCAGTAATGTAGAGCCAAAGGGTGCTGTTGCTCTTCACGATCGTTCCGCCGTTGGTCGTCCCCAGCGCCCAAGGTGTCTCGGCGCTAAGGATCGCCTGAGCGATCGTGAGCGGGCCGGTGAAACTGTTGCTCCCGCGGAAGATGACGAAGTTTCCAACTGGATTGCTGTTGGAGACGACCAACCCGCCGCCGCTATCGGAAATGTTGGCCGTGAAGATGATGTCATAAAAAACCAGTCCATCGGCGACATTGATTCGGCGCTCGCCACCACCAAGAAACCGCACGTTGCCGCTGACGTTGGCCGTGCGATTGGTGGCCAGCACGTTGAAATCGCCGTTGGCCTCAAGGAGGCCGGTCCCGGTTGAAATATCACCTCCGGCAAGAGTGATCGGACCGACATCATCGCTATGATTATTGAGATCGAGCAGTCCTGAGGCGGTAATCGTGATCGGCACGGAAATATTAATTTCGCTGATGCTCGCCCCGGTGTAACGGACGATATCGGAGTCCGCCCCGCCGAGGCCATCGCCGATGACCAAAGAACCGTCGCCGATGGCCCAACCAATCGTTTTATTCAACTGCAGAATGCCCTCGTTTACGGTGGTGACTCCGGCGTAAGTGTTATCCAGTGAACCGCTGTAAGTAAGCGTGCCGAGGCCGATCTTGGTCATGCCACCAGGGCCGGTGATTGCCCCCGAGAGATTCAGCGTTTCAGACGCAACAAAGACATTGATGAGTGAATCGCTGGCCACAGTGATATTGCCTGCCCAGGCTGAGGGCCCCCTGGCTACCAATGCGCCGCCGCCGAGAGTGAGCGGCTTTGTACCTATCGAGGCGAGGAACAGGAATATCGTTCCATTGCTGTTGACGGTCGCCGTGTTGGTGACATTGCCAAAAGAGTAAGCATTCTCGGCCCACAGACTTCCCCGATTGACAGTTATGGGGCCAAAAAAGGAGTTGGAACTGGCGAAACTGACTTCGCCATCACCATTTTTAATGAAACCGAAATTGCCCATGCTGCCGATTGAGGCATTGATTCGCAGGTCGGGCGAAAAATAATGACCGGCGTTGGAGATCGTAATTGACCCGGAGACCAATAGCAGGTTGCCAGCAATCGAGGATTGGGCGGTGGTGTTAGATTTTACGATAATAGCCTCCTGCATTTGGAGCGATCCCCCGGCGCCAGTCGTGACCTGGCCGCCGTTCAAAGTAAGCAACCCGACCGCATCCTCGTTGCCATTAAGGTCGAGCAAAGCCGAAGTGTTAATTGTCGTCGGCGCCCCGAAGCTCCAAATCTGATGAGCGCTCAGGCAGCGTACCGTCGTTGAGTTACTCAGAACGAGGGCTTGAGGTATTGCCAGGCCAAAGCCATTGGTTTTATTGAGCTGGAGCAAACCGGCGCTGACGGTGGTCGTTCCGGCGTAAGTATTATCATTAGTGCCGGTGTACGTGAGAGTTCCCGCGCCGTTCTTTGTGACGCCGGCGCCGCCCGTAAGGGCCCCGGCCAGGGTAAGCGTGGCGCCCGCCCCGACATCAATTGAAAAAGGCGAGGCGGAAAGCGTGATGCCTGGATTGATGGTGTTGCCGCCGCTGGTATTGGTCGCCCCGATATTGTTGGTCATGGTAAAGGCGTTACCGTTGACATTGTAACCACCCGCGGAACCGACAAACCGAATCTGGTTCAAGGTCAGGCCAGGGATGTCGTTAGTGTTGGCCAGCCGAGGCTGTGCCGCCGGGAAAATGAGCGTGTCACCGTTGGTCGGCGTGCCGGCAAAACCCCAGTTTGCACTGTCGGACCACACGGAGGTAGTGAGCGAGCCTCCCGACCAGCTTAGGATGGCAGCCTGAGTGGCGCTGCTTAAGAGCGGCACTGCGACAAGCACGATTGAGCGAATGATGACCGGGTAAACTGCGAACCTGCAGGAAAACCGACGATCACGCGAGCAAATCACTTGCATACGGATCCTTTCGTGCTGGTTTTACAAGAACGGCAGTTTGGTAGTTTATACTTGGGTAAGCATCGCTTGCAAGTAAAAAGCATTAGCTTTCCAGCCTTTCAGCCTTTCAGCCTTTCGTACGCTTTGAGAGTTAGAAATGAGTCAATTGAAAAACCGCCACCTTGCAATCGGAATGTATTCCAATAAGTTCCGGCACGAAGAGCTGGACCGAGAGGTTTAGAATTACAGTTGGTTCGCAAACCGCCGCCTTCAGCCACTCGGCCATCTCTCCAACCGGACCAGAACCTACCGACGCAGACTGCGCTGGTCAAGAACCTCTTGCCCGCGCGAGGACTGACGCATCGAACACGCCGGTGAACACTTCACCCTGGCTCTTGAACTGCACCCAAAGGCGGTATTCACCCGGAGCAGGGAATTCATACGGCAGTGACACACGAGAAGGGGCCCCATCGCCATGGCCATGATGCATTGCGTGGCTCATGCGCGAATGATCCATTCCCGCGGGCATAGAGCCGTTAGGGTCCCCTGCCCCGCCGGTTTCGCGCTGCAGTTTTTCTTGGAACATCTGCTGCGCCGCCATCGAGAAGTTACCCGAGGGATGAAGATGGGCAAAGATCGCGCCATCCGAGCGCAGCACTGCGACGTGGCTGAGCATGCCCATGTACGGTTCGAGCGGGAGCGGCTGACCCGCGGCATCGCGCAGCTCGAACTGCAGCGCGGCATCCTGCTTGACGCGAATCGGCTGCGCGGAATTCCATATCACCTGCTGTCCGCCGGGCAGGCGGAAGACGACGTTACTAGAGGTTTGAGCAGCAGCGATCGCGATTGCATTGGTCGCCCAGGAATCATCGGGGTCGGGCGACAAGGACACACCGCCAGAGGCGTTGGCGGGCATGGGCGGAATGTGAAGGGAATTGGTCGCGGTCGAGCTCATCCCGGATTCCTCGAAAGTGAGATCGCAGAAGATTTTGTAATCGCCTTCGGGCAACGGGGGCAACGCCAGTTCAAACGTCTTTCCGCCTTTGCGAACCGGATGGACGTGCGCGAAAGCGTCGCGGCCCGGTTCGCGGACGAGGAACACGTGTAACAGCTTGCCGTGATCGGGCATTAACTGCAGGCGATAGGTTTGGCTGTAGGCTTTTTGCCCCAGGGTCAGCCGCAGAATCCGCTGTGAGCCTTCGAAGCGCGCCTCGGCGGCAAGGTCGGGCCAGGCGCCTTCACGCAGATGACGGCGAAAGTCTGTTTCTTCGAAACTCCACCACTTCTTTCCGCCGACCAGCGCGCCGACCAGGATGAGCGTGGTGATGGCGGCGGCAATCCAGCCCTTTCGGCGCTCGACTTGGCCGGGCGATACTCCTGTCGCCAAAACGCTGTCGCGGGCCGCGGCAGCCACGATGGCAATGCCGCCTAAGAACAGAATCGCTCCGAGCGCGAGCAAGAGTTTTCCTAGAAAGGAAGGCAGCGGGAGCTGACGGGTTGCCACCGCGTTTACAGGCAGTTGCACTGCCCCCTCGCCACTCTCGCCACGGATGCGCACGTCTATGCTGTAAGCGCCAAATTCCATCAGCCACAGCTCGCCGCTGAAGAGATTCTTTTCGCCCGCCACCGGCAGGCCCGGGTCCGGCGGTGGTGCGTTGGTGACCGCGGTCCAGGTATAAAGCGGCAGGAAGGAGACCTTTACTGGCTCATCCGTGCGGACGCGAACGCTAATCTCGGCGCGGCCCGGGACAACGCCGGGCATACCGATCGTGATCCGCGCCGGATAAGGCCCAACCATGCCGTCATAGAAGACGTCCGGACTTCCAACATGAGCGGTGGCCGGAAAGGGCAGAAGGAGGGCTACGAGAAGAAGTGACCAGAAGAGCCGAGTTGGGAGAGTCAGCCAGCCACGGAAATTCGAGAGAAGCGCCAAGTTTCGAGGTTCCTGCGGCCGGGGACAGCCGAGCTCCGGTGTCTGTTCGCCACGCAACGCTCTCATCGTTTGACTTTTCGCATCCAGTTACCCAAGAGGAGGCCGACCAATGCGCTCGCGCTGGCGAAAGCCCAGCTGATCAGGAAGGTGGAGACTTTCACCACGTCCGAATTGAGCCGACCCTGAGATGGGTCCACACGCCAGAATCGGCTGCGCCATGAGCCCGTTCCCACGCCGTAGCCATAGAAACGGCCTCCGGCGAAAAACCAGTTATCCGCATAACTAGAAAGCATGAACTTCGCGAAGAACCACTGGACGACGGCAAACACGGCGAGAAAAATTCCACCGAGGGCGACTGCCAGCAGGAGCTGCTTCCACCAGGCAACCTCTTGGGCGACTTTCCGCAGCACCAGGTCGATGGCGAATGCCGGGAAGACCAGGAGCAGCGGAAAGGCCGGCGGCACCATATGGGTGACCGGACTAAAGATTGGCGCGAGTTTGGTCTGCGCGGGGAACAGCGGCAGAATCCAGATCATGAGGCAGACGATGCCGAGATACACCGCGGCGATGCGCGTCGCCGACCAGGAGAGCCTGCCCGCGCGCCCGAATGCAACCAACCGGAAAGGGAGCACCCCCGCACAGACTTTGAAGAAAAGCCCGGTATGCTGAAGGTTCGGAAAAGTGTACTCAGAAACGAACACGCCTCCCAGCGTCAGGAAAATCCCGCCCGCGTAAACGAACAGACCTGCGCCCGCGCCTTTCTCTCCTCGATTCTGCCGCGCCAACACCAACAACACCGCGCCGAGGCTGATTGCAAACATACCGAGCCCCAGCACGGCGTGAGGCGGGCTGATGATCTTCACGTCCAGCCCGTAGGCATTGTGCCACCAGTCATCAAAGGGGGCAGACGTGAGCATCGCCAGCGCGCCCCAGAGGGCAACCCAGGCCCCGAGCGGCGCGCGCAGGCCGAAAACGGAAACCGCAGCGCCTGACGCCTTTGACCGCGCGAGGAACGTGTGCTTGAGCACCAGCCAGCCTCCGACCAGTCCGCTGAGGACGCCTCCGAGGTAGATGGCCATGTGCGCGGGCGTCCAGAACGTGTCGCGCCCGATGCTGATGTGCCACGAGATATCCCAGAGAATGCCGATGACAATGCTTGTGGCGGCCAGGCCCAGCAGAAAGCCCGGCCAAAACTCAGAAGCACTCTCTGCCGACTCCGTCACCAGCGGCGCGGGTTCAGCAATGGCAGACTCCGAAATTCCGTTCATAGTTTGAGTATTCACACGCACAAATTTTGAGCAATCTTCACCTCAATTTCGCTTGCCGCAAGAACTATTGCGCAGAAACAATTCGGTCGAAGAGTAGATGATATCATCCTGTGCGCAAAATTGTAGGAAATGACGTAAGGAGTTTCTGATTTTTGCATCAACTCTTTGATCAGAAACTCCTGACGTCGTTTCCTACACTATGTAATCGCCGCTGTTTTCATCTCGCTCTCACAGGCCCTACAGCGGCGAGCGCTTTTTGGAGCCGTTGTGCGCCAGGCCGAGCAGTTCACTGCGGCAAAATCTGTCGTATATTTAGCAAGAAACGGAAAGTCGTCCCGCGCGGTGTCCGGCACGTTCAGCGGCGGACTGCATGTGAAACGAACTAAAATCGTGCGCTAAATTATGACCAAGACAACGAAAATTCTCCTGGCTCTTGCAATCGCCGGACTGGTGAGCGGCCTGGCTATCAACAGCGGTTTGGTGGATGCGTCAACCGCAGAGTGGCTATACGTTTGTTTTCCGATGGGTGCGATCTTATTCGGTTTGTTTCTGCTGTCAAAGATTCTCGAGAAGGAGACCGCCGCGTATGACCAAGAGCAGCGGGCGGCCCTGGCCGCGGCTGATGCAGTGAGCGGTAGTGCAGCGACTGGGAGCATGACCTTATCCGCCAAGTCCGCGAATACCGAGCCGGCTCACTGTGCTTGATGCTTTTTGGGGCATCCAGGCGCGCAGTTAGGGACGCCAGTTGCGGAGCTGCCACGGGCTTCGCGAAGCGCATGGAGTGTGTTCGGCTTGCCGGCGCTTTTGAATGGCCATGGGAGCGTCAAAGCGGGAGCAAGCTCCGCGCACTCTCCCGCAGGGCGGGACTTCGCGCGGTTCGGCAGCGTTTGGCCCGAGCTGAGTACATCACTCCTACCTGTGTTGGTTCTGGCTACGCCGGCCTCTGGCCAGCAAGTCGTTTCCTTGAGGCATCCCTCTCAGTCGGACTTACTTTGCTTTCGCCGAAAGCTCGACGCGCACTTTCTGCAGCGCTTGAAGGGCTGTTTGGTTGGTCGTGGAACTCAGCAATCGATCCAACATCCGCACGCGGTCGGCTGCCTGAAGAGGAGTCATGCCGTCGGGAGGAGGCAGTTCGAGGAAGTTCTGGTTGCCGGAGGCGATGTGGACCCGGCGCGAGGAAGTCTGCGAAGTCAAAGAGGTGCCGGGGTTGAGCACCGGATTGTCGAGCTCGAGCATGGAGCCGCCGAGGGATGCCGCGATACCATTCCAGGCGGAATTGGGGATGCGGTTGGCCGAGGCCTGCTCGACCAACGCTTCGAAGGCCTCGGGATGTTGGGCCGAAACCTGGGCTAACATGCGCAAATACATATCGGTGCCGGTCAAAACCGGCGCATCCGGCTTTTTGACCCAGGCAAGCAGCGCAGGCACGCCCGAGCCGTCGGGGAGTTGTGCAAGGACGATTGGCGTATAGATAAACCAGTTATTGCCCAGATTTTGCAGATCCGCGGCAGTTCCCGCGCCGCCGTACTGTTTCAATACTTCCATGAGCGGGCTGACGTCGCGGCTGTCCCACTTTCCGGAGGCCGCCTGCGCCAGGGCTTCGTGAGCGGCGGTGAGTTCCGCCTGCCGGTATTTGGCCGGGTCCGACTGCTCCAGGTATTTGGTAAGTGTCGCAATCTCGACGGGGTCGGCCGCGGTTTGCAAAATCTGGAGAGATACTGCCAAGGCTTGCGGGCCGCCGATGCCGTGCATTGTCTGGAGCAAAGCCACGCGCAGCGATGGAAAGCCGATTGAACTCAGATCGGACTCCGACTCGAACCGGACATCCGTGTTCTTTGCCAGAAATTCGCCAATAGCCGGCACAGCCGCGGCGCGCTGGTCGGCGAGCTGTTGGAGCGTTTGCTTCCAGGCAGTGGCTTGTTCCTGGGTCAGCGGCCCCTGCCCTGGTTGAATTTGCGACAAGGCGGCAACCAGTTGACGAGCGGCAGGCGTGGCTTCGACGGGCGCTGCCGGCGCCTTGCTGGCCTGCGCGGACGGGGAGGAAGAAGTGCTCTTGGCCGGAGACTTTGCTGCGGTCGAATCCGGACGCACCTGCGAGCCGGCAGACGAGCCTTGGGGCGTCGTCGAGCTATGAGATCTCCGCCCTGAAATCAGCCAGTATGCCGCGGCAGCGCCGATGACCACCACGATGCAGAGCACAATAATCTCCGTGCGGCCATGCGCCGCTTTGCGCGACCGCGTCAGACCGCGTACGCCCAGTTCTGTTTCAAAATTGTTCTTCATTTTCATTGTCAGGCGGCATTCTAGATCGGGGGTGCCGGTGATTCAACATGGTTCCATGGGGATTCGCCCCGTCGGATCAAGTCCAATGGTGAACACTACTGGCAAATAATGGTTGCGAAGAATTTGTCACGAAAAACCCACTTGATGCGAATGGTGTTGAGGGGCCTTATCGGAAGTAGAAGTCCACTATCGGCCAGCCGCACTCCGAAGAAGGCCTCTACTTATTTCTTCTCCATGCTGTCAGCCCAGGCGTTCAGGGCCTTTGATTCGCTAATGTTGGAGACGTGCGCTTTGCGGGAGATCTCCAGGAATTTTCTCAGCAATTCGGCACGGTGTTCGACCGAGACACGGTCGGTAGCGAGCTGGACATACCAAACAGGCAGGCGCGCGGTTTGGACCCGAAACCGAAAGGCGTCGTTATCAGCCTGATGTTCCGCCTGCTCGAGGATTTGATTTGCGGCGTTGAGAAATTCCTCATTGAGGTAAGCGGATTTTGGGTGGTCAAAGATGTGCGCGTGGGCTTTGCCCTGGCGGACTTGCTGGTGTTCCAGCTCCAAATACGAGCGAATCTGCGGCGCTGCCTTGCCGTAATATGCGTTCAGAAATTCAGTGATATGCTTCTGCACATCGGTCTGCGGGTCCCATAAAAGTTTAGCAAGGAGATAAGCACGCAGAGGCTCCATTTCGCCGCTGCCGCCACTTGAGTAATTGCCTTGCTCGAACAGCCCACGGACGCCGTGCCCGACGAAAAACTGCACATTAGCTTGCAGCACGTCGAAATTTGGAAACGGCTGCTGGTAGTGCCCGAAGTCGGTGGTGTAATCCCACACATAAAGTTTGGGCGCGACGGGCTGCCAGGCGACGATGTCATCGCGGAATTTGATGTTGGCGGATGATTCGCAACCCGCCAGCGAGTGGGCGAAGCAACACTCGATCGAGCAGAGCCGGATAATGACGTTTTTCCGAGGCCGGAGAGTTTTTGGCGGCTTGCGAGTGTATTGGTAAGCCAAGGTGTCGATGCGAATGTTCGGATAATCGCCTTCGATGTTTTCGGCGATGGCGTTGACAAATCGAATGAGCGAGGCGGCCGGGCTTTCCTCGGGATCATCCAGGGACTTGCACTTTTCACACTGGCACCACTTGCCGACGTCGTTCTGCGAGACACTGATGATGGTCGCATCCGCATGTTCTTTGATCCATTGGCGCACACGCTCGATGGCGAGCGTGAGTACGTCGGGATTAGATAGGCAGCGCTGGACGTAACCTTTGACCCGCTCGCCTTTGATGAGGGGGAAATATTCGGGGTGTTCCTGATATGAATCCTGGGGGATGAGACTATCCAGGCTGTGCACGAACGGGAAATACACCACCGCCGGCCCACCGTGCTTTGCCCCCAGGCCAGAATTTGGGCCGTTGACCCGGTGCCGCGCTGCGAAATCCGGATTGTGCAGCATCTCGCTCCAATACACCTCGCGGTATTCGAGGGCCGGGACTTTGGTTTCATTCAAGGCAGCCACGCTGATGCGATTCGTCTGCGGCACGACTTCCAGGCCCGGCGCGAACCAGCGGACACCGAGATGCTGCTCTAGTAATTCATAAACTCCATAAAGCGTGCCACGAGGCCGGCCGCCAGCGATGAGGAGCCAGTTGCGCGAGGTGCGGAGCACGAAACCGTCAGTTCCCAGCTTGTGAAAATTGATGTGCTGTCCGAGCGCTGCAAGGTGGGCGTTGTCTCCAAGAAGGATTTCACGCGAGGTGGCGCGCTCGGCGTCGCTGACAATGGGGAGCCTCGCCCCTGTCATTTTTTCGAGGTAACTCTGCAACTCCTCGGCGGCGTAGCGTTCCGCGGCCAGGGCATTGGCGGCGAGAACGATTCGGTATTGGCTCTCGCCCTTGTGGGCGAGGTTTAATGCGCCAGGGACCGAAACAGTGAACGCAAAGAAAAAGCATGCGAGCGCGGGCGCGATCCTCGGCGTGAAAGTCCGCATGAGCATCCTCTACCGTGGCCTGAGGCAGGACGCCAGCGAATTCTGAATTGGGTTAGAGTGCGTTTGGAAGAGCGGTTTGCATTGCAGGAGCCGAGGGAACGAGGCTCAAATTTCCTTTTTGCATCGACGGTTTTGCAGGAGATCAGAGCCTCGTCACCTCGTCTCCTACAATTTCAAGACACGCTCTTGCAGGGGGGAGCTGGGCGAGCGACTAAGTCAACGTAAGGTATGGCAGGAGACGACGTAAAATGTTTTCTGGTCAAGGCGATGCAATCAACACTGGTTTCGCCAGCCAACAAATAGATCAGAGACTCCTTACGTCGTCTCCTGCAGCCACAGATTGACTAGCAAATTCTTTGACGGCATCGCGGCCTTCTGCAAGGCTCCAGCCGGTTTTTCAAGGCACGACACAGGCAAGATGGAAATCAAGAAAGCCGTCATCACCGCCGCCGGGAAATCACAGCGCACGCTCCCGCTGCAGACGCTGGTGGACCGCGATGGCCAAACGAAGACGGCGTTGCGAATCCTGGTAGAGGAAATCCTGGCTGCCGGGGTGCAGGATATTTGCGTCGTGGTGTGCCTGGGGGACGAAAGCGCTTATGGTGCGGCCGCCGGTGGTCAGGGCGGACGACTGCGGTTTGTCGAGCAGCGCGAGAGTCTTGGTTATGGCCACGCGGTTCATTGCGCTCGGGAGTTCGTCGGTGCTGAACCGTTCCTTTTGCTGGTAGGCGATCATCTCTATGTCAGCGGCGCTCAAAAGCGCTCGGCCCAGCAACTGGTGGAGATTGCTCTGGCGGAAAATTGTGCCGTTTCGGCGGTGCAGGCGACGCACGAGAGTAAATTGCCTTATTACGGAGCGGTGGGTGGGCATGTGGTAGCGGGTCGGAAAGGTCACTACGAGATCTCGGAGGTTCTCGAGAAGCCGTCCCCAACTGAAGCCGAACAGCGTCTTATCGTGCCGGGTTCAAGGGCCGGCCATTACCTGTGCTTTTTCGGCATGCACGTGCTCACGCCGGCGGTGATGGAATTGCTCGGAGAAGAGATCGCGGGCGCCGGCGGCCGTAACATCACTCTGACTGGCGCGCTCGCTCGCCTGGCGGGGCGCGAGCGGTATCTCGCCTGCGAACTGGCGGGCCGTCGCTATGATATTGGGTTGAAGTACGGACTGTTGACCGCGCAGCTTGCCCTGGCGCTCAGCGGCCAGGATCGCGACGAGGTCTTGAGCAACCTGGTGGAATTGCTTGCACGCCGGGTGTGATAATCCAGGCAAGATGATGTCCCATTCGGAAGCGGCTGGCAATGGCTCGGACCTCATCGAGCTCATTGCCGCGACGGACCGCGCGCGCCGCGATCGGTCGCTGGATAACGCTTGCGCGGGGTTATCGGCGTCGCAATTGCGGGAGCAGTGCGCGGCCCTCGACGGCCTCCGACGCCAGAGCGAAAACCTGTATGAGCGTGTGCGCGCCCTGTTGTTTCTCTACGCCATCCACCGCTTTCATCTTCCAGCCAGGCTACTGGATGGCGACGGCAGCACGTCACCTGCGGCCCGCGGCCTGATCCCTTTCAACGGTTACGAACAGTTGCTGCAGCGAAGATTCGAGGAAGCCATCGATCAGTTTCTGTCCGCGCAACAGGAGCAAGGGCCTAATGATGCCATCTCGAGTGCCCTCGCCGCGGCCTATTATCGGCTGGCGTTTCAAACCCTCGCCAACCAGGTCCGCCGAAGCGTGCGGTCGGTTCGGGGCAACCAATGGATGTTCCGGATGGGACACCCAGCCGATCAACCGCTTCGGCTGCGGCCCGAGCTACTGCGGCGCAATCCCACGGATGGCAGTTATCCGATCCTGCGCGAGTCCACGCCGGTGCGCATGGACCTGACGCATTGCGGCTGGAGTGATATTTTCTTCCTCGGGATGGATTATCCCGAAGGCGCCAAGGTGCTGAATGTGTCTATCGACCTGGGGGTGCACGGGCGCGACACCGCGCCGCGTCCACCGGTCGAGGCCTATTTACGCGTCATTGAGGAACCGCTGTTGCGTCTGGTGAGCGTTGACCTTGCGGCTTCAGCCGACATCCGCAATCTGGCTGAAGTTTTCGATTTCGCCAAAGACTATCTCGGACTGCTCAAGGCGGCGGTGATCGCGTCGGGGATCGTGCCGCCGGGGATCGAGGGCTCGGGCCAAAGCCTGGGCGAATTGCTGGCGCGGATTGTGGGGCCAGGACGCGGGTTGGAACTTGTCAGCAGCGTCAACAACATTCCGAAAGGATCACGGCTCGCTGTTTCGACGACGCTGCTGGCTGCGCTGGTGAGCGTTTGCATGCGCGCGACCGGCCAAGCGGCCGACCTGACCGGCCAACTGCAAGAACACGAGCGCCGAATTGTGCTGGCGCGAGCGCTGCTTGGCGAATGGCTGGGCGGGTCGGGAGGCGGCTGGCAGGACTCCGGCGGCGTTTGGCCTGGAATGAAATTAATCGAAGGCGTGCTCGCGGCGGAGGGCGATCCCGAATTCGGCGTCAGCCGGGGCCGCCTGATGCCGCAGCACCGGATTCTGGACGCGACGGACGTTTCGGCTGAAACACGGACGAAACTTCAGCAGAGCCTGGTGCTCGTGCACGGCGGCATGGCCCAGAACGTCGGGCCGATCCTGGAAATGGTCACGGAAAAATATCTGTTGCGCTCTGAGGCCGAATGGAGAGCGCGCCAGAGCATGTTTGGCATTCTGGATGAAATTTTATCGGCGTTGCGCCAGGGAGATGTCCGTCGGATAGGCGTAGCCACGACGCGCAACTTCCACGAGCCGATTCAAACCATTATCCCCTGGGCGACCAACTACTTTACGGAGACTCTCATCGAGCGCGTCCAGGCAGAGTTCGGCAAGGGATTCTGGGGATTCTGGATGCTAGGCGGGATGTCCGGGGGTGGGATGGGTTTTATTTTTGCTCCGGAAGTACGAGCGGCGGCCCAGGAGCGACTCCAGGTCGTTATGTCTGCGGCGAAGAAGGAACTGCAACACGCGCTTCCATTCGCGATGGAGCCTGTCGTTTATGATTTTGCGATAAACGAGCGCGGAACTTTTGCGGAACTCTTGACGGACGCAGCGGCGCTGATGCCCGCCGGCTATTACACGTTATTGGTGCCGGGACTGTTGCGCCAGGAACCGCATGCCCTGGCCTCGCTACGACGGGCGGAATTGGACAAATTTGGCGCCGCGTGCCGCACGAAGCCCGACTTGCGCGGGGTCGTCCAGACTTTTTTTGAGGTGATGCTACCGCGCGGCAGGCCCGAGGTTGCGGGGGAGGAATCGCTGCATGCTCTGTTGAAACATCACGGCTTTGACGATGTCCAGCACGAGCAAATCCGCGCCGATCTCAAAGAGGGCCGCATCGGCCTGGCGCAAAACCGGCTGCCCGCCAACGCTGTCATCGAAGATGTCCGGCCGGAGGACGTGATCGATGCAAGGCCTTGGTCGGCGGCCTATCCCGTTAGGTCGAGCGCCTCCCCTACCCTGCCCCAATCGCTGGCAGAGTTGGTTGAGTTCGGGACCGCGGCCATACGTAACGACGAATTGGCTGTGGTCACTCTCGCGGCGGGGGCCGGCAGTCGCTGGACCCAGGGAGCGGGCGTTATCAAAGCGCTGCATCCGTTTTGCAAATTGGCAGGGCAACACCGCACCTTCATCGAAGCTCATCTTGCCAAGAGCGCCCGCATTTCCCAACACATGGGAACGGCGATTCCGCATGTGTTTACCACCAGTTATCTGACTCACGGACCGACCGAGGAATTTCTGGCGCAGAAGAAGAATTATGGTTACGAAGGCCCCCTGTTGCTTTCGCCGGGCAGGTCCGTCGGATGGCGCCTGATTCCCACCGTACGTGACCTTCGTTTTGCATGGGAGGAAATGCCCCAACAGATTCTGGACGAGCAGCAACAAAAGGTGCGCGACAGTCTTCGCCACGCTCTCATCCGCTGGGCTGAGCAAGCCGGCGAAGCAAGCGACTACACCGACAACCTGCCGCTCCAATGCCTGCATCCGGTGGGCCATTGGTTCGAGGTCCCAAACCTGTTTCGAAACGGTGTTCTGGCGCGATTACTGGAGCAGTTCCCAAGATTAAAGTATTTGCTGCTGCACAACATTGACACGCTGGGAGCGGATATAGATGCGGCATTGCTGGGACTACACATCCGCAGCGGCGCGGCGCTCACTTTCGAAGTCATCACACGCCGCCTGGAAGATCGCGGCGGCGGCCTGGCGCGAGTCAATAGCCGCGTTCGACTGGTTGAGGGATTGGCCATGCCACGCGAGGAGGCAGAGTTCGCGTTGAGTTACTACAACTCGAACACGTGCTGGCTCGACCTGGATAAAGTTCTCTCGGTGTTCGGGCTGACACGCGAGGAGATCCTTGTAGCAGCACGGAACTCAACGGAGGCCCAGTCAGCGAACGAAAAGATTATCGCAGCCGTTCGGAGTCTCGCGGCGAAGATGCCGACCTATATCACACTCAAGGAGGTGAAGAAACGTTGGGGCCACGGGCAGGAAGACGTCTTCCCGGTGACTCAGTTTGAGAAGCTCTGGGTGGATATGACCACGCTGCCCGAAATCGAGTCGCAATTTGTGGTTGTGCCACGGCTGCGGGGCCAACAGCTTAAGGACCAGGCACAATTGGACGGCTGGCTGCGCGACGGCTCGGCGGCTTACGTGGAGAACCTGTGCGGCTGGCGGAGATGAGCGCTCTGCTCAAACCGCTGATTTGTCCCACTTCATGATGAAGATGGTGGAAGCGAGCACGATGCCGGTGCCGGCGACGGCCAGGACGGTCAAGTGTTCGTGCAGAAATCCTGCGGCCAACAGAATCCCGAAAACCGGCACCAGATACAGCGAGGCGGAGGCAACGGTCACCGGCAAACGCTGCAGCACGTAAAAGAACAGCACCATTGAGAGCCCGTACATAAAAATGGCGAGAAAGCCGAATGCGATCCATCCTTTCCAATCGAGGGCGGTCAATTGGGACAAATGGAATGGCTCGACCCAGAGCAACAGGGGTACGCTGGCCAGTGAGGCGGTCAGGTAACTGAAAATGAGAATTTCAATTTCCTGGTAGCGTTGGAGCAGGCCCTTGCAATAAACGTTGTAGAACGAGGAACCGAGGCATCCAGCCAGAATTAGCAGGTTGCCGGACAAATAGCTGGCGCGGAGAAAAGAACTTTGCTTCAGGTCTTCAACCGAAAGCAGAAAGACACCGGCCAAGCCTACCAGCAGGCAACCGATGCGCAGCAATGTAATACGCTCGCGCAGCATGATGGAAGCCAGAACGGCCGTGATCACAGGTATCAGTAGATTCAGGATGGCGGCATTGGAGGCCAGGGAGCGCGTGATCCCCCAGGTCATGCCGAGTTGGGCAAGCACCTGTCCACCGACACCGGCGGCGAAAAATTTCCGCCAGTCCGCCCACGTCACCGTGGCCGTGCCCGAATGACGACGCCGCTCGCGCAGCAGCAGCGGCACCAGCAAAACCGTGGTGAGGTAAAACGGCAGAAACGTGATGGCGATTGGGCCGAGCTTGCCTTCCAGAAATTTTACAGCGGTCCCCTGCCCTGCCCACATCAGGTTCACCAGCGCCAGCAGGAAGAAGAACCAGAGGAAACGAGACCTTTGCTGCGCTCGGGGTATTGCGTTGACAGTTTCGAAGGTGTTCAAGGTGCCAGTATATCCAGCCCGTACCGGTCCGCGCCCATCGAACTGCCTTCAAAAACGTAGGGCTCGAAGCCGCGGGCCTCGGCGTAACGATTCACCACGCGATCGAAAGCGGGGCGCGCCGCTTTAAGGCCTAGCACAGCAACGGTGCCGCCCGCGCCGCCGCCAGTGACTTTGGCACCGAACAATCCGCTCGCGATACCTTCCGCGCGGACAAGGTCGACGAGCAAATCTGTGGCCTCGCAGCCGAGGCCGCATTCGGTGTAGGCGTTATGTGATTGGTACATGATGTCGCCCATCTGCGGGAAGCCCAGACCGCCGCGAGCAAGTTCGGCAAACAGGTGCACGCGAAAATTCTCCTCGACGGCGTAGCGCGTGCAAGCCCGAACGCGATAGATCACCTCCGAGCGCATATTGGTGAACGGATCGACGTGGATTTGGCCGTCGCGAAGGTAATCCGCGCCGCTGAGGGCTTCGGGCAGGCGCGATTCATAGCGCGAGCGGAATAACGACGGCGAAAGATTGGCCAGGTAGCCGTTCCAGCGCGGGTCCGTCCAGCGCGGGATCTGGCCGGAGTCATCATGTTTCACCGGGAGACTTTCGGAGTCGCAAATCATTTTGTAACCCATGAAGGCGCCGGCGCGGGCCGCCTCGTATTCAATCCCGGAAACCATGTGGCTGACACCGGAATCAACGGCCCAGCATTGAAGCTCTTCGGGCAGACGCACAAGCGGGCGTGGCAAACAATGCTGGCAGAGCAGCGGCAGGATGCAACCTTCGTCGCCCATGACCGCCGTAATTTGATCCATGATGCCGCACGCAGACTCGGCGATGACGTTCTCAGCCCATTGGCAGGCTTCGGCCAGTTCGACTCCGGTGAGTTGCACGCCGTAGGCGCCCGCCGCGGCCTTCATCACTGCGACTTCGATCGAAGCCGAGGAACTGACACCTTTGTTGAGCGGCACATTGGACTCAATATAAACATTCGCGCCGCGATTAATCTTTTCCGGAGAACGTTTCCGCAACAGATGAAAGAGGCCGAGCACATAAGCTGTCCAACGCCGCGCAGGGTCAGTATTCACCATTGCCCGCACCTCGGCGTCACCCATGAGGTCGTCGATGGAAAATTGCACGCGGTCCTGCCAACCGCGCGACTTCACCTGCGGGTTCCAGAACACAAGGCGACGGTCGGGGCGCAGTTGGACCGCCGCGAGTGTGGCCTCTCGAATCGTTGCTTCGAACACCAACCCGCCGGTGTAATCGTCATTGCCACCCATCAGGTCGAGCCTCCCGGGAGCTCTACTGCAAACGATGGGAAGCCCAGTCGAAAAGACCTGGCCTTCCTGCCGCAGCGCTCGCATTCGGCGGTGGAAGTCGCTCAAGCTGGGTCGCGTGGCAAGGGTTGGCGTCACCTGGACCATTCCGGGAACGCGGTCATCGCGTCAACGAAGTTGTGCAGCTTGTCGGTGTGGGCGTCTTCCTGCCAGCCGCCGCGCCGTTTGCCTTTCCAGACCGCTTCCGAGGGACAGCCATCATCGTCAATGGAGTAGAGCGCGTAGTTCAGCGCCTGATAAGCGATGCCTTTGTATTCGTTGGAACCGGTCGCCTTTGTGTACAGCGCCAGGACGGCACCGTAGGTGGAGACGGCGCCGCCCCATGGATTCTTGTCATCGTCTTGCTCGCCACAGACCAGGATGCCGCCATGAATGCCAGTGAAGCGCCGGTTAACGAATTCGATGAGGGCGCGGGCCTCGCGCCGCCAATCGGGATCGAGTGCATTCTTTTGCTCAATTAAATAGCGAGCGAGGTTCATCGGCGCCCAGGAGTTCCGATTGGTCAATAATTCGTAATCTTCGAAAAATTGCGTCCAGAGCAGGCCGTCCTTTGAGAGATTGGGAAGCTGGAAGTTTTTGATCCATGCCCAAAGTTTGTCCCGCGGAGCTCGGAATTCCTGATGGCCATGGGCCAGCAATTTGTCGAACAGGCGGAGAATGAAAGACATGTTGCTGGAGATTTCGCCGCGGGCGGCGCCAGTGCGGTAATCTGCTCGAAAAGGCCAGGGGGAACTAGTCGCCGATCCCGCTCGCTGGTTAGCCGCCAGCACGAGCGCGTTTTGGATTGCCTGCTGAAAATAGGCTTCAGTTTTCGTCTCTTCGTAAAGCAGCGCCAGGGCGTAACCGGCGATGCCAGCTTTGTCCGGTTGGATTTCATAAGGTCGATCAGCCTGGGAACCGCAATCAGGCGGTTGAGGAAAGCTTGCTCGCTTTCCGGTCGAGCGGGAAAAGCGCGGATACTTGCCGGTGTCCGGGGTGAGATTTTCCCTGACGAGATAGTCGCCCATGTAACGGGCGGTTTGGAGCACGGGCGGATTGGTTTTGCCGGTAAAGGCGTAGTACTTGAGATACGAGATGATGCCCATGCCGTTTTGCATGGCGGGAATGAAATCCGGCCGCTTCGGGTTCGGGTTGTAGTCACCCTGCATAAACGTCATGAGGACGAAGCGCGGATAACCGTGCTCCATGGGGCATTTCAAATACCATTTCACTTCACGCTCAATGGCATCACGCCAGGACGTCCAGGGCAGCAGGACGCCATGCTGATCATAAACCGCAGGGTGGTTGCCGATGGTCTGCGCAGGAGCAACCGCGGTGACCCAAACCAGGCACGTGACTACCACACACGTTCGCAGCCTGCCGGGCTCGAGTACGAGTCGGCATCCGTTCGCGCTTTGCCGGTCGTTCATTTGGCCCAATCGGGAAACGCGTTCATTGCGTCTACAATGTTATGGAGTTTATCGGTGTGGGCGTCTTCCTGCCAACCGCCGCGCCCACGCTTGATCGCGCGGTCGGCTGGACAGCCGTCGTCGTCGATCGCGTACAAGCAGTAGTTCAGCGCTTGCCGGGCAATCCCTTTGTATTCATTCGACCCCGTCGCTTTGGTGTACATCGCGAGCACCGCGCCGTAGGTGGATAGGATGCCGCCCCATGGGTCCAGGTCATGGGTCTGCTCGCCGCAAACGGCGATACCATTCCGAACTGTGATGAAGCGGCGATTGACGAACTCGATTAGTGCGCGTGCGTGCTGCTCCCAATCCAGATCGAGCGCGTCCTGTTTCTCAATGAGGTAGCGGGCCAGGTTCAGCGGCGCCCAGGCGGTGCGGTTGTCCAACTCATGGTGGTCCTCGAAAAACTGCACCCAAAGCATCCCATCCTTCGACAGGTTGGGAATCTGAAATTCCTTGATCCACGACCACAACTTATCGCGGGGCGATCGGAATTCGCCGTGACCCTGCTCAATCAGCCTGTCGAGGAGTCGCAGGATGAACGACATGTTTCCGGAAACGTCGCCGCGAGGTTGACCGGTCCGGTAATCCACTCGGAAGGGCCAGGGAGAATTAGTGGCGGTGCCTGGCGCCATGTTGGCGACCAGCACGCGGGCGTTTTGCAGAGCCTGCTCCAGATACTTTTCATCTTTGGTCTCCTCGTACAGCAGGAGGAGGGCGTAGCCGGCGATCCCGCCCTTGTCCGGCTGGACTTCGTAGGGCTTGTCGTCTTGGGAGCCGCACTCGGGCGGCTGTGGAAATTTCTCGCGCCAGCCAGTGGAGCGGGAAAAGCGCGGATATTTGCCCGTATCAGGCGTCAGCGCTTCTTTGACAAGGTAATCGCCCATGTAACGCGCCATTTGGAGCAGCCGGATATCTTTCTTCGCCTTGTAAGCGTAATACTTCAGATAGGAAATAATCCCCATGCCATTCTGCGTCGCGGGAATAAATGAAGGGCGGTTCGCGATGGGTCGGTAGCTGCCATCCATAAAGGTCATATACACGAACCGCGGATAGCCGTGCTCGATGGGACATTTCAAATACCAGTTGACCTCGCGTTCGATTGCATCACGCCACGAGGTCCAAGGGAGCAGAATGCCCTGCGCGTCATAGGCGGCTTTGTGGTTGCCGATTTTCAGGGCGTTTTCCTCGCTGCTCGCCAGAGCACCGCTTTTACTGGGCTGCGGAGCAGCGACGATGAGCGCGCCCACTGGCCCCAGCAGGAGCGCGAGGGTTGCGACAAAAACCTTGTAATGGTGCATGTGCGATCGAGCGATCAGGATCAAGAGATCCTTTACCAAAAACTCGCTTGAGGAGCCTAGGGCGATGGACAAACTCGCTCAAGCCGAAAGCTCAATTGCTGTCGGCGATGTTGCCATTGCTTTTGAACCCGATTTGTAGCACAAGAGGGAGAAGATCTGAGCATTCATTCACCGGCATATCGATGAGCCACAGAGGATGGATGCCATCACGCTCGAACTGAGAACCGCACGCTTCATGCGCGTCGCCGCCAACGAACTTCTCCGAGCCGCCTATGGGAGCTACGCCATCGGCGCGTTCAATGTTTGCAATCTGGAACAGGTACACGGTCTGTTCCGCGGTGCCGCCGAAGCTCGCGCGCCAGTCATAGTGCAGTTCACGCGCGTCATGCGAGACTACGCTCACCCGCTCATGCTCGAGCAGTTGCTGCGCGGAGCCGAAGCGGTTTATCCGGAAGCCAACTTCGCCGTTCATCACGATCATGGCGACGAGAACTCCTGTGTGGACGCGATCGCCTCGGGCCATTACAGCTCGGTAATGATCGATGCATCCCATCTGCCGTTCGAGAGCAACGTTGCTGTGACACAGCGCGTTGTTAAACTCGCCCACTCGCGGGGCGTGGCAGTCGAAGCAGAACTGGGTCATCTCGAAGGTGTCGAGGAGGAAGGGACCGACGGATCCAACGAGGCGCTGCTGACCGATCCGGCGCAAGCGGAGCAATTTGTCGAGCGCACCGGCTGCGACAGCCTTGCCGTGGCCATCGGCACTAGTCTCATGAATCAGAAATAACTTGCATAACAAAATTCGGAATTCATGCCTGCTGCAGCCCAAAAACATTGCCAACCCGACAACCAAATTATTTAAGGAATCAATGACTCAGGAGACTAGCCATGGAGCCTACAAATTTCCTGGAGAGGAGCGGCTGCGACTGGACAGGCTGGCGGCGATCCAACGCCACCTTGGCGGCTTTCCGCTCGTGCTCCACGGCGGGTCGGCCGTACAGGGCGACGAAATCGAGCGCATTAACCGTGCGGGCGGCAAGCTGGATTCCGCAGCCCGCGGTGTCTCCGAGACTGAGTTGTTGCAGGCGATCAAGCTGGGCATTGCCAAGGTCAACATCGCCACGGACGGGCGGCTCATATGGACGAGGGTTCATCGTGAATTTCTTCGCGACCGCCCGAATGAATTCGATTTCATGGCGCCGGGTCGCACGTACATGAAGGAGTTCGCTCAATTCGTGACAGCGAGATGCCGCTCGTTGCGTACCTCCGGCAAGACGAGCACTGCTCCGCAGCCTCGCTCCACCGCGCTGACACCGTGAAAACTCAGAGTCCATTATTGATTAAGCCGCACGCGACCCACGGCGAGTACATCCGGGTAACGCCTGAATCCGCCGGCTGGGAATGGCTGCATTTCTCCGCGCGCCGGATGATACGGGGCGAGCAGTGGTGTTCGAGCACCGGGGACTTCGAGTACGGCCTGGTGATTCTTGGCGGGGTGTGCGCCGTCCGTTCGTCGCGAGGCGAGTGGCCGAGGATCGGCCGTCGGCCCAACGTTTTCTCAGGCATGCCCTACGGGCTTTATTTGCCGGCGGAAACGACGTTCACAGTATCCGCTCTGAGCGATGAACTCGATCTTGCCTGTGGCTGGTGCAAATCCGAAGGCCATCACTCGCCCGGACTGGTGACACCCGAGCAGGTGTCCAGCGAAATTCGCGGCGGCGGAAACGCCACCCGCCAGATCAACTCCATTTTGCCGCCGGGATTCGACTGCCATCGCCTGGTTGCGGTTGAAGTTTATACTCCGCCCGGCAATTGGAGCTCCTACCCGCCGCACAAGCACGACGTCCACCGCGGGGATTCAGCCGGGGAGCTCCTCGAAGCCGATCTAGAAGAAATCTATTTTTATAAGCTCGACCGACCGGAGGGATATGCGATCCAGCGGGTCTATACTTCGGATTCTCGCCTCGATGAGGTGGTTATCGCGCGCGACAGCGAAGTCGTCCTGGTGCCGGAAGGGTACCATCCCGTTGCGTCTGCGCACGGTTATACCACTTACTATCTGAATTTCCTGGCCGGCAGCGCGCAATCGCTGGCGAACACGGATGATCCCGCTCATGCATGGATCAAGCAAACGTGGAACCAAAAAGACCCGCGCGTTCCCCTCGTCACCTTGGCCATGGAGCGAACCTCGAATGCCGGCGCAACATGATGGGTATTGAGACCATTCGATTAAGTGGGGTGCGGAAATCGCGGAGTGCGCCCGTCCTCGGGCGCAGCGACGCAAAAAGGATCGTACTGCGGCGTAATTTCCGGTACGCACCTTCGCACGTAAATTGCTGCGCCCGAGGACGGGCGCACCCCGCCAACTTCATCGGAGCGCTTCCGCGTCTCGCTCATGCCTGACGACTCAACCACTTTCGACCTTATCACGATGGGGCGGTCCTCGATCGATCTCTACGCGAACGAAGTCGGCGCGCCTTTTGTGGACATCAAGTCCTTCGCGGCTTACGTGGGCGGTTCACCGACGAATATCGCCGTCGGCGCTCAACGGCTTGGCCTGCGCACGGCGGTGCTGACGGCCGTGGGCGAGGATCCTGTCGGCGATTTCATTTTGAAGTTCTTGAAGGATGAAGGAGTCGAAACCCGGTTTATTCCGCGCAAACCCGGAACGCGCACGAGCGCCGTGGTTCTGGGCATCGAACCGCCGGACAAATTCCCTCTCGTCTATTATCGCGACAACTGCGCCGACAACCAACTATCTATCGACGATGTGTTGCAAGCCCAGTTGACCGAATGCCGTGTGTTCGAATTTTCCGGCACGGGTCTCAGCCGCGAGCCAAGCCGCAGCGCGAATATTTTTGCCGCCGAACAGGCCAATGCGTCAGGCGCCAAGGTGGTGTTGGACCTGGATTTTCGTCCGAATCAATGGCACGACCCGCGCGCATTCGGCGTGACGGTGCGGGCCGCCTTGCCGCTCGTAGATATCGTTCTGGGCACGGACGATGAGTGCAAAGCCGTGACGCTTACCCATGCGGACCAGGTTAACGTGACGCACTCGCAAATCTCCGGGGCGCAAGTGGCCGGCGACCTTTCCTTGGCCGTGCAAGCGATGCAGCAGCGAGGGCCAAAAACGATTGTTGTGAAACGCGGCGGGCAAGGCGCGACGCTGTTCGAGAAGGACCAAGCGCCGCGCGACGTGCCGGGATTTCCCGTCACGGTTTACAACGTCCTTGGCGCAGGTGACGCCTTCGCCGCCGGCTTCATTTATGGCCTGGTGAAGGGATGGGATCTTTACAAAGCCGCGCGGATGGGTAATGCGGGCGGGGCCATCGTCGTCACGCGGCATGGTTGCGCGAATTTTATGGCGTATGAACAGGAAGCGCTGAAGTTTGTTGCCGAGCGAGGAGGGTTTTAACGAAGGAACGAACCGATGAAGACAAAACGACTCACGACCGCCCAGGCGATTATTCAATTTCTTCTCCACCAGCACGTGGAGCGCGATAACAAGCGCCAGCCTTTTTTCGCCGGCTGCCTTGGCATTTTCGGACACGGTTGTATCGCGGGCATCGGCCAGGCGCTGGCGCAATATCCGCAGTTCCGTTACATCAACACGAAGAACGAACAGGCCTCGGTCCACATCGCCGCCGCCTACGCGAAAATGAGCAACCGGCTGCGCACCTTCGCGTGCGTGAGCTCGATTGGGCCAGGCGCAACCAACATGGTCACGGGCGCCGCGCTGGCGACGATCAATCGTTTGCCTGTACTGCTGCTGCCGGGCGACATCTTCGCGCGGCGAAATGTCGGCCCAGTGCTCCAGCAACTCGAGCACCCGCACTCCCAGGACGTTTCGGTCAACGACTGCTTTCGGCCCGTCTCGAAATACTGGGACCGCATCAATCGTCCGGACCAACTCATGAACGCGCTGCCCGATGTGATGCGGGTGCTGACTTCGCAAGCCGAAACCGGCGCCGTGACATTGGCGTTGCCGCAAGATGTCCAAACTGAAGCGTTCGATTATCCGGCCGAGCTTTTCGAGGAGCGCATCTGGTATATCCCGCGCCCCGAGCCGGAGAAGACCTTGCTCGCATGCGCTGCCCAAATGCTTCGCGCCAGCCGCAAACCGTTGATCGTAGCCGGCGGAGGCGTGCTTTACAGCGAAGCGCACGATGCGCTGACGAGATTCGCCGCAGCGACTGGGATTCCTGTCGGCGAAACCCAAGCGGGCAAAGGCTCACTTCCGTATATCCATCCACAAAACCTTGGCGCGATCGGCGTAACGGGCACGTTTGCTGCGAACCGCGTCGCGCGCGAAGCAGATCTCGTAATTGGTATCGGCACGCGCTACAGCGATTTTACGACGGCGTCGAAGACGGCGTTTCAAAATTCCAAGGTGAAGTTCATCAACTTGAACGTTGCTGAATTTGACGCCTTCAAGCACAGCGCACTACCGCTGGTGGCCGACGCGCGCGCGGGTCTCGAAGCGCTGGCCAAGGTAATGCGCGGTTGGACTGTCAGCAGCGCCTATCGCCGCCGCGCGGCAGATCTCAACCGACAGTGGGATCGCGAAGTAGCCCGCCTCTACGACACGCCAACTGGCCTGCCAGTCAGCCAGGCCGAGGTGATCGGAGTAGTGAATGATTTCGCGCGGCCGAGCGACGTCGTCATGTGCGCCGCCGGCAGTTTGCCGGGCGATTTGCACAAACTTTGGCGCACGCGCGATCCCAAAGGCTATCACCTCGAATATGGCTATTCGTGTATGGGCTACGAAGTCGCAGGTGGGCTCGGAATCAAAATGGCCGCTCCGGAGCGCGAGGTCTATGTCATGGTAGGCGACGGCTCGTGGCTGATGATGTCGAGCGAACTGGTCACTGCCGTCCAGGAGGGCATCAAGATTACGGTGGTGCTCCTCGACAATCACGGTTTTCAAAGCATCGGCGGATTATCGCAATCCATCGGCAATGGGCATTTTGGCGTCCTCTACAAACAGCGTAACCCGAAGACCGGCCAACTGGACGGAGCAAACGTGCCGGTCGATTTTGTTGCCAATGCCCGCAGTCTCGGTGCGTGTGCCATCGCAGCGCGCGACATTACCCAACTGAAATCGGCGCTGGCCGAAGCGCGCCGACAGACCCGTTCGACAGTGATCGTGATCGAGACCGATGCGGAAAAGCGCGCGCCCGGTTACGAATCTTGGTGGGATGTGCCGGTGGCCGAGGTTTCGGAAATTCAACCCGTGCGAAGGGCCAGCCGGGACTATGAAAAGGCGAAGTGCCGGGAACGGTACTTTTTGTGATCCATGCACTGGCACTGCCTGTTCGCGGTAGCAGGGGTCAACACTAGCTGGTTTTCTCCCGCGCGAGGCTCTCTGGCAGCGCGAATAACTCCGATTGTGTACCGTCGGGCCGCCACACCACTCGGCCATCCTCCTCCAGCCGGACGATCACCCCGCGTGTCGAGCCGCGCAAGGCTTTGACACGGTCGCCGGGCTTCCAATCTGCTGCCTCGGAAAGAGAGTTGACAATATCAACCATTGCTTCCCAAGGCAGCACGCCAGCAATGTAATGCGCGACGGCGGACATGACCTCCCGGCGGCGGCTGGTTGGTAAATCTGCAAAAAGGGCGGCAACGATTTGGCGGGCGATGTCAGCAAAAGTGTTGCTGTTGAAGAAGAGAAATGGGGATCGGCGATGGCATTCCCTCAAGAACTCTATGAGTTCGGCGAGGGAGAGGACCTGGTTTCGTTTTTCTTCCCACTCGCCGTGGCACGCTTCTTGAGTCTCTCGATTAAAGCCGTGCTGCGCGCCTCCTCTTGAGCACGCTCCTCTATTGTGGCTGACGACAGACTCCCAACCCCAGTTTTTGATAAAAGCGGCTCGGGTTTGTAGCGGTGATTGTTCGCCAGCACCTCCTCCAGAATGTCCTCGTCGGTCAGATGCTCCAGCAGATCCAATCGTAGTTTCATCGCTCATAAAGTAGCCGATTTGGGGAAATTGAGCAACACTGCCTTCCCAAATCAATTGGAATCAGTTTTGTTTGGTGTTCGTGCGGGCAGGGCACTAGCTTGTCGCACCAACATGACACCGATCAAGATCGCCAACGCCCCATGTTCCTGGGGCGTGCTGGAATTCGACCTCCCGGGCCAGGCGGCGGGCTGCTCACAGGTGCTCGATGAAATCCGCGACACGGGCTACGCCGGCACGGAACTTGGCGATTGGGGTTTCATGCCGACTGATCCCGCCGCGCTGCGCCGCGAACTTGACCAGCGCAAGTTGACAATGGTCGGGGCTTTCGTCCAGGTTGCCTTTTCGAGCCCGGAGGCGCACGCGGCGGGCGCTGAATCCGCCGTCCGCACGGCGAAACTGCTGTCAGGGACTGCCGGCCGGTCGCCGTTCATCGTCCTTGCCGACGACAACGCCACTGTGCCGGCGCGAACCAAGAATGCAGGAAGGATATCTGCGCGCGATAGTCTGACCGATCCTGAGTGGAAGACATTTGCCAGAGGCGTCGAACGCGTTGCGGGCGCAGTCCGCGACGAAACCGGCTTACGCAGCGTGGTCCATCCACACGCCGCGGGGTTCATCGAGACGCCGGACGAAATTGCGCGCTTACTCGACTTGACTGATCCGCAATTGGTCGGCTTGTGTTTCGATACTGGGCATTATCGTTTCGGTGGCGGCGATCCGGTCGCCGGGTTGAAGCAGCATCGCGATCGGATCTGGCACATGCATTTCAAAGACTGCAGCCCGGCCGGGCACGAACGCTCCCGCACCGAGCAATGGGATTATTTCGAATCGCTTCGGCAAGGCATCTTCTGTGAACTGGGCAAGGGCGACGTGAATTTTCCGGCAGTGATCGAGGAGCTGCGCCACAACGACTACACGGGCTGGATTGTCGTCGAACAGGACGTGCTGCCGGGCATGGGCGCGCCGAAGGAATATGCCCAGCGGAACCGCGATTATCTTCGCGCGCTGGGACTGTAGCTGGCTGGCAAGAGCGCATGAATAGAATGTTGAACATCGCTGTTATCGGCTGTGGGCGCATTGGCCGCATCCACGCTGAAAACCTGGCCACTCGTGTCCCCGGCGCGCGGCTGGCCGGCGTGGCGGACATCGCTGCAGCTTCCGCTAAAGAAGTCGCCGCCCAATTCCACGTCCCGAAAGCCACCGTCGATTACCGCGAACTGTTGGCAGACCGTGCAATTGAAGCTGTGGCCATTTGCTCGTCCACTGATACGCACTCGCAAATCATCCAGGAAGCGGCCGCTGCGGGTAAACACATCTTCTGCGAAAAACCAATCGACTACGACCTCGCGCGCATCCACGCCTCGCTCTCTGCCGTGAAAAAGGCCGGCGTTAAATTCCAAATCGGGTTCAATCGCCGGTTCGATCCGAGCTTCGCGAAAGTGCGCGAATTGGTCGCCACAGGCGCCGTTGGCGAACCGCACATTATTCGCATCACCAGCCGCGACCCCGAACCCCCTGATCTGGATTACATCAAAGTCTCGGGCGGCATCTTTCTGGACATGACGATCCACGACTTCGACATGGTCCGCTTCCTGAGCGATAGCGAGGCGGAGGAAGTCTATGTCATTGGTGATGCGAAAATTGTTCCGGCTGTCCGCGAGCTCGGCTATGTCGATACAGCTATCGTAACCATGCGACTAATAAATGGCGTTCTCGCCACGATAGATAACAGCTTCAAGGCCGATTACGGCTACGATCAGCGTATCGAAGTGTTCGGCTCGAAAGGGTCAGCCTCGGCCGGGAATCGGAAACCTGACGAACACCTGCTCATGGACGCGGCAGGCGTGCACGAGGCCAAGCCGCTGTACTTCTTCCTCGAACGCTACGCCGAGGCGTATGTTCTCGAAATGCGCGCTTTCGTGGATGCTGTCCTGAAAAATCAGACGCCATCGGTGAGCGGCAACGAGGGACTGCAAGCGGTCGTCATGGGTTTGGCGGCAACGCGCTCGCTGCGCGAAAGGCGACCAGTGAAACTTTCCGAGATCGCCTGAAACTACTCCGCGGTAGCTCGATTCACCAAGTCCTCCCAATACCGCTCGGCCATTTCGTGGTAATGGAGTACTTCCTGGCGCTGCGTAGGGTCGTCCAGCTTGACGCGTTTGTCTCGCTCGCGGACCCAATCCAGGAAGAATTGAGCGGATGCCTTGCTGATACGCCGCCGGGTAGCGCCGATTTCAACGTAGTAAGGCGCTGTCGAAGCAAACCGGAAGGTTTTTTGGTTATCCGTAATGACACGCACGAGGAACCAGCCGCTTTCTTTGACTCTTAGCACGCCGAGGCTGCCCGTCCTTTTCCAGGTGTCATAAGGCACGACGCGCTCTACGCGGCCATTGTGGATGACTTCGATTGAGGAGACGGAGTCTTGCGTATCGAGTTTGGCGGTGATCTCCAGATTGAGCTCCCTCCCCTGGATGCCTTGAAAAATATGACCGGGAACTTCGCCGTTCACTCGGCAGCGGAACAGCGGACCGTTGGAGACGAACGACCGCCCAGAGCGCAATCCTTCCCACCATTTTTCATAGGTTAGCTCTTTGCCGATGTGGACGTACACGCGGTCGTAGCCGACTGGATTGGGCAAGACGCCGGATGCGCTACCGGCCGAGGGCGGAATCCGAAACCCGCAATTGAGGATGTGGTAATAAATCTCCTGGGTCCAAAAACCGTTGCCGCGCGGAGACGGCAATCGAATGGCGTCCCGCGGCTTGCCCCAGGCTTCGTTCTCATACATCTGCTCGCGGCACATGTGGTTATTGGCTAACCCAATTGAGTCCACGGTTCCGCTGGCCAGCCAGATCGGCACGTCCCACCAAAACGGTTTTTCAACATCAACCCAGACCCCTGCCTGCTGTCGCGCCTGTTCCACAAATTTCATCGGCGAAGGATATTCACGGGCGGACCCGGCAATGATCAGCGGTTGTGGAAGATTCAGGAAGAGCAACGCGCCGCCCTCGCGTTCATCCTCCCCGCCCATGACGTGGTAGAACCGGTCCCGGTCAAACTGGATCAAGAGTCTGGATGGCACCGGCTGTTTGGCCCACTGATTCTGGTTGTTCCACCAGGTAACAACTGGGGCCACGTGCAGGTCCTCCGCTTGCATCAGCAACTCGATGTCGTTCACCTGCCGGTGCACATGCAGGTCGCCCGACCACCAACCTTCCTCGGCCAAGTTCGCAACACGTCTTAACTCCCTTTTGATGGTCTTATTTGTCCCGCCGGAGAAGTTGAACCAGCCGACAGTGCGAGAGTATTCCGGTCCACGCTCAATTTCGTAGGAATATGTGCCGGCAGTCAAATCGAGCTGCACCTTGCCCGGGCAAACAAAATGGTCGCGCCAAAACGGAAGAGAGCCCGCGCGGACTGGCTGGCCATCGCCATTCTTGAGATGGACGCGGCACTGAATGGGTTTGTGGGTCGACGCATCAAGGATGGCGATCTCCAATCGAGCGTTTTTGGTTTGGTTCTCGACTGATGCTACTTGGCACAAGCACAGAGTCGAAAAACAGAGGCCAGCAAGCGCAGCTTTCATTTTGGTGTGACGTCTGCGGCTACAAAACCTGAAGCATGCAAGTCAATGCTTTGCTCGGTTGGACCAGGAGTTTACCCTTTCCGCCAGCGCAAGGGATGCCGGGTCGTCATGGATCATTCCGAAATAACTGAGGGCAAGCGTGACCTCGCGATAGTTCACGGTTTTGGGTTTGCCCATCATGTGTTCCTGGCCCAGGCCGGTGCGTGTGTTGCCGGCCACCTCGACCTCGCCCGTCGGTTTTATGCGGCTGCGCTCCCAGGCCATGGCTTTGGCGAGGGCGGCGTCCAGCTCCGGGTCCGGTTGGTAAAGCGCAAGCACCTGGGCCATGAGCAGAGAGACCGCGTTGTAGCTGGAGTCGCGTCCGTCTCTTTCGACAAATACACCGTCGGAATCGCGTTTCGCCATCGCGACGGCGACAAGTTTTCGCGATGATCGTTTAAGTTCGTCGTCGTTGAGAATTATCCCACAAAGCCCGAACGCCTTGGCGGCAATAAACATGCGATTGGCGGTGTGTCCGGCCTTCAGGATGATGCCGTCATAGCCCGCCTGGATGAAGGCGCAGGCGCGCCGCAGCTTGGGTTCCAGTGCGGCAATTCGTTTGTGGAAATGACCTTTAAGCGGTGAGGCCTGCACCATCAGGATGGCGTGCCCCAGCTCCTGCAAATAGAAAAACGCCGTTTCCACACGCTCCGGCCTGGTCGGTTCATGGGTATCTCCTGGTTTGCGCACGGACAGGAAACCGCCGTCCTCGATTTGATGAGCGAAGGTGGTTTCGACGGAGTTCCAGGCGGCATCGGCGCGCTCGACGTCCCCGGCAACAACTGCGCCAATTAGCATCCAGCAGCCGCCGCGCTGCATTCCTGCCTCGTACCATTTTCTGTCCCGCTGATGGAACCCGATAAAGCCCTGTGGATCCGGGCGACCCGTGTTGGTGATAACACCAGACAACGAAGCGGGCAGCCGGCGAAGCAGTTCATACTCGGAAGCGAACGTGGCGCCAGCAGCGCGCCATCCGGTCCCGCATACAATTGCACCAGCTAAAACAAATTCACATAATTTCATCGGAGCTATTGGAACTCAATTTAAGGACGAGTCAACATCCGCGTTCAGCGCATAAGTGCCTGGCCCCCACAAGGAGCCGAGAGCAGGCCAGATCCGAATTGACGCGGAAGGGCGTCAAAAGTACCGTTCGGCAGGTTCAAGCCCGGACCACCCAGTTCCTGATGGCCCCACTTCATGATTCCGGGTTGCCGGCTCGACAGTTAATAGGCGTCGCGCATCGCGGGTTCGTTCCTCGCCGGCGCAGCGGCGAAGAACAAATGCAATTCGTGAATCGCGTAGTAAGTATCTGGTTTATCGCCCTGGGCGCCGTTTGGTTGGCAGCCGGTTGCAGGCCGAGGCACGCCACGGGCGGCGGTTCTGGAGGGATGCCAGCCATCCAGGTTGTGGCCGTGGAGGCGAAACTCCAGCCGGTTACGGAGTCCCTCGCTCTGGTCGGCACCATCACTCCCAACGAGATGGTCGAAATCAAGGCCGAGGTGGACGGTATCGTGCAGGAAATCAACTTCAAGGAAGGCGGGCGTGTCGAGGCCGGCCAATTACTTGTCAAACTGGACGATACCAAATCCGCTGCTGCGTTGGCGCAAGCTGAGGCTAATCTCAAATTGAGTGAAGCCAACTACGAACGCGCGAAACAACTGTTCAAGGACAAGTTGATTTCACAACAGGAATATGATCAGGCTGCTTCCACCCACGCTGTTAGCCAGGCGTCGGTGGATTTGCAGCGCCGGCTACTAAAGGACGCGCGAGTCAACGCGCCCTTTGGCGGCATCGTTGGCGCGCGCCAAATCAGCCCAGGCCAAGTGATCGCACGGAGCATGATCCTTACCTGGCTCGTGGACCTGGATACGGTGAAGGTGGAGGTTAACGTGCCGGAGCGCTATTTGCAGGAACTCAACATCGGGAGGCCTCTTGAGTTCAGCGTCGCGGCATTCCCGGGCCAGAAATTCCATGGCGAAGTCTATTTCGTGTCGCCGCAGGTCAATGAAACTCTGCGCACGGCGCTCATAAAAGCTCGGATTCCGAACCCGGATCACAAACTTCGCGGCGGCATGTTCGCCAGCCTGGAGCTCACCTTAAGGGTGCGCGACTCGGCCATCGTTATTCCCGAGCCGGCCATTATGAGCAACGGCGATAATTATTCTGTATTTGTCGTGGACAAAGATGGCAACGCACAGATTCGCGCGATTCAGGTCGGCATTCGTCTCGCCGGGAAGGCGGAAGTTCTGAAGGGACTGAGCGCGGGCGACAAAGTTGTTGTCGAGGGAGTTCAGAAGTTGCGGCCCGGCGGGCCAGTCAAGCTTTCACCGCCGGAGGCGGCAGCACCGTACGCGATGAACTGAGCCATGGTTCTGTCCCGCGTTTCCATCCAGCGGCCGGTGCTGGCCACGATGATGAATCTGGTGCTGATCCTCTTTGGCATCATCGGCCTGTCGCGTCTGCCCGTGCGTGAACTGCCCGACATCGACCCGCCGATTGTCAGCGTCGCCACAGTTTATCCCGGCGCAAACGCCCAAGTGGTGGAGACGGAAGTCACCGAACGCCTCGAGGAGCAGATCAACAATATCGAGGGAATTAAGTCGCTTTCGAGCCAAAGCCGCGAAGGCGTCAGCACCATCGCCATCGAGTTTAATCTCTCGCGCGGCATCGACATCGCGGCTCAGGATGTGCGCGACCGCGTCGCACGCGTCCGTGGCCAATTGCCGCAGGACATCCGAGAGCCGATCATTGCCAAACAGGACTCAGACGCACAGCCGATTATCTGGTCCGCGCTCAATAGCGACCGCTACACGCCGGTTGAACTGACGACGCTGGCCGAGCATCAGATCAAACCGCGGATGCAAGGCGTCCCCGGCGTCTCCTCGGTCGTAATTGGCGGCGAGAAGCGATTCGCCATGAGGCTGTGGCTCGATTCGGAGAAGATGGCTGCGCGCCAGGTCACAGTGCTGGATGTCGAGCGGGCGTTGCGCGAGCAGAACATCGAATTGCCCAGCGGTCGGGTCGAGAATTTGGATCGCGAGATGACGATCGAGACACGGGGCGAGCTCAAGACCGCCGAGGAATTCAACAACCTCGTCGTGCGCTCTGAAGGCGCCACGCTTGTTCGCATGCGGGACATCGGCCGCGCCGAAGCAGGAGCCGAGGATTATCGCACCATCGCTCGCTCCGCGGGCAAGCCTTGCGTTTTCCTCGGAGTAGTCAAGCAAGCCAAAGCCAACACCGTCTCGGTCGCCCAGAGCATCCGGGCCGAAATTGCCGCTATCAAGCCCACGCTCCCGGCGGGCTGCGACTTATTCGTGGCCTACGATTCCAGCGTATATGTCGAAAAGGCGATCTCCGAAGTATGGCGGACGCTGGCGATTGCGTTTGGACTCGTCGTGCTGATCATTTTCGTTTTCCTGCGCAACGTCCGGTCCACGCTCATTCCGGCTGTGGCCGTCCCGGTTTCGGTGGTAGGCGCTTTTTCGATTCTCTACGCCCTGGGCTATTCGGTGAACATCCTCACGATGCTCGCCCTGGTGTTGAGCATCGGCATCGTTGTCGATGACGCGATCGTCGTGCTCGAGGCCATCTACCGGCATGTCGAAGAGGGCATGCCGCCGATGAAAGCCGCCTTCAAAGCGATGGAGGAAATCAGCTTCGCTGTCATCGCTATTACCATTTCGTTGGTGGCGGTGTTTACGCCGCTGGCGTTTCAGAAAAGCACCACTGGCCGGCTGTTTATCGAGTTTGCCATGGCGATATGCGGTGCGGTGGTGATTTCGGCGTTCGTGGCGCTCACCCTTTCGCCTGCGATGGCGGCGCGCATCCTCCGGCCGATCGCCGGTGTGAAGCACGGCTCGTTGTTCAACTGGTTTGAGCGCGGTTTTCACGGAATCTCAAACACTTACACCCGGGGCCTGCGCTGGGCTCTGCATCATCGCATTTTCATGCTGATGGTCACCGTCGGTACAGTTGTCGCCATGTTTTTCGCTTATAAGGCGCTCGAGCAGGATTTCCTGCCACTCGAGGACAAGAGCCGGATGTTCTGCATTGTCTTCACTCCGAACGGCTCGACGAGCGAGTTTACCGATCGCCAGTTGCAGAAGGCGGAGAAAATCGTTGCCGCCGTGCCGGAGGTGGACACGTTTGGCGCGATGGTAGCGCCGGCGTTTGCCGGCCCGGGCCAGGCCAACATGGCCGTGATTTTCGTTCGCTTTAAAGACCAGGGCCATCGGAAGCGATCGGTGCAGGAAATCGTTCACGGTCCCGGAGGCGTAGCTCAGCGGTTTTTCACGGAAGTCGAGGGCGGGTTTGCGATTCCCAATCTGCCCAAGGCTATCGAAGTCAGCTTCCGCGATTCGCCCTTCGAGCTGATTCTTCAAAACCAGGATCTGGATGCATTGAACAGGACGTCCCATGACATCGCCAACAAAATCCGAGCGATGACGAAAGGCGACCAGCCGTTCCTTCGCAATGTCCGGGTCGGCTACGAAGTGGACAAGCCGGAACTGCGGGTGAGCATCGAGCGCAGTCGGGCGGCAGCGCTGGGCGTGAGCATCCAGGACATCTCGCGCACGATGCAAATCCTTTTTGGCGGTCTTGACCTAAGCCGCATCAAGGTGGGTGGAAAGGAATACTACGTGATGGCGCAACTGGCGCGTGAGTCACGGCTTACTCCGCAGGACCTGGACAAGGTATTCGTTAGGAACAACAAAGGTGATTTGATTCAGCTTAGCAGCGTGGTCACTCGCGAGCAGGGCGCCGCGCCAGATTCCATCAATCATTACGGTCGTCTGCGCAGCGCCAGTATCACAGCTTCGCCAGGAACCGTGCCCATCGGCACGGTGGTCAAGGAAGTCGAAACCATGCTGGCCAAGGAATTGCCCGCGGGCTTTCTCTACAATTGGGCCGGCGACGCCAGGAGTCTCAACGAAACAAGCTCCGAAGTCTGGTGGGTGATGATCCTGGCAATCGTGATCATTTACATGACGCTGGCTGCGCAATTTGAGAGCCTAATTCATCCTATCACGGTTCTGCTGGCGTTGCCCCTGGCGGCAATCGGCGCCTTTGGGCTGCTTTGGTTGTTGGATTTCGGCGGGAAGGTCGGATTGTACCCTCCCATTCCCGCGATGAATATTAACCTGTTCAGCCTGGTCGGACTCGTGCTGCTCATTGGGCTGGTGACCAAGAACTCGATACTCCTCGTCGAATACGCCAACCAACAGGTCGCCAAGGGGACCGAACCCAACGAGGCAATCATCCAGGCGGGGATAGTTCGACTGCGCCCGATTCTAATGACCGCGTTTGCGACCGTGGCCGGCATTCTACCGATTGCAGTTGGCTTTGGCGCCGGTGCGGAAAGTCGTCGGCCCATGGGAGTGGCCGTGGTGGGTGGAATGATCACCAGTACGTTCCTCACCTTGTTTATCGTGCCGGTCGTTTACACTTTCTTCAGCCATGTGACTAACAAACTCATGCGGCGGGACCCCGGCAGTGCCTCGATGGCTGTTCTCAGTGCCGAGGCCGGCGTCCCCGCCGGCGCCGATGTGGGCAAATAGCATCCTCTTTCCTGAGTCGTGAACAAAAACGGAGCGCGATTCGTCAGACCAGGAACGCACTAAAACATGAACACATTCACACGACGTCAGTTTCTTCAACGCACCTCATTCGCCGCAGGCACAGCAGCATTCACTTTCCCGTTTCTGGGAAATGTCCTGGGCGCTAACGACAAGATCAACATCGGCTGTATTGGTGTTGGCGGAAAGGGCGACAGCGATAGTACCGCGGCCGGGCGCGGGGGCAACATCGTGGCCATCTGCGACGTTGATAACAACACGCTCGATAAGAAAGGCCGGCAATTCCCGAACGCGAAAAAGTACAACGATTACCGCAAGCTGCTGGATGAGATGGGCAAAGAAATCGATGCGGTCACAGTTTCCACGCCCGATCATAACCATGGGGTCGCTTCGCTGCGCGCGATGAGGATGGGCAAGCATTGCTTTACCCAAAAGCCGCTCGTGCAAACCGTGTTCGAGGCGCGGGAAATGCGCAAGGTCGCTGCCGAGAAAAAGCTCGCCACGCAGATGGGGAACCAGGGCAGCGCCGAGAGCGGGTTACGCCGCGCGGTCGAGGTGATCGATGCTGGCGTCATTGGCAAGCCGCTCGAATTGCACGTGTGGAGCAATCGTCCGATATGGCCGCAGGGGATCGATCGTCCCGAAGGCGAGGATTCGGTGCCGGAAAACCTGAACTGGGATTGCTGGCTGGGTCCCGCTCCACAACGCCCCTATAAGAAAGACATTTATCACACGTTCAAGTGGCGCGGGTGGCATGACTTCGGGACCGGGGCCTTGGGCGATATGGCCTGCCATACCGTCAACATGCCCTTCCGCGCGCTCAAACTGGGTTACCCGACGGCAGTCGAACTGGAAATCGCCTCGCGCCTTTACCCGGAGACGTTTCCCCTCACCTCCCGCATTCGTTTCGAGTTTCCGGAACGTGAAGGCCTGCCTCCGCTCAAGTTTTGGTGGTATGATGGAAATCCCAATGGGGCGATTAAGCCGCTCCGGCCTTATTCCGAGGCGACCAAGGAAATCGTGGCCACGATGGGAAAACTGCCGGAGAGCGGGGCGCTTATCATCGGCGATAAAGGGAAACTCTTTTCGCCGGACGATTACGGCGCCAGTTTCTGGGTCGCAATGAAAGGCCAAGACGAATACACTAAAGGCGACAGCCACGACGCCTGCAAAGCCGTGCCGCAGTCTATCCCCCGCTCGCCCGGCCACGTCCAGGAATGGTTCCGCATGATGAAAGAAGGCACTCCAGCCTACTCGAACTTCGACATAGCGGCGTACCTGACGGAAATCATCCTGTTGGGTTGCGTGGCGCTGCGCGTTGGCGAAGGCATCCGGATGGAATGGGACGGGCCGAATATGAAGTCCACCAATCTCCCGCAGGCAGCCAACTTCGTCCGCCGGAATAATCGCTCTGGTTGGGAAGCGTGAGAATCTGATTTTGACGTCGGAGCGCCCGACTTTGATCGGGCCAGCTTATTACGTTGTTTGCAAACGCCGCACGATCGGAATCGTGCGCTCCTTCCAGCGAGACCAGGCGCATTGATGGCAGCAGCTTGCCTTAGCGCCGGGTCAGTGAGATGGCGAGTTGGAGCTTGCTGGAATCGGCGCGCGAAGGCTATCACTTCCGGAGACTATGACTCGTCTCTCATTGTTCTTGCCGTTGTTATTGAGTATCCTGTTGACCTGCGCTCAAGGAGCTCCCGCGCCCCAATCGACGGTCTATTACGTCGCGACCAATGGCAATGATGCCTGGTCGGGCACGAAGGCCGAGCCCGACGCAGGCAAGACGGACGGGCCATTCGCTTCCCTGCCGCGGGCGCTTCGTGCCGCACGGGAATCCAAACAACTAGCGGGCGCGGAAAAATCCCAGGCCGCGACGGTCTTCATTCGCGGCGGTCTGTACTTTTTGGGCCGGCCACTGGTAATCACAACGAATGATTCTGGATTGACCCTTTCCGCGTATCGCGATGAAAAACCCATTTTGAGTGGTGGTCGGCGCGTCGGAGGCTGGAAGGAAGTCACGGTCCAGGATCAGAGGCTTTGGGTGGCAGCAATGCCCGACGTGAGGACTGGACGATGGATGTTTCGCGAGCTTTGGGTTAATGGCCGCCGGGCGACACGCGCGCGCCACCCTAACAAGGGTTATCTCGCGATCGCGGAGCTGCCGGACAAGCCGGCCGAATGGACGCAAGGCCATATGCGGTTTCGCGCCGGTGAAGGGGATGTCAAAGGCGGGCCGGGCATCACGAACGCCGAGGTGGTCGTGATGGCGCGATGGGTGGAGTCCCGCCTGCCTGTGGTGGCCTTCGATGAGGCGCAGCGCCTTCTTAGCTTCGGCAAACGCTCGGTCTTCGAGTTGACCAAGGGCGATCTCTACTATCTCGAGGGCGCGCTCGAGATGCTGGATCAACCCGGCGAGTGGTCGCTCGATCCTGCAGCGGGCCAAGTGTACTATATGCCACTTCCTGGCGACCAGATTGGCCAAATCGAGGTGATCGCGCCCGTGCTCACGCAGGTGTTGCGGATCGAAGGAAAGCCCGAGCAGGCGCAGTTTGTCGAGCGAATGCGATTCGAAGGGCTGACGTTCTCGCACACCGAATGGTATTTCCCGGTTATAGATAAGACGGGGCCGAACCAGCCACGTGTGTGGCCCGCCGCGACTCCCGAGGTCGGCGGCTTTTCGCAGGCGGCCATTGGCGTGGCCGGAGCAGTCTGGGGAGAGGGCCTGCGCGAGTGCTCGTTCGAAGGCTGTGCCTTCGGGAATCTGGGGAATTATGCGCTGGAGTTGGGCCGGGGCTGCCAGAGCAATCACATCAGCGGGTGTGATTTTGGCGAGCTGGGCGCTGGCGGCCTTAAGATTGGCGAGACGGCTTTTCGAGACAACACCGCGGAGCAGAACCGAGCCAACGAGATCAGTGACTGCGAAATCCACGACGGCGGCAAGATGTTCCATAGCGCCATCGGGGTTTGGATCGGCCAATCTCCTGATAACCGGCTACTACACAATTGCATCCATGATTTCTTCTATACCGGCATCTCGATTGGCTGGACCTGGGGCTACGGACGCGCGTTCGCGTCGAACAACCTCGTCGCGTTCAATCACATTCATCACATCGGCGTGAAATCGGACAGTGACGGTCCGATCCTGAGCGACATGGGCGGCATTTACACGCTCGGCAAACAACCGGGCAGCCGGATCATCAACAACCTCTGGCATGACATTGCGGCATCCCACTACGGCGGTTGGGGTATTTATTTCGACGAAGGCAGCAGCGGCATTCTTGCCGAAAGCAATCTGGTTTACCGCACCACGCATGGCGGTTTTCATCAGCACTATGGTGAGACCAACATTGTACGGAATAACATCTTTGCTTTTGCCCGCGACCATCAGTTGCAGCGCTCCCGCGTCGAGCCGCATCTGAGCTTCACTTTCGAAACCAATATCATTTATTTCGATTCGGGGGTGCTTCTTGGAAATGAATGGAAGGATGACCGTTTTCAGACGGACTACAACGTCTATTTCGACGCCCGGTCGGATGCCAAACCGGAATCGATGCGGTTCGGCAAAGCGACGCTCGAGGAATGGCGCGGTCGCGGCCATGATACGCACTCCATCGTGGCGGACCCGCTTTTTGTCGCTCCGCAACGAAATGATTTCGTCCTTAAACCAAACTCGCCTGCGCTCAAACTCGGCTTCCAGCCGATTGACCTCAGCCAGGTCGGGCCGCGACACGCAAAATAACGGACGGCCGAAGCTACCTCACGGCTGCTGCTCGGTTGAACTGTGCCCGATAATTGAATCGGTCGTTTGGTGCGGCATCGCCATTGAGCGTAAAGTCGGTCCAATCGCAAGCTTGTATGCAGTTATCAGCCCACTTGAAATCGAGCGTCGTTGGCGGCGTTTTCAGGCCCAGCAACTTCCAGGGGATCGCCAGCTCCAGTTCCCTTCCCTGAACACGCCACTTCACCCCGCCGGCGGGCGACCAGGAGAATTTGCCACCGACACTGCGTTCCAACAAGCCGGCGCCGGAGTGGTTTACTACGAAGTCATAGCCCAGCCAGCCGGTCTTCGCGTCAGCGTCGGCGTCGAGGAAAAGTAGCATCCAATTCGTTCCGCCGGGAGGCGTCATCGGCTCCCGCGTCCGAACGTAAAACCATGCGGTCTGTTTGCTCCAACTTACTTTGGCCGCAACGATGTCGTTTCGGCCGGTGACATTACGGTAGGTGACATTGGTGTCCCAACCTCTGTGCTCGCGTCGGACTTCATCTCCGATTGTGTCCCTGAACTCCGGCAGGACGTCGCGCCAGTCGTCGAATCTCCCATCGATCCGGATTGGGCGAGGTTCGACGAGAGGCAAGGGGCGCGCGCCTTTGTAGCGGCGGATGTAACTAACAAGCTGATAGTAGTAGTCGTCACCGTGACCGCCGCGCATTGGCTCGATGTCACGGCTGTGTTCGTGGTCGAACTGATCCACAAACATCACGGGCATTTTGATATGATTGAACTCGGCGAAGCGGCCGGCGATCCATTCGTTCCAGCCGGTGACGAAAACAAAGCGCGGGTCTTGTTCCAAAGCCCGCTCCCATTGTTCGGAGACGTTCAAGCCAAGGCGTATGGCCTCCGGGCGCTGGTCGGTCGCGCCGTTGTGGAAGCTACGGCCATGCGCCCCCGGCTCGCTCATCGAGCCGAGCCGTCCCTTGACAGGGTTCTGCGACACCCCGACGGACATTTGCTCGTCTTGCCCGGCTGAATTTGTGAAAACGTGCTGAGGGAAAACCTCCAGCCAACTCCACATGTCGGGTCTCATCGGACCCTGGAAATAATCCGGCTGGGGTTTGCGGAAGGTAAAGAATTCGCGAATCCGCTGGGTCTGCTCGTCGTTGCCAGTGACGAGTTGGGGATCGGCCAGGATGAGTGGCTTGCCTCCCCAATGGAACCATAGATCGCTGTGCAGGCCCGGTTGGTAGAGGTCGCGCCAGAGTTCGCGCACGACTTTGGACGGCTCCCAGAATGGCGTGTGAAAGGCGACCTGTGGTGTGTGGTTGCCGAGCCGCCGCGCGTCCGACCACACCCGAATCAAAGCCATGTAATAGTCGCGATAGGTAAGCTGGTTGGTGACATCGAAGATCACCACGTCCACGCCGGCGTCGGCGAGCATTTGGGCATGCTTACGGAGAACTCCTTCGTCGTCGGTGAGGTAGTAACCGAAGAGTGACTCGCCCCAATGATGCGGCGCATGCAACGGGCCCCAGAGCGGGCTATCCGGCTTCTGCATCGCGTCCGGATCGGCGGCCAGGATTTTCGTCACGCCGAAAGGACCGCCTTGAATGTGCGCGCCATGCCAGAGGAAGTAAAAAATTCCAACCGTTCGATCCGTCCGCGGAGCCGGGACCTCCGGAAACACGGGGAGCTTACGCCCAAGCGCGTCGGTGGCGACCCAGGTGTCGGAAAAGTCGCCCACAGGCGGGGTAGCCCACGAGCCGGAAGGCGCAAGCAACGCCAACGCGATGATTAAGAATGGGAAAGAAGTCGAGCGCGGGCATCGCATCGATTGCAGCTTAGCGTGACTTCGCGAACACGACGAGACCGGATCTGCGAACAAACGAGGAATGCCAGAGCCGATTCAAGAAAGCGCGAAAAAGCCTGTAACCACCCATGTGAGGAGCCGGAACTCGATTCCCAATAGCGAACCGTGTCCACACGTCGGTGGCTACATCGTCAATGGCCCCGTGAGCCCGCACCTGCCAGCTCAAGATTTCTTCCAAAGGGCGGTGGCATTGGTCATTCTTGACAAAACCATGAGCAACGAAACTGTCACGGTCGAAATCAAGGATCAGGTGGTGCTGATCGGCCTGAACCGAGTGCCGAAGCGCAATGCTTTCGATCTGGAGATGTACCGAGCGCTGGCAGCCGCTTTCGGGACGCTGCACCGAAACCCCGAGCTACGTTGTGGCGTGTTGTTCGCGCATGGCGCTCATTTCACGGGCGGAATCGATTTGACCGAATGGGCTCCTCTGCTCCGCGAGGGGCGATTCCCGGACTTGCCCGAAGGGGCAATGGACCCTTTGGGATTGGACGAGAACAACCGGTTGCACAAGCCGGTCGTGATGGCGGTCCAGGGGCACTGTTTGACCATCGGCATTGAGTTGCTTCTGGCAACCGACATCCGCGTCGCGGCGGCTGACGCGCGCTTTGGACAGATCGAAGTCAAGCGCGGCATATTTCCGGCCGGGGGCGCGACGATCCGCCTGATGCAGGAAATTGGGTGGGGCAACGCGATGCGCTATTTGCTGACCGGCGACGAGCTCTCAGCCCCGGAGGCGCTCCGCCTCGGATTGGTCCAGGAAATCGTAGAACCTGGAAAGGAACTGGCGCGCGCGGTGGAGATTGCACAAACGGTTGCCGCCTGGTCGCCGCTGGCTGTACGAGCTACGCTGGATTCGGCCCGATTAGCTCGTCGCCAGGGTGAAATCGCGGCGTTCCGTGGGCTTCTTCCCGCGATGCTCTCCCTCATGTCCACCGAGGATGCGGCGGAGGGATTGCAATCCTTCAAGGAACGGCGGCCAGCGAAGTTTAAAGGGCGGTAGCCGGCGCTCCTTGTCCGCCTGGGAACTCAGTGATCAAAAGATCGGCACCTTCTCGGGCACCGCCTGAAACAACTGCCCGATGTCACGGTCCTGATTGGGAGAGGCACCCTTCTGCAAAACGAGCCAGCCCTTCTGAGCGCTTATCTGCATCGTGTTCGGTTCTCGCCAGCGCCACGTTTCGGCATGGCCATCGGCGAAGGAGAAATTGCAGCCGCTGTTGTGCCGCGTGGCCGGGAAACTAATCCAGGTCCACTCAGGTGTACCGAAGAGCCACCACCGGTCGGGGGCATTGATGCCGAACGCGCTCTGCTGAATGCTCTTTTCATGTTCGTCAATGAACACGAGGGCTTTCGTGGGACCCGGTCGGCGAATTTGAGAGGTCTTGTGCCAGCACTTGCGAAAGTCGCCGTCCGTTGGATCCGGGCGTACATTCATGTACATGCACATCGAAACACTGCGCGTGCGCGGCACTCGTCCTTCGTCACGGACGGTTGAGTGGTCGGCGGGACACTTGTAGATGCCGACCGATTGGTTGTATTTGAACAGCATTCCCCGCTGGATATTGGTCACGGACGTGTCAATCCACGCATTTCCTTGCAACCAGGAATTGAGCCCCACACTCAAGGCCGCGCGATCGTAGGTGATGTTGATGGCCTCATTGGCTGGGAGGTTCTCCTGATTATCGTCGCAGTACATGTGCCAGCAGAACTGCAATTGGCGGTAGTTGCTGAGGCAAGCAATCTGTTGGCCCTTAGATTTGGCTCGGCTCAAGGCGGGCAGTAACATCGAAGCGAGGATGGCGATGATCGCTATGACCACGAGCAACTCGATGAGCGTAAAGGCACGCGAGGCCTTTGTGGCTAGTCTCATACGGGCGTATCGGTGACTTGACATTACTTTACCTCGCCCACCCTGCCCCTGGCAACCATTTTGTTGCCTTCACTTTGTAAACTATGCCGTTATGGAATCGGATTGGGAAGTGCGGAATACCGCTACCCGCGCTGGCGCGGCGTCGCAGAGTCTGGCTTCGGATTTCCGGCCCGCCTGGGCACTCTCGTTGGCCTGGCTCAGGGGGTTACAGTTCTAGCCACTGGCCGTTGTTGGCGTCAAAAATCTTCGAGCCCGATCCCGCGCGCTGCATGGTCAGCTTGAAAGCCATTACGCCAAGCGTGCGGACGTCGCTGGAGCCGGGCGTTGTTTCTCGCGGCACCCAGCCACGGCAGCGCAGCTCGATTTCGACGCTGTCGTCGCGCGACGGAGGAACGCTGGCGGTAAGGGAGGACCCGGTTTTCAGTGGGGCGATTTGCTGGCCGTTTAGGTAGAGACCGGCTTCGGCTTCAAGCGCCTGTGCCAGCACATTTGCTTCCAGCGTGAGGGAATATCGTTTGCCGACAATCACCGGCAGGCGGAAACGCGAGGAGGCTTTCGACCAGCGAGACGAGCGCCCGGAGTGTTCGGCCTCGTGCCAGCCCTCGAGATAACGGCCATCGCCGCGCCTGCCGATTTCGATTTGGTAGTGGGAACGGGCATCCTTTGTCCACTGAATGTGGTCTTCCTCGTTCAGAGCGAGCTGGGTTCGGCTGCCGGCCCCGTTTCGGATGCGAAAGCCACCCTCCGCCTGATTGGCGGTCAGGATCGCCGACACAACATTCGACCCCACAGCCACTTGGAGCTTGTTGCGATTGAACGTGCAGCCCTGCACAATCGCCTTCCCGGCATCCAGTTGGATCGCAGGCGAGCCCGAGGCGGCGTTGTCCCAATCAACGAAATTGCAAGAGCTGGCGGTAAATTGTCCGACGCGGCTACGCATCCACACACAACGATCGATCGGTCCCCAGAACGAGCAATTCACTAAGCTCACCTTGCCTTCGGCCCCAGGCTCAATCTCCAAACAGACCGAATCGGTGCTGCTCCAGCGGCCAACGAACTCACCATTCGAGATCAAAAGCCCTGGCGGCTGAACCTGCTCGACGACCACCGCTCGCTGGCAGGAGTCTGCGCCGAGCCCCAGGAAGTTGCCGTTGGCGCTGCCCTGTTTGGATTTTGAGAACTTGTAGCCAATGCCGTATCCGAAGCAGAACGTGTTATGAACATAGTGCCAGTCGGTGCGCGCTAACTCAAACGCGACGCCTTGCGTATTGATCCATTTGCAGAATGGATCGTCCGGCTTGTACGAGACACCAAAGGGCCAGAAATGAATGTTCTCGATGTGACCAATATCATAGCACTCATCGACGAAGATTCCCCGCTGGATCGGATATCCTGTGACATTCCGAACCAGGTGCCGGTGCGCACGGACCAGCTTTATCGCTTCGTATGGGTTCAGGAGGCAGCAGTCGCGAATCCCGACATTTTCGGTGTTTTCCGAGAGAACGCAGGGTGGGTATGGAATCGGCGGCACGTCGGTCTGTTTCCAATCGGGATAGGCAATGATAAGCCCGGAGAGAGAAGCATTGTTGCCCGCCAATCGAACAAAGGGTTTCCCCTCAGACGAGCCGCGCCCGGCGTAAGCCAGCAACACCGACCCAGTCAGGGATTCGGGCGGAAGCGGGCCAGAAGCGGGCGGCACACGATAAACGCCTTGGAGCGTGACATTGGCGGCTATTGAGAGATTCCCTTCAATGCGGAATCGTCCGGCAGGCACACTTACGACCCCACCTCCGGCCTTGCCCGCCTCGTCGATCAATTTCTGGAAAACGGCCGTGCAGTCAGCTCGCCCATCAGCCGCAGCGCCGGCTTCCACAACATTCCATGATGGCACCGCCGTTTGGCCAGCAAGCGACGTTGCACCGAGCAAGCCGATTGCGACCAAAGCCGTGCTGGCGTGTTTCATTTTGGTCATGGATGCCTGTCAGAGCTGATCAGCCCAAACCAAGCAGTCGTCCACCGTGATAGGTGATGAAAGCCAGACTCCAGGCCAACAGCCCCATGTAGAACCATTGGAACAATGGCCATTTCCAGGAATTCGTCTCTCGCCGAACTATGGCGACCGTGCTGACACATTGCAACGCGAACACATAAAACACCATCAGGGTTATTGCCGTCAGCGGGGTGTAAACCAAGGTTCCGTCTGGATGTTTCTGTGCCTGGAGCGTTTTCTCCAGAGCTTTCTTGCTGGATGTCGAGCGGTCATAATTGCCGAGGTTATAAACCGTGGCCATCGTGCTGAGAAAGACCTCCCGCGCGGCAAATGAAGCGATAATCCCAATACCCATCTTCCAATCAAATCCGAGCGGCGCAATCGTCGGCTCGATCAGACGGCCCAGCCGGCCGGCAAAGCTGTTGCGCAGTTTCAGGCCCGCTTCCTCACTGTCAAGCGCGGCGAGAGCTCCGGCGTCTGCTGCCGATTCCGGTTTGGCCTGGCCGGGGGTGGTCGCGACAGTCTGTTTGAGTTGAACCCGCCGGGCGGCGAATTCCTTTTCGGAAGTGCTGCTCCGCGGATAGGTTGCCAGACCCCAGAGCAGGATGTTTATGCCCAAAATAATGGTGCCCGCGCGTCGGAGAAACAACCGCGAACGGTCCCACATGTGTCGAACGACTACCTTGAGCAAAGGCCGTTTGTAGGGCGGCAACTCCATGATGAGCAGCGGAGTTTCGCCCTTGAGCAAAGTCTTCTTGAACAGCCACGCCATGAGCAGCGCGACAATGATCCCCAACAGATACATGGCGAGCATGGTCAGGCCGGACAACTTCAGAAACCCGAGCACAGTCACGCTCGGGATGCAGGCGCCGATCAGCAAGGTATAAACGGGCAGCCGCGCCGAGCAGCTCATCAATGGGGACACGAGAATTGTCACCAGTCGGTCTTTCGGACTCTCGATGGTGCGCGTGGCCATGATGCCGGGAATAGCGCAAGCGAATGAGCTGAGCATGGGTATGAAACTTTTTCCGTGCAGGCCAACCTTGCTCATCAACCGGTCCATCAGGAATGCCGCTCGCGCCATGTAGCCGGTGTCTTCCAGAAAACCGATGAAAAGAAACAACAATAAAATCTGCGGCAGGAAAACTACGACCGCGCCGACGCCTGCGATCACCCCATCCACCAGCAAGCTGTTCAAATCGCCGCGCGGAATGCTCCGGCCCACCAAAGCCCCCAGCCATTCGACACCGGATTGCAGCGCTTCCATCGGCAGCCGGGCAAAGGTGAAAATGCTCTGGAACATCAGGGTCATCACGCCGACGAAAATGAGCGTTCCCCAAATCTTGTGAGTCAGAACCCGGTCCATCCGATCGCTGACACTTTCGCCGGGTGGGGCGACTTCGGTGGTCACTGACCGTTGAATCTCCGAGACGGCAAGATAACGGCCCTCGATGGTCACGCTGCGCCAGTCCACGCCTGCAGCTTCCAAGCGCTGGCGGGCCGCGCTCACCGCCTCCTGCACTTTAGGCGGGTAATGCTCCAGGCTCGAGGCCAGCGCCTTTTCGTTGCTCAGAATTAACAAGGCTTCCGCAGCCGCCTGCGGGCGCCGCTCATGGAATATTTCCGCCAGTAAGCCGGCCAGGGCGTCGGCCTCAGCTCTCAATTCGGCGGGCAACTTGCAGAATTGACGCGGTCGGGTTTGACCGCCGTGCTCGAGCGTGGAGATCATCTGTTTTCGCAATTCGGGCAGCCCCTGGCCATTGCTGGCGACCAGCGGCAGGACGGGCACACCCAGCACCTCGGCGAGCTTGGCTGGCTTGATGTGGTGCCCATTGTTTTCGGCCACGTCCGTCATGTTCAGCGCGACGATCGTTGGATGCCCCAATTCGATTACCTGGCTGGTGTAATAGAGATTGCGTTGCAGGTTTGACGCATCCACCACCACCACGATCAGCGACGGCGCGGGCAATTCCGGCAAGCGATTCAGCAGAACGTCGCGCGAGATTTGTTCGTCGAGCGATTGCGGGCTGAGGCTGTACGTGCCCGGCAAATCCAGCACGCGCGCGTTCAGCTCCGGCGGCGCGCCCAGGAGCCGGCCTTCCTTGCGCTCGACGGTCACGCCGGCGTAGTTGCCGACTTTGGCGCGCATTCCCGTCAGCCCGTTGAACAACGTCGTTTTGCCGGAGTTCGGGTTTCCAGTCAGCACGATATAGCGCGGGGAGGTTGCACCAGCGGATTTTCGCGAGTGGAGGGCAGCTTGGCTCCCCAGCGGGCCCGCGGGGTTAGGCCCGGCGGTGAGTTCAGCCCCCCTGGCCCGCCCGACAAGCGCCGGCGGGATTGGTTGCTCTCGGGCGCTGGAAGGACCGGGGCTCATAAGCGCGCGGCGGACGACAATGCTGAACGAGCAGGGCTGGTGCTACTCCCGACTGTCTCAGGAGGTCGGCCGCACGAAAATCTGCTCCGCTTCATGTTTCCGCAAGGTAAGATTGTAGCCCCGGACTTTTATCTCGACCGGATCGCCCAAGGGGGCAAAGCGCACCAATTCGACCGTAGTGCCCACTAGCAGGCCCATTTCCATGAGCCGCGGCCGGGTCTCAGGCGGCAATTTGATTTCGGCAACCGTCGCCGTACCGCCCAAAGCAACCGAGGTAAGAGGTTGAAGCGTGCCGGGCATGAAATGGAATCATGGTTCAGGCGGTGACAGCGGCGGAACCAGCCTCGACCAGAATTGCTTCGGCCAGTTCGCGGCTGATCCCCAGCCGGGCATTGCACACCTGGCAAATATAACACGAGTCGCGCCTGAGCAGCTTGATTCTTTGGTCTTCGCAGAAGCCTAATTCCCGCAGACGCTCGCTTATTTCCGGTGAGGCGGCGAGCTCCTTAATGCAGACCACCGCCCCGGCCTTGACCCGGCTCAGCGGACAAACGCTCGGATCGGCGCAGCGGCGTTCTAAAATGGCCTCTGGAGGCAGCTTCTTCTTCACTGCCGCGCAACCTAGGCTAATTGAGACTTAGTTGCAACAACGATTTTGACAAAGCTTAGCCCTGTCACACCGAAGCTCACTTCAACCCCAGAATCCACTCGGAAAGGATTTTCGCTTCCGAAGTTGTCATCTGTGGGAATGGCGGCATGAGAATGGGCCCCCACTTGCCGGAACCGCCCTGGCGAATTTGTTGTGTGATCTTCGAGGCCGCTTCCGAATCGGAACGGTATTTTTCGGCGATTTCGCGGTAAGCCGGTCCGACGATTTTCACACTGTTATTGTGGCAACCCAGGCAACCATATTTCGCAGCTACGTGCGGGCCGTCTGAGGTGGCCACTTGAGCTGGAGCCTCCGGCTGCGCATGCGACTGAGGCACTGCGCTCGACCTTGGCGCGCCCTTAGTCTCACTCCCATAGTTCCTGGTCAGATAGTCTGTCAGCTCCTCGACTTGTGTCTCCGGAATGGCCGCGCCGTATTTCTGCTGCATCTTTTGAATCGAGCTCTTCCAGAATGCCCGCGATGATGGCGGTTGGGTGGAGACATATTCCACCGAGTGACAAACCAGACATTGCGCGTTGGCGATTTCCGCGCCGACATCCTGTTTGAACGCGTTGACCTCAGGTGGCAATTGAATCTCCATCACCGCAGCGTGCACGAAAAATGGAAACAGCAACACCACCGTGCTGGCCAGGCGCCGCGACATTTCTCGAGCGAGCAATCGGCCAGTCACGGCGGACCGCGGCTGTCTCAGCCGCAGCAGCCACGAAGCGAATACCAACCCCAAACCGCCAGGCAGCCGCTCAGCGGTCGGGAATGCTGTGGCTGAGACAGCCGCGATCCGCCGTTTCCGCTGGGGCAGATTGATTAACTGAGCGAGTTTCAGAGCTGACATGAATCGATCCCGCTCACACTGCACTCACTTTCACACTCTCGACAACATTCCTCATATACCCTGCCGGATTCCAGAGCGGCTCCAGCGGTTGCGACTGGCCTATGCGATTGGTCGCTTTAACTTTCAATTCGTGAACCCCGGCCTGCTCCGGCCGAAACGGCACCGTCCACTCGCGAAACGAATACTTGCCCAGGTCTTTTCCGAGCTGCGCCTCGCGCCAATTTCGGCCCCCATCTTCGGACACCAGGACCTGCGTGATGCCGTAGCCGCCGTCGAAAGCAATTCCCCGCAGCGTGATGCTTCGACCCGCGCTGAGTTTGGCACCGTCAGCCAGGCTGGTGACGAATGAACGGACATTCAGGCGCGCAATCGGCCGGGTTCGCCCAGGCGTCGTCCCCGGCTCAACGCACGCGCCGGTGTTGTCCGGCACTCGGTACGCCGTATCCATCCAGTAACCCTTGAAAGGTTCAGTTACGACCGTGATTTCGTTCAGGTGCTTGACCCAATAGGTTCCATAATGGCCAGGGACGACCAGCCTGAGCGGAAACCCATTAAGCATCGGCAACGGCTCGCCGTTCATCTCATAGGCGAGCATCGTCTCACCATCCAGGGCCTGGTCAACCTCGAGTGCTTTGACGAAATCTGGCGTCTTCGCGACGACAGGCGAATCCAGTCCGTTGAAAGTGACTTGTTTCGCGCCGGCACCCACTCCTGCAAGGTTGAGCACATCCTTAAGGCGAACACCTTTCCATCGTGCATTGCCCATCGCGCCGTTGCCCATCTGACCGCCCGCCACACGCGGGTTGGAAAAACCGCGCCCGTTGCCCGAGCATTGGTTCACCGCAACAAGTTCGACTGCTTCAAATTTCGATTTCAAATCCTCCAGCGAAAGGGTGAGCGGCGAGGCAACGGCGCCTTTGATCGCCAGAGTAAACTTGTCCGGATCGATGGCCGTCGGCACTTGCGACAAATGGTAGCGAACGAAAAATGCGTCATTGGGAGTCAGCAGCCCCTCGTCAAATACTGAGAAAGGCGTTTCAAGCTGCGGCGGGCGTTTGGTGAGCAGGATGAGCGGTCGCTTCTGGGGAAAGGTCGCTAGGGGCCGCTCGCCATTGGCGAAGGGCAACGTCACCGTTTCCGCCGCCAGCGCCTCGGCAACGCGTCCGGCCACGATTCCGCCCAAGCTTATGATACTGGCAGTCCACAGAAATCGACGCCTGGTGCACCTGGTATGATTCAGCGCGCTTGAGTCGGACATAAACGAAAAACTAAGGCGCAAAACTTTGAATAGGAAGCCTATTTGCCGAAAATTGAATTGTCCCTGAGCTCGAATCCCTGCACTCTCTGCGGCCACGATGCGGCAGGTGAACCTCGGCATGATTGGCGGCGGCACTGTGGGCAGCGGCGTGTTTCACGCGCTCCAGCTCAACGGTGAGCTGCTGGCTTCGCGCATCGGCCTCCCGGTCAAGCTCCGCAAAATTGCCGTCAAAGCGTTCGATGAACCGCGCCCGTATGAAATTCCGACGAGCTACCTGACAACCGATTGGCAGAGTGTGGTCAACGATCCGCAAGTTCAAATCGTCGTCGAACTGGTCGGTGGCCTTACGTTGGCGCGCACTATTATCCTCGCAGCGTTGAAACTCAGAAAGCCCGTGATCACGGCCAACAAGGCGCTGCTTTCCGCTTGCGGTGAGGAGCTCTTTGCCACCGCGCAGCGCCACGAAACCAATCTTTATTACGAAGCGAGCGTTTGCGGCGGCATTCCGATAATCAAGTCGCTGCGCGAGGGTTTTGTCGGTAATCGCATTACGCGCCTTTATGGGATTGTCAATGGGACATGCAACTACATCCTCACGCGAATGAAGCTGGAGGGAGCGGACTTCACGACAGTACTCCAGGATGCCCAGGCCCACGGCTACGCCGAGGCCGAGCCGTCGCTGGACATTGACGGCCACGACGCCTTGCACAAAATTGGCATCCTCGCGTCTTTGGCACATGGATTTTGGGTAAATCCCAAGCACATTCATGTCGAAGGCATCCGTCACATAACCGCGCTCGACATCAAATTCGCCGGTCAACTCGGTTACACCATCAAACTGTTAGGCGTCATCAAGCAGATTGATGCTCCGGGAGTCGGTATGAATCTAAGCCGCAAGAGGTCGAAGCGTCCGTCGCGAAGCACCGCCGGTCACTCGCGCCGAATTCAAGTTTCAGTTTATCCGACCCTGGTTCCAAACACGCATGTGCTGGCCAGCGTGAACGACGTGTTCAACGCGGTGTTTGTGCGGGGTGACGTGGTTGGAGACACCTTGTTTTACGGCCGCGGGGCGGGCAAGGACGCGACCGCCAGCGCCGTGCTCAGCGACCTGGCCGATGCGGCGCTGGATCTGAAGTTCGGCACCCATCACCGGGTGCCGCCATTCGTGCCGCACGAACTCGAGGGCTCGGTCGCGCCTATCGCGGAAGTCGTTTCGCGTTATTTCGTGCGACTCGACGTCGTGGACGTGCCAGGGACACTAGGGAAAATCGCGAGTATTTTTGGCGCTGCTCAGATCGGTATCTCTTCGGTCATTCAACCCGAAGGTCACGAGGGAGCGAGCGTTCCGCTGATTTTCATGTTGCACGATGCGCCCAATGGGGCCGTGTTAACAGCCCTCAAGAAGATCGGCGCGCTGCCCGTGGTCAAAACCGCCCCGATCATGATCCGGGTGGAAAACTTTGATTGAAAGCGTGTTCCAAAATGGTAGCAGCCGAGGTAACGAGGCTCACTTCCTCGCACCAAGAAGCGTCTCCAAGATTGTTTAAGCCTCGTTACCTCGGCTCCTACAATACAAACGGATATCCAAAACACCGTCAGAGGCTCGTGAGATCATGTCGCTAATCGTTCAAAAATATGGCGGCACGTCGGTGGGAAACACCGACCGCATCAAAAATGTGGCCGCCCGCGTAGCCAAATACCACGCCGGCGGCGACCAGATAGTTGTGATCGTCTCGGCCATGAGCGGCGTGACTGATAATTTGATCAAGCTGGCCAAGGAGATCATGCCGTTGCCCAGCGAGCGGGAGATGGACGTGCTGCTTGCCACGGGCGAGCAAACCACGATCGCATTGAGCGCGATCGCACTTCACGCCCTGGGTCTACCGGCCGTCTCACTTACGGGCGCGCAGGCGGGCATCGTCACCGACGGCGTCCATACCAAGGCGAAGATTCAGAACATCACGCCCAGGAAGATCCACGAACTCCTCGACGCCGGAAACGTCGTGATCGTCGCCGGCTTCCAGGGCCAAACCATCGAAGGACAGATCACAACGCTCGGCCGTGGCGGCTCAGACCTGACAGCGATTGCCCTTGCGGCGGCTTTGAAGGCGGATTTGTGCCAGATCTATACCGACGTCGATGGGGTCTATACGGCCGACCCGAGACTCGTGCCGGGCGCGAAGAAGCTCAAGGAGATCTCGTATGATGAAATGCTCGAGCTGGCCAGCCTTGGCGCCAAAGTCATGCAATCGCGCTCGGTCGAATTCGCCAAGAAATTTGGCGTAGTGTTTGAGGTCCGCTCCAGTTTAAACGACAACCCAGGAACCTTAGTGAAAGAAGAAACCAGCAGCATGGAAGAGATCGTCGTGCGGGGCGTCTCACTCGACAAAAACCAGGCCAAAGTCACATTGGTGGGTGTGCCGGACAAACCGGGCGTCGCCGCCCGGATTTTCAAGGCCATCGGCGACGCCAACGTCAACGTGGATATGATCGTACAGAACATCAGCCACGGCAGCGGCACGCCGGCCACAGACCTTTCGTTTACAGTGGACAAACCCGATTTGCTCAAGGCGCAAAAAGTCATCGACGCGCTAAAGCAAGAAATCCACTTTGAAAAGGTCATCGCCACTGACAACATCGGCAAGTTGTCCATCGTCGGCGTCGGGATGAAAAGCCACACGGGTGTGGCCGGGAAAATGTTTGAAACGCTCGCACGCGAAGGCGTGAATATCGACATGATCTCGACCAGTGAGATCAAGATATCGGTCGTGGTCGATCTGGCGAAAGGCGAACAGGCGATGCGCGCGGTCCATGATGCCTTCCTGGGTTAAGATTATGAAAAGGCTATTGTTCGTTGGGATTGCCCTGCTTCTGTGTCTAGACACTTGGGCCCGGTCGAGCGCTGAGTTCACTCGGACCGAAGACGTGATTTACGGCCGAAAATTCGGCACGGCGCTGACGCTGGACGTGTTCCAGCCCGCGAAGACGAATGGTGTCGGAATCATTTTTATGGTCAGCGGCGGCTTTTTCTCCAGCCATGAAGCGATCAATCCAGTGTTCTTCCGCGCCTTTCTGGACCGAGGGTACACGGTTTTTACGGTCGTGCATGGCTCGCAGCCGAAGTTCACCATCAGCGAGATCGAGCTGGATATCCACCGCGCCGTGCGATTCATCCGCCACAATGCCAGCCGCTATGGGGTTGATCCCCAGCGGTTCGGTATCTCCGGCGGCAGCGCCGGCGGCCACCTATCGCTGACCATGGCCACACAGGGCGCCAAGGGAGATCCCGACGCCAAAGATCCGGTGGAGCGCGAAAGCAGTGAAATTCAGTGCGCCGCGTGTTTCTTTCCGCCAACGGATTTTCTGAACTATGCCAAACCGGACGAAGATGCCGTAGGCGTCGGCACGCTCAAGGGATTCAAAGCAGCGTTCGGTCCCAGGTCGGATAGCGCGGAGGAGCGGCAGAAGCTGGGCCGGGAGATATCCCCGATTTATTTCGTGCACTCGAACATGCCGCCTATTTTGATCATTCACGGTGACGCTGACACCCTGGTGCCGATCTATCAGTCGCAGATATTCGTCAAACGGTGTGAAGCAATCGGCTCAGTGGCAAAGCTGGTCGTGCGCGAGGGAAAGAACCACGGCTGGCCGGACATGACCAAAGACCTCGTGCTGCTCGCCGAATGGTTCGACGAGCATCTCAGGGGAATCAAGCCGAAGTAGTGATCAGCAGGACTAACGGCAGTAGTTGGCTGGAACCATAGAGCACATGCCTGGCTTCTCATCTCGTCGTCGGGTAGGCGCCGCTGGTGACGTTCATGTTGGTTATCACGAAGTTATTGTTTGGAAAGGGGCGAGCCAGATTGTTGACGCCTTGGACTCGCTGCGCCCTCGCCTTGGAGTGAGGAAGCGCCGGACCCAGCAAAACGAGCAACATGAGTCCGGCCACGAAGGCAGCGAACCACAGACCGATATTGTTCTTCATACCCTATTGGACAGCGATGATGTCAATTTTGCTCAGACGCTCGGCGTGAGTATTAACGCTCGGTCAGATTGGGTCCGCTGCTGCGAGACCTTCGAAAAAGCGTGCTAATGCTCGTGCGCGTGAGATGCGATTGCCCCGCCGGATTCGATATAGGCTAGAAGATCGAAAATCTGTTCCTTGGACAAGCTGCTCAGCAATCCAACGGGCATGAGCGACGAGCCCTGCGGTGAGCGTTTGTGAATGTCCGACTTTTTAAGTGCCTGAACCAACGAGTCGGCCGGGCCCGACTGGATGGTCACGGTTTCTGCGTCCTCCTTGATCACAAGCCCAGTGACAGATTCGCCGTCCTTTAAGTCGAAGCTGACATTGCGATAGCGCTCGTCGATAATTTTTGATGGCTCCAAAATTTGTTCGAGAACCGCCGCGCGGTCGCCCTTGTATCGCGTGAATACATCAGTCAGCTCCGGACCAAAGGTATATCCTTCCTTGCCCAGCTTATGGCACTGCGCGCAGGCAAGCTGAATGAAAAGCGCCTTTCCGGTCTGGAGATCGCGCCTGGAGGCTGCCTTCGGAAGCTCAGGCGCCAAGTCTGCCAGTTTCCATTCTGTCAGTTTCGGCTGTTCTGACACCGGATGAATTGCCAGGTAAGCTTCGAGATCCTGGACGACGATCATCGTGCCGACCATGCGCCGCCAATGCCCCGGGAACGTACAGACGTAAGGATAATCACCCACAACCGTGGGGGCCTTGAAGGTCAACTGAACCTTCTGGCCGGGCGCCGCCAGTTTGCTGGCGTGCAGAACCTTCGATGAAGCAGGAATGTAGAGCCGACCCTCCGCATCGGGCTCGGCCGACATCTTCTCGGCTGTCTGGCCAATTTCCTCCAACGCTCCAGGAGCCAGAATCGCGACATTGTGCGGCATGGCGTCCTGATTATCGAGCGTGAGCGCAACGGGTTTGCCTGCCTCGACGACGAAAGTGGTTTTGTCGTAGCGCAATTGTTCGTAAACCGCTTGCAGAACAACGACCGCAGGACCAAGACCCCGAAGTGTTCTGGAGATCGCCTGCGCTTTTTGTGCCGGCAACGCCGTGGCCAGTTCGCCGGCTAGTTGAAGAGCGCCGGCAAAATCTGCTCCAGTTCGCTCGGCGGCAGGCACGGATTGCAGGTATCCCAACAGACTATCCACGAGCGGCGGCACACCTTCTTTCGGCCACGTCTTCGGCGGCAAGGCCTGGAGGCCCGCGATGGCGGCAGACCTTTCCGTTCCTGCAGCGACGAGTGGTGCCAAAGTTCTAAAAGTATCAACCTCGTGTCCCGGGATCGCCACGATAGCGGCGCTGGCGGCCCGGTGAACTTCCGGCGTCACCGCTTTATGATGAAGAGATTCAACTCGCTGATACGCCGAGCCCCGCAGCGCGGAGTCCGTCAGCAGCGGGATCGCGAGCAACAAATCCGCCAGTTGTGCCGGCTCGTTTTCAACCGCTTTCCATCTCCGCTCGACTGAGGCATCAGCCACGATCAAGGCGGCATTCCCGATCTGACGAGTCAAAGGAACTGTCGATTGGGCGACGAGCTGCTGCAATATCGAGCGCTTCGGAGCCAGGTGCGCGGGACCGGCTTGTAACAGGATCGATGAAAGGTCGCGCAGGACGCTGATGGCTTCTTCGCCCTTGTTGTCCAACTCGACGATTGCTGCCAGCAGCTCTGTCAATGGGTCGGAGTGGCGCAGTCGTGCCAATCCTTCCAGCGCTTCCTGGCGGTACTTCCGCTCCAGCCCAGGCCGCTGGAGCAGGGCCACAAAGACGAATTCACTCCGCGGTGCCGCGATTAATTCCTGGTTGGAAAGCCGGCCGAGGACATAGGAGGCGGCCACTGGATTCTTGGGAAGAAAGAAATTGCTTTGACTCGTTGTCTGGGCCCAGCTTGGGGAGCAGCCTAGCAAGACGCCGGCGACAATGAATCGGATTGCAACGCCGAGTTGGCCCATGCCGACGGAAGCGCCGCGCTCACCCTTCTGTTCAAGGCCGGGGGACACGCGGTCGCAGTCCAGCCGCCATTTCCTTCTCGGACTCGGAGATCGCAGACTCAAACTCCGCGGTAAAGGCTAGCCTATCCTCTACGAAATCGTCGAGCAAGTCTCGGACCTGTTGCAGTTCCGATGGCGAGAGCTCTCTAAGTTCGGCTTGGATGCGCTCAACCTTACTCATACTAGTCACATTGGATTAATCGGCGAAGGAGTTCAAGCTATTACGCTCACAGCAATTACATTCACTCTCTAGCCGGTTTTGTAAAGCGATCCAGCGTGTTCATCGTTTCGTCGAGAGTATATTGCAGGTACTTGTCCATCGGATGATTCAGGACCTCGAGGGCAAGCTCAGCGGCTTGTGGAGAAGTGAAAAAGCTGGCAGCCCGCACCGCTTCGAGCCGGACTCGCGGATGCTCGTCATTGGCCTGCACTTTGAGCAGCGCGAGCGCGTTCGGCACGCGGTCGCGCCAGTAACACAGGACGCGCGTCGCGGCGGCGCGGGCGTGGTAATCGGGCGAACGGAGCATTCGTCTGAGCAGCGGTTCGTTTACCACGTTGTGAGATTGATAGAGCCAGAGCCCTTCGGTCAAATCGTGCTGATGATTTGCGTCCATCGAGTCGAGCTTTGACAGCCAGGTCTCGAGCGCGGCGATGACCTGTTTGGTGTCCCTCCCGCCCAGCTCGATTCGCGCTCGCGAGCGCGTCCGATCCCCGGGTTCACGGAGCAAATCCAACAAAGCGGGGATCGGCTGCCCGGCAATTTTCGCAGGCTTGAGCAACGGACGCTCCGCGCACGTGATGCGATAGATTCGGCCATGAATATGGTCGCGGCTCGGATCGCGCAGGTGATGTTGCATGTGGCCGATGATGGGATTTTGCCACTCGAGGAAATAAATGGCGCCTTCCGGACCGATTTTGACATCGGACGGCCGGAAATTCGGATCATCCGATTGCACGATGGGCTCGACTTCGGTGCCGCGGAACGCGGCGTTTGTCTCGGAGATCTTATACTGCAGTATTCCCAGGAAGCCGATGACGTTGGGCACAAGCAAATTGCCCTGCATGGAATCCGGAAACTGGCGGCTCGACAAAATTTCCATGCCGGGACAGGGGCGCGTGCGCTGTTCATAGAGTTTCGGCGCCTTCTTATGCCGTTGCGGGTAATACGTCATGCCGGAGAAGCAAGCGCCGATGTACGGCTCCGCACCTGTGCCGTCCATCACGAAGTCCTCGCCCCAGCGATCGAAAACGTGGCCGTGCGGGTTGGCAAAATCGTAGGACACATACGTTTCGAATTTGTGTGTGCGCGGTTCGTAGCGAAAGACCGCGGCGTTCATGTTATGGACCGGCGGTCCGTAAGGCGTCTCAACCTGAGTCGTATGGAAAACGCCCTCCTGAAAATAGAGCGCGCCGCCGGGATCGAACACGAAGCTGTTGGCCGTATGATGAGTGTCGGCTGATGCAAGGCCATCCAGCACACGCTCCTGGTAGTCCGCCCTGCCCTTCCCCTGCGTGTCTTTCAGAAACAGCAGATCGGGCGCCTCGGCTACAAGTACGCCGCCATTGTAGAACTCGAAACCGGTCGGACAGTGCAAGTGCTCCGCGAACACTGTGCATTTGTCGGCCTTGCCATCGCCATTGGTATCTTCGAAGACGAGCAGTTTGTCGTTCATCTCATCCTTAGGCTTCCAGTGCGGATACGAAGGCCAAACGGCGACCCACAACCGCCCCTGCGGATCCCAGGCCATCTGCACCGGTTTGGCCAGGTCCGGGAATTCTCTCTCAGAGGCGTACAGGTTCACTTTCAGGCCCGAAGCCAACTTCATGTGTTTGATTGCCTCCTCCGGATCGAGAAACACGTGTTCGCCGTGCGGGCCGGGTCCCGGTTTGTTCGATTTTACGGGAAGCTGAGGTGGCGTGTTGTCGTCGCTCACCGCTAGCTCTTTGCCCTGCACAGCGGCCCAGATCCGCCGGTCACGATTAGCGGTCATCACATCAAGGACTTCCATCTCGCGCTGGAGGACGTCCCAATTGCTGACATCATCGACATATTTAAGCTTCGAGCGGCCTCCGTAAACGTTGTAGCCGTCCACAGTCCGATACCGGTTGAACCAGTAGAAATTTTTGTCCAGTACAGCCGCGCGGATCTTTTCCAGCGCCGCACTGCTCCGCTTGTGGCCGTGGGCGCTCGGGAAAAGTGAGTGCAGGATCGACGCCGCGAGCTGGTGGTTGCCCTCCTCGTTCAAGTGGACCGTGTCGAGTGTCAGCGGCTTGGATGCTATAGAAAAAAATTCGAGCGACGGCGCAAACAGGTCCACGAAGCGCACGCCGCGCTCCTGGGCAACTTCCGCCATCGCTGTCGTGTAGAGCTTGAGATTGGGATTGTTGGGACTGCCGTTGGGCAGGTTCGGGTCACGGGAGTTTTCCTGGGCGATCGGCGAGAAGAGCACGAGCTGGGGAGCGGCCCGGCCATTATACTTGTGGTCCAGAATGTTGCTGATGAACTTATTGAGGTCCTGCTTGAATTTGCCCAGACCAGCCGGACCCGCGAAAGACTCGTTGTAACCAAAAAATGCGAACACCACGTCCGCTTTCGTCCTCCCCAGCCAATCGTCCGGGCCGCCGAAGTTCTCGCAGCGCAGGCGCACGCTCAGTTCATCTCCCGCAAAGCCAAGATTCCGGATGGTCAGGTGGCGGTCGGGAAATTGGGCCTGAAGCAGAGTTTCCAGCCAGCCATCATGCTGCATTCGATCGGCCAGAGTGTTCCCGAGAAACGAGATGTGGTCGTCCTCCTTCAGGGCCAGGTCAGTGGTGGCAGCGAACGCTGGACTCGATAGAAGGAGCAGCAGCAAAAGGCGAACAGCGGTCTTCATCCGATGGATAGTACGAATCGGAGACGTTCGGTCGAGCGCAAACAACGTGTTTACGGAACCTGCTTCGCGCAGCTAATTCTCGCCGTGGACGCGAACCAGGAGGGAGGACATGGCATCGTAAAGCTGAGCGTTGTTCAGCTTGGGATCCTGCTCTATCGCGCGCCTGGTCTGGATGAGGAGAGCGTCCACCGCCTTCTTGCGGGCTTCGTCAAGGGTCTGGCCCTGCACGGCGCGGTCCATGATGATGACGGCCTGAGCATAATCGTGGGCCTGTAGGGCATTAGCCGCCTGAACTACTGCCTGGGTCGTGACTGGATCGGCCGACTGGAAACTTTTTTGAAGTTCTTGGGCGGCAGCCTGCGGACTCTCGTGTTTGGCAGAGCAACCTGCCATGGCCGCGGCCAGCAGCGCCGACGTCAGTATCCATCTGGCCGGATTCATAGGCGTGGACGTCGAACTGCGTTGAGCCGTCGCATCCCTAAAACGCCGGCGCCCAGTCCCGATCCGTTTGCGCCCGTGTCGGCTGATACAGTTCGTCGGGCATTAAGCCGAAGTCGCCGCTGCGCAGTCTCCGGTATTTTTTGTACTCGGCGTGGCCATCCACGAACACCAGGTTGCCCCCAGCCTCGTGAACGTCGCTAAGGTTCTCACGGTATTTGACCGATATAAACGAGTCCGACTCAGACAAACTCGCCCACATGTGCCACTCATGGTAAGTGTTCGGGACGAGCCCTTCGAGGGCCGGTTCAGATCGGTTGTTGGGTTCCGGCTGATTCCAGAGATTGTGCGAGAGGGACCACGCCTCTTGCAGGAGAATGAGGGCCGATGGTCTGGGAATAGCACTCATCGGCCGCCCCAAAGGGACCGTGTTGGCGGACAGGCCGGTACTGCTATAAATCGTTGGCGCATAGGCTTTGTTAGGATGCGGCCTGAGTGAGGGGCAATTGTACACTCCGGGCGAAAGCTGGCCCGTTTTGGTCCCCAGATAAGGAATCAGGAGGTTCAGAACATTGGCCGGAGCAAACGGATTGTTAAAATCACTGACCGGATGGCGCTTGGGCGGCAGTTTCCGATAGTCCTGGCCATACATCTGGAGGGCGAGACCGACCTGCCGCATATTGTTCAGGCAACCCACCCGCTTGCCCTTCTCCTTGGCGCTTGAAAGTGCCGGCAATAGAAGCGCAGCGAGTATCGCGATGACCGCGATCACCACCAGTAGCTCAATGAGCGTGAAGGCGCCTACGCGTCCTCGCCCGCACCAATTCCGCCGCCTGTTATGGCCGTTCATAAAAAATCGCTGTCAAGGCTAATTCCTCCAGTGTGCTTGTCAAGTGACCCCTCATGTCATTCGGGTGTAGCCGCCGACGTCAGTCGGCGGACTATGCCCGCAGCGCAAATCGCGCCGACTGACGTCGGCGGCTGCAAAAAATCAAATGCCGAGGCTAAAGGTAGCTCGTCATCTCGCTGGCTGATCTTCATCAACGACTGCATCTGCTTCGATCTCGACCAGCCAATCCGGGTCAATAAAGCGCGCAACCTGCACAATCGTGTTGACCGGTCGAATGTCTCGAAAGAACTCGCCGTGAATCGCAGCCACCGCCTGCCAATCCTCGATTCGTGTGAGCAGGATTCGCGTGCGCACGACCTGGCCCATCGAGGCGCCCGCTCCTTGAAGCGCCGCAGCGATGATTTTCAGGCAGCGGCGCGCCTGCGCGGCAGCATCTCCGCGCCCGACGGTGCGGCCATCCGGCCCGAGCGGCGCTGTCCCGGCGACCGTAACGATCGATCCGACTCGCACCGCTCGCGATACCCCAATCTTGGGTTCGTATGGACTCCCGCTCGATACCAGTTTGCGCATATTCGAAACGCTGCCGGATATCACCGATTATTCCGGCAAGCAAACTGTATATCAGACCATACTCTTACTCCTACTCTTACTCATACTCATGCTTGGGGGCTGAGGGTCCACGAAGAATGATTAGGAGTATGAGTATGAGTAAGAATGAGATTCGAGGGGCAGGATGCATCCGACGCGGCCCGGGAGGCGAATGAGAGGATGAATGCTGACGCTCGAAGTCCAATTTGGTGCTGGCGGACGGACGTTTGAAATCGGAGGCTGGACAGTGCCGATTCGATTGGGATCCATCGAGGCCGGCCGAGTGCGGAAACTATGTTGGAACGTGAACAGGCTGAAGACGCGCAGGCCCGGTTATTGCAGCGGGTTGCGGCGAAGGATGCTCAAGCCATGGCGGCGTTCTACGATCAGACTGCGGCACCGCTTTACTCGGTCGCGTTCCGCATCCTGGGCGATGGAAGCGAGGCTGAAGAAGTCATCCAGGACACTTTTGTGCAAATCTGGGAAAAAGCCGCGACGTTTGACCCAATGCTCGGCTCCGCGTTCCACTGGGCCTTGAGTATCGCGCGGCATCGTTCGATTGACCGATTGCGCGCACGCCAGCGGCGCAGCCGATTGGTCGAGGAGTACCGGGAGGTCTCGGCCGCAGACCCTCCCACGACGAGTGGTCCCGAGCAGAGCGCTGGAAACGCGGAGGCGTTCGCCATGGTTCGAGCCGCCCTGGCTGGTCTGCCGAACGAGCAGAGACAAGCAATCGAGCTGGCGTTTTTTGGCGGCAAGACGCATCTGGAGATTGCCGAGGCATTGAAGGAACCGCTGGGCACGATCAAAGCGCGCATTCGGCGTGGCATGATGAAATTGCGCGACAGTTTGCAGACGGACGCATGATTACGGAACAACAACAGGAAACGGCAAGTCTTTACGCGCTGGGAGCGCTCCCTGCTGACGAGTGGCGCGCATTCGAAGACGTGCTCCGGCGCAATGCGGAGGTCAGGCAGTTGGTGCACAGCCTGCAACGCGCCGCTGATCAGATGGCGCTGGCCGTTCCTTCGGCTCCCATTTCGGCACAATTGAAAGAGAAAATCCTCCGGCTTGTTCGGCATGCCGAGGCGCCAGTCATCGTCCACCAGCCCGCCGAAACCGCGGCCGAAAAAAAGCCCGGGTTCCATTTCCATTGTGCGTCTGACCCCGCAGGCTGGAAGGAACTTCCGCTGCGAGGCGCCTGGATCAAACTGCTCTCACTCGAAAAAGACCGCGATTACGCCGTGCTTCTCGGGAGACTCGGGCCCGGCGTGCGTTATCCGGCGCACAAACATTTTGGCGCGGAGGAGCTGTACATTTTGACGGGCGACCTCCACATCGGTGACCGCACCCTGGGGCCGGGCGATTTTCACCATTCCGACGCGGGGACGTCGCACGAGGACAACCATTCCGTTAAAGGCTGCACCTTGCTCGCCGTGTTACCGGTGGATCATGAATTGGTGCAATTCGCAATGGCCGGGGCTTAGTAGGGCTTGTCTTGAATTTGTAGGAGCCGACGTGAGGAGGCTCTAATCAGTTTTGGATTTTGGATTTTTCGATCAGAGCCTCACGTCGGCTCCTACAGCGATTTCGATCAGCTATGGGTCACCAGCCGCTGTTTCCTAAAATCCTCCCTCTGCGTCGCACCGAGCGCTTCGGTCCGATAAAATCGCTCATAAAACTCTGCGTCCAGGTGGCAGGCCTGAAACCCGAGCACGGTCCGATAAGGCGTCAAATAGACCGGAAAGCGGCCGTAGCGACTGAGCAAGTATTCGCAGTACGCTGTGGTCGCGGCGATAGCGGCCTCGCTCGCGCTCGGAATCTGGATCGTCACTCCTTTTTCATCAACCCAGGCGGTGCCCGCAGGGTTACCGCGAAAAATGCCGTTCTCCCCGAACTTGATTTCCGCCACGGCCCGGACAGCGTCAGTCATCGATTGGAAATAGGGTGGACAAAATGGCTTCAACAAGATTTCTCCATTCCGTTCCAAACCCACTGGGTATGGAACTTGCGGATTTTTCTTCAGCACATTCATGCCGAACGAAACCAGTTTGCCTGCTCCCAGGTAGGCGCTCGCCGGCATTTGCTTCATGCGGAATCCAAGCGCCTGGAACCAGCCGAACTCGTGATTGGCGAAGTTGGGAAAGCCGCCAAGACCAAGCGCCTGTGCCATTAAGCCCAGATTTTGCAACATCATTCCCTGCTCGATGGTGACGAATTCGGTCACGAACTGCTCGACCTGGCGGACGGTGGCAACTTTGCCATTGTGAGGGTTGTCGTCGAGATGACCGCCGCGGCTGCGCGCGAATTTAGCCAGGCCAGCCGGCCGGAAATTGTTTCTCTCGTCCAGCAGGAAAGCGCCGGTTGTTTCGTTGAGAATCTCCAACAAGCCGTTGACATACATGAAGGTCAGGTCATTCACCGGCAGAAAATACGTTGTGCCCGGGGCGTGGGCAGACCAGCGGTTTGCGTTGATATTAAACAGCGGATCGCTTGGTGTGGTGGCGCGGCCTTCCTTGATTTTTACTCGGCTGCGCCGGTAGAGCTCCGTGAACAGGCCGTCGCGACCGAATTCGATAAATTGCCGCAAGTCGCCGGACGGAAGTTCTCGCGGTCGTCGCACCAGCCAGGTTCCGGTGTCGTTTGTCACCACCAATGCGACCGTTTGCAATCCGTCGCCGGAAGCAATCGTGCGGCCTGTCAAGCCTGCCATGATGCCTCCGCCTCCACCCGGAGCGTAACAGAGGTCGGCGAGCGCATGACCCGTGATGCCCGCGGCCGCAAAGACCATCGCCGCTTCTTCATCCTCTGTTAGCAGAGACGCTTTGTAACGGCTTTCAAAGGCAAGTGGCCCAGCGGGAATTTTCATGCCCAGCCCGAACCGCCGCGAGCGCCGTTCACGCAAGGCGGTCAGCAGCGGATATTTCGCCAGGCCATCTATCAGGAAGGAAGATTCTGTGCACATAGTTTTCAGAAAGTGTGTTAGACTCACAGGTTGGGGATCGGCGCGGAATAAATCCAGATTTAGGTAACCTGTCGGTCACCACGGACGCGGCGTAGCGCGGCTGTGGCGAAACCCCGCGGCGCTCCGCTATGACTCGACGATTGCAGATTTTGCATTTCGCCCTAGCTCAACCCACCGTCAGAGGACGAGGTACCAACAAATCGGGAACATTCAACTGCGTTGCGGCTTTCACTTGAAGAACTCAATTAAAGAGTCACGCGCGCGAATGTGAAGTGTCCGCGGTGTGTCGGAGGTACCACCCACGACTTCCGCCGTCACCGGCTCCTGGCTGATGAACATTATCAGCAACAAATTGAGCTACAGCTTCAGCTTTTCCGACCTCTCTTCGGCGGCTATCGGGGGACATATCCACGGACCGGCGAACTCGACGAGCACCGCCGGAGTGCTCATTTCCTTCAGCGTCCAATCAGCCACGTTTGGCACGTTTTCCGGCAGCGCGACGCTGACTTCTGATGTGTTATTCGATGTGATATCGGGTCTCACCTACGCCAACATCCACACAACTCCCGACCCGAACAGCGAAATCCGCGGCGCGCCCGAATTTCGGCCCAAAGGCGCGCTCCTCGCCGTCCTGTCCACCTTCGATCAGCTATCAACTCTGGGCTATCACGGATTGTAGCCGCCGACGTGCGGGCGTGTTGCACAAGCCGTTTTAACTCAACGGAGCGCGACCGGTACCGGGTCGCAGCGCGTGGCGTACTCGAAAATCCCTGGCATATTCCAATGCCATGCTGCTGTCGCGAGCGCTGCGGGCCGGGACGGCCCGCGCTCCGCCCTTTGGCAACACGCCTGTGCGGAGCCGGAAATGAAATCTCGCGCTGGGCGCCAATTTCTCTCCCGGAGGTTATACGCTTCTGGGCGCTGGTCGGATGCAAGGAAAATGATCCGGATTCGAATGCATCCGTATGCCGCCATCGAGCGTAACTAATTCTCGAACACCAAAATTCGAGATCGAAAATCGCAACCCCAGTACCCGCTGAATCTATGAACCGCTGGATTGCCTTGTGTCTGTGTCTGACAGCTCTCTCGTGCCGCCAAAGCAAACAATTGAACCAGTCGCTGACGGCCGCGCCGCAAGCGGCCCGGCCACTCGACCCGATTTCACTTGTGCTGGCGCCTCACACAGGCACCGGGCGCGTGGACCGCGAAATAATCCGGCTGCAATCTGAGGTGCGAGCCGGAAAGAATCTGGAGCTTTCGCTCGAGCGCCTGGGCTGGTCCTTTGTCACCAAAGCGCGCGAAAGCTTCGATCCGGGGTATTACAAGCTCGCCGAGCAGTGTGCGCTGGCCCTGGAGTCGAGGCAGCCGAAATCGCTGGATGCGCTGCTGTTGCGCGGACATGTGCTGCACAACTTGCACCGGTTCAAAGAAGCCGAGCCGCTGGCGCAGGAACTGGTCACGCAGCGGGGCCTGCCCGTTGATTTCGGCTTGCTGAGCGACGTGTTAATGGAGCAAGGCAAGCTGCCGGAGGCGATTGAGGCTTGCCAGAAGATGGTAGATCTGCGCCCCGATTTGCACTCCTACGCTCGGGGCGCGCATCTGCGCTGGCTGAAGGGCAATGTCCAAGGCGCAGCCGAACTCATGCGCCTGGCGGCGGGCGCGGCCAGTCCACTGGATTCTGAATCTGCCGCTTGGGTCAACATACGTCTGGCGGGCTATGAGTTTCAGTTGGGAAATCTCGTCGCCGCGGAACAATGCTGTGCTGCCTCGCTTGAGTTTCAGAAAGACTATCCCCCTGCCCTGCTCCTCCGCGGGCGAATACTGCTCGCGCAAGGGCGAGCCGCAGCAGCCGCCGAAGTCTTGCAGCGCGCCGCCGAGTTGAATCCGCTGCCGGAGTATCAATGGACCTTCGCCGAGGCCTTGCGCGCCGACGGCCGCGTCCAGCAGGCTGCCCGCGTCGAAACCCTCCTGCGCCAGAAAGGAGCGGCGGCTGACCCACGCAATTACTCGCTCTATCTGGCGACGCGTGGGGAGTCGGTCGCAACGGGACTCCGCCTGGCTCAAGCAGAGCTCAGCGCCCGGTCTGACGTGCTTACGCACGATGCGCTGGCCTGGTCGCTGGCAGCCTGCGGTAAAACGGAGGAAGCACGGGAGCGAATGGCCAAGGCGCTGGCCGAAGGGACGCAGGATGCGCGTTTGTTGTTTCACGCAGCGATGATTGCGCGCCAGGCGGGCAATGGCAGCGCCGCTCAACGTTACGCCTCCAAAGTCTCGGACCTGAAACGCCTCCTGCTGCCATCCGAGCGTGAACAATTTCAAACCGCTTTTCCACTCGCGGAAACTGTAGTGGCCGAGGGCGGAACGGACAACAACAAACCAGAAACGAAATGAAGAAAGGCAAAAAGCACCATGAAGCTGAAAAGCAAAACCCTGCGATTGGCAGTTATACCCCTGCTGATCGGTTACCTCATCACACCGGTCTGGGCCTCCAGTCATATGGACGCGCCCCTGGCCATTTTGGATCCGGCGGCGAACACCACCGACGTCTATGCCTTTGTGCAAGTCGAAAACGGCGTCAAATCGCTCGTCACTGCCCTTGGAGTCTATCCGCACCAGGAGCCGGGCATCGGTCCGAACAAATACAACTTTGACCCAAACGTGCTCTATCAAATCCACGTGGCGGTCGGGCGGGACGTAGTGGCGGGACGACCGACGCTCAGTTATCAATTCCGTTTCACTACCAGTTACAAGAGCAAGAACACTATCTTGCAGTCGTACCTGGGCGTGATTCAGGACGTCGGTGACGCCGCGCAAAATCTGACTCAAACATACACGGTCACAAAGGTGGATCACCGGACTGGAACCAGCACGCGCCTCGGGACCGGTATTGTGCCGCCGAACAACCAGGGCATTGCCACCCCCTACTACAATCAGGGCGACAACGGAGAAAACCCGGCAAAGGACGGCGTGGCGACCGAAGCGGAGCTGGATCGTTACACGAGCGAGGCAATCACGAACCTCGGCAACGGTTACACCTCCTTTGCTGGCCAGCGGGATGACGGTTTCTACGCCGACATTCAGGCGGTGTTCGATCTGCTGCAACTGCGTTCACCCGGCAAGGACTCGCAGGGCGGGTTCAACATCCATCTCATGTCACTGGTGATCCCGGTGAGCGAACTGGGAGGCGATCAGCAGGTGGTGGGCGTCTATGCCACGACGAGCCGCAAGCAGGTTCGCTTGTTTGGCGACGATCAGGGCGATACATCCTGGGTCCAGGTGGCGCGCCAGGGCAATCCGCTGTTTAATGAGGGCCTCGTGGCGATCAAGGACAAGGATCTCTACAGTCGAAGCAGTCCCGCGGTGGACAATCTCATTTTCAAAAAGTACGCATTGAACCCTGAACTGGCCAGGCTGATCAATGCGATCGTTTTCCAAGGGAACGGTCCTGCGCCGGAAACCAACCGCACCGACATCGCCGGGATTTTTATCCCCGACTTAATCAAGGTCGATCTTTCCACAGGCCCATGCCGGCTGGGCGGCAATGGCACGAGTTCAGGCGCCAATCCGAATGATCCTGGGTTCTCGCGTCTGAGCATCTTCGGCGGCGATACGCTCACCAGCACCATTCAAGCCGGCTTTGGCGGCGGCACGGTTCCGGGTGGCTGGCCGAACGGCAGGCGCTTCGGCGATGATGTGGTTGATATCGCCGTCACGGCGCTGATCAGCGATCTGCGCACCAGCCCTCCAACCATTCGCGGTCCAGCGGGCGATAACGTGGATTGGAACGACATGGCCTACAACAAAGTGTTTCCTTACGAAGCCACGCCGCAAAACGGACGAAATCACCATCATCCATAACTTTGCCGCGCACTCGTCTGGGCGGGCGGGCCCGCTGGCCCGCCCGCCTCACGGTATTGACATTTGAATCCACATCGACCAACTACTCTCATGCAGCAGACAAAGTCCCGACACGCTCGGTCGGCAGTTGGTTTCACGCTACTGGAGCTGCTGGTCGTCATCGCGATCATCAGCCTGCTGGCGGCGATGCTGTTGCCCGCCCTGGCTCGCGCCAAAGCTCACTCACGCCGCATTGCCTGCCTGTCCAATCTGCGGCAAATCGGGGATGCAGCTATCCTCTACATGGACGATAACGACGGAAGCTTGTTCCATCACCACGAAGGGTGGGTGCTGGACGATGGCAGTCAGGTTGTCTCGCTGCCCCCCAACGCCGCGGCCTGTGCCGGCGGCGGCCAGGGCAACAGCCAGGCCGAGAAACCATGGGTGATCTTTTTCCAACCTTACTTGCGGTCTCGCGAGGTCGCTTTTTGTCCAGCAGATCAGACTCCGCGTTCGCATCTTCTCGCCCGTACGTTAGCTGCGTATAACGGTGGCCTGAGCGAATGGGGCACGCCGCTGCCCGGTTCAGAGTTAGCAATCGCCTTGAACGAGCGGTTGACCATTCAGAGCTATTTGCTCGATTCGATCTTCACCCACAAATCTGCGCGCTACGCGGTTGAGGGCGCCTTGTCCGGTTTCGCCACGGAAAGCCGGGTTAGCGCGCTGTCAAATCCCAATCTGATTTTGTTTTCCGAACGCAACTCGGAAGCGCTAAATAGTCCCGATAATGATGCCTATGGCAATGTGGGCCAAGACGACTACGACACCTGGGTGGGTGAACCCGCTCTCGTGCGCTGGGGCGCCGGTAAATTCGGCGACCAGGGCTGGCTTCGCTACAATCGGCATGGCCGGGCGGCCAATTATATCTACACCGACGGGCATGCAGCGCTGTTGAGGTGGACGCAGGCCCGTCAGGACCAATTCCCCGACCACGTGGTGCGCCGGCCGTTGCTCAGTCCCCCGCCATGAATCACGTCGCGACCGACAACAAATGAAAGCGCGAATCGAGATGAGGCTGGATGCGACGCGGAGCGTATGGAGTGCGTGGACCTTGCTCCCGCCGTCGGGCGGTATAGCCCGCAGGAAAGCGCTGGCAAGCCAGTCGCACTCCATACGCTCCGCGCAGTTCCGTTCCGGTCATCCTGGCCATGGGGAGAGTGCACCGTCCGTTGGTTCCTTCCTCCCTGGCGAACACAGCTCATGCAGAGCTGCGGGGTGAGCCCGGCAGCTTGCCCCTATGAGGCTCTGCTTTCCGATCCCGCTGCCTGCGCGTCGATCGACTGTTTGGCCGTGGCTGCTCGCCGCCTGGCTTGGCGCTGTCGCCACGGTCGGCGCTCATGATCCGGGTCTAAGCACAGCGACTCTCCGACTCACGCGCACCAGGCTGGAAACCGTGCTCGTATTCGCACTCGCGGACGCGGCTCAACTCGTCGAAATGGATAAGAATCACGACGGTCAGATCTCCGACGACGAATTGTCCGCCGGGAAGGGTGAACTCCGGAAGCTCGGCCCGCAGGCACTGGAGGTCACGTTCGACGGCGTGTTGGTTCAAGCAATTGAGACGCGCTGCGAATCAGACGAAAACCAAAACGTGAGCGTCTATTTGAACTTTCCGGCCCGCCCGTTCTCCACGCTGGTCGTGCGCTCCAAATGGCTGGCTTCCTTGCCGCCCGGCCATCGCCAATTCCTGACTCTGAAGGACTCGGGCGGAGATGTTCTCGCGGAGCGATTGCTTTCGGTCAACTTCGATACCGTGACAATTCAGCGCGAAACGGCCAGCCGCCAACCAACCGCCGCCAGCCATTCATTTGTCGATTTTCTTTTGATGGGAGTGAAACATATCTGGACGGGGTACGATCATCTGCTCTTCCTGTTTGGCCTTTTGATCGTGACACGGAATTTCGCCTCCTCGGTCAAGATCATCACGTGCTTCACGATCTCGCACTCGATCACACTGGCGGGGGCGACGCTCAGCCTGGTGCATCTCTCCAGCCGAATCGTCGAGCCGCTGATTGCCGCCTCAATCGTGTATGTTGGGGTGGAAAACCTGTTACGAGGCGACGATCCGAAGGGCCGCTGGCTGCTGACGCTGGGTTTTGGTTTGATCCACGGTTTTGGCTTTGCCTCGGTATTGCGTGAACTGGGCGTGGGCGCCAATGGCAGCAGCATCACCGTGCCGCTGGTTTCGTTCAATCTGGGCGTCGAAGTCGGGCAAGTTGTGATCGCCGGGCTCGTGCTGCCGGTGATTTGGAAGCTGCGGACGCATCCGCAATTTGTCCGGCGCTGGGTGCCGGCTGCCTCTGTATTGGTCACACTCCTGGGCAGTTATTGGTTCGTTCAGCGCGTGTGGTTTTGAGCGCGCAGTGCCTATTTGCCAAACCAGTGCGGCAGGAAGGTCGTCAGGGCCGGCAAATAGGTAATCAAAGCAAGCCCGACTATCAGAATGCATTGCATGGGGATGACGGCGCGGGAAACCTGCAATACTGGCTTGCCGAAGCGGTAGGACGAAAGAAAGATGTTGATCCCCGCGGTCGGGGTCAACAGGCCGAGCTCAAGGTTCGCCAGAAAAATGATGCCGAGATGAATCGGGTCGATACCGTAAGCCACGCCCAGCGGCACGATGATCGGCACCACCACGACGATGGCCGAGTACATATCCATTACGCAGCCAACGACGAGCAGGCAGAAATTGAGCGCGAGAAGGAATGCGTACTTGGAATGCACTGCGCCCGTGACCCACTCGACCGCCCGCGTTGGAACCTGGGCGTCGATGAGGTAATTAGTGAACCCCAAGGCAACGCCCAGGATGAGCAGGACGCCACCGACCAGCAGGCCGCATTCGGCCATCACTCTTGAAATTTCCCGCGCCCCTTTGAAGTCGCGCATGATGAAAGTCTCGACCGCAAAAGCATAAAATGCGGTAACGGCTGCGGCCTCCACCGGCGTAGCGAACCCGCCGAAGAGGGCGACCAAGGCCACAATCGGCAGCAGTAGTTCCCATTTTGCGTCCCAAAGCGCCCGCGCCGCCTCGACCCCATCGAACGGAGGCCGAGCGTCACGTTGCTTTGGCCCCAGCCGGATGCCCAGCCAGATGGCCATCGCCACCAGCAGGACACCAGGACCAAGGCCGCCCAGAAACATCCGTTCGATAGTCACACCGGCGGCCTTGGCGTTGGAACTGGCGACGATGGCATAGAGGATCAGTGGGAGCGAGGGCGGAAAGAGCAGACCCAGGCCTCCTGAGCCGGTGAGCATTCCTAGAGTTGAGCGTTCGGAGTAACGCGCGCCCAACAACACCGGCATGAGCAGTCCGCCCAGTGCCAGGATCGTCACTCCAGAGGCGCCCGTGAATGAGGTGAAAAAGGCGCAGCCCAGGACAGTGACGAAGGCCGGGCCGCCGCGAAATTGTCCCAGCAATGCCTGGAACACGCGGATCAACCTTTTTGAGGCGCCTCCTTCGGCAAGGAAATATCCGGCCAACGTAAAGAGCGGAACGGTCGGCAGCGTAGGATTGGTGACCATCGAGTAGTGAGTCAACGAGATCGAGGCGATCGGCGAGCCTTCTCCCCAAAATAACAGCAGGGCCGCGCCGCCGAGCATGACGAAGATGGGTGCGCCGAGAACTACCGCCACAAACAAGGTCACCAGGCCAGGTACCACGAGTTTAGGGGGAGCCAGCGGCGGATGAAGTCCGATCACAACCATGCTCACTGCCACGAGCACTGCCACCAGGCGGCCGCGCCAGGTGTCTGCTGCGTGCCACAGCAGCCGCAGCGCAATGACGCCAAATCCCAAGGGCATGATCAGTTGCACCATCCAGCGTCGAATTCCATAAGCCAGCAGCGCCCCGCCGCTCTTCTCGGACTGGACCAGTTGGAGCGCCGCCAGGCAGAGGAAGACGGTAATGCCCGCGGCAAACGCGCTGCTGAATACGCGAGCGAAAGTCTGCCATCGTCCTTTCAGAAAACTGGTGAGTGTCGAGAGGGCCAGGAGCCGCCGATCGCGCGCGGCAAACATTCCACCGAGAAGGCCAACAACCAACACCAAATGCTGCTGAAACGCCGCGGAACCACTGATGCCACCGTGAAAAAGTTTGCGCCCGACGATTTCGATAAGCGGGAGCAGCATCAACACTGTCAAGGCGAGCGCGACCAGAGCATTCTCTGTCTCCCAAAGCCAACGCAGCCGGTTGGGGGAGGCGCTGTCCGGTTCAGCAATCGGCGCAGTGTTCATCTGCCATCAGCCCGGGGTTCCCAGGGAGCGCATCTGGAGCAAGCCGCGTTGATCCCATATCCGGAAGCGTTGTTCCGAGCCCCTCAGCGAGCATTTATTTAGAAGGTCCGGCTGGTTTCGCTGCGCGGAAAGTGCTCAACTGAGTCATGATTTCATCATAAACGTCTGCTGGAACAGCGGCGCCGCGGACCTTTGGCAGAGCAGTTGCCACAGTCTGATCCCAATCGGCCTCAATCTCCGGCGTGAGCGTGTGGACTTTCAAGCCGCGCTTGCGCATCGCTTCGATGGATTCGTCGTTTTCGCGGCGACCGTCGGCCTTGATGAGTTTCCCGGTTTCACGGGCAGTTTTGTGAAGGACGGCCTGCGCCTCGGGCGAAAGCGCTTCCCAGGTCTTCTTCACGATGACGGCCGCGCCGACCAGCGGCACCCAATTCATGTCGAGCATGTTGGGAGCAAGATTATCGAGCTGAATAGCCAGCGCAAAAGTAGGCGGAAGGCAGACACAATCGATCAGTCCGGTTTGGAGGCTGGGGAGGATGTCCGCAACTTCCAACGGCACAGGATTGCAACCGACGGAGCGATAAACCTCCAGCTCGTTGGGTCGGCTGGCGGACACGAACAGTTTGGCCTTCCTCATATCATCGGGCGTAACCATGGGTCGTTTCGAGAAAAAGCGGACAAAGCCGGTATCGGACCAGAACAGGACGATGAAGCCTTTCGCCTCGATTCGTTTTTCGAGCATGGGCTCCATCTTTTCCTCAATGAAATCGACCTCCTGCAGGTTCTTAAAGATTTTGGGCATCGCCTGAAGTCCGACCACGCCCGGCTCGATTTCCGCAAGGCCGGTGACGGTCAGCATCGCGGCCTGCAATTGGCCCAATCGCATGCGCCGAACCATGTCGGGCTCGCTGCCCATGGTTCCATCCGGATAGATGGTCAACGCCACCCCGCCGCCTGGGGCCTTGCGCCAGGCCTCACCCATGGCCTGAAGATGTTTGGTGTAAGAAGAACCCTTGGGCGCCAGCGTGGCCACCCGCACTTTCACCGGCGCGGCCATCATAGTGCCTGCCCCGGCAAGCAGAAACCCGAACACCAAAGTGCCCGTCGCAAAATCAGAAAATCGTTTCATCATCACGAATCAATAAAAATTGCCAGACTTTCGCGCTCTACGCCAGCACGGAACTGCACAACAATTTACAGAGTCCGGGCCAAATCCTTGTAGGAGACGACCTAAGGAGTCTCTCATCAAAAACTCCAAAATCCAAAATTGATCAGAGACTCCTTACGTCGTCTCCTACATTTGCATAACCCCGGCGACGATCTGTTTATTGGGCGAGGAACAATTCGGACTTGCGCGATAGGAGCCAGCGTGCGCGCCGCTGCATGACAAGGTTAGAGAGGCGGTTGTCCGGATTGGCGTCGGGTTTCACCGCCAGGGCCTGGTTCAGGAGCGATTCGAACTCCTTCACATTTTGTTTTTGGATCGTGACCGCCTCGGCCAGGGCGACGAACGGCGAGGCATCCAGACCTTTGGAGAGCTCGACGGCGCGTTCGAAATGCTTGCGCGAGCGAGCGACCGGATCTCCCCCAGCCCCGGGCCGGCTCATTTCATATGTGATCATGAAATTGTGAATGGCACCCTCGCTATAGGCCTCGTCCAATGCCAGCGCGCGATTAATCAATGCATCCATTGCCGGAATCTGGACAATGATCGCAGGATTGTCTTTTGAAAGCGAAATGGCTGAGCCCCAGGCTGCCGCCGTCCAGTAGAGCAGCGGCACATCGGCCTTGGTGGCAGTGAGGGCGGTGGCTTTCGGATTGCCGATCAGGCCTTTGCTGAATCCAGGATGATTTACTTCCAGGCCGCGCAGGCCATAGCGCTTTGCGCGCAGGTAGAGGCGCACAGCCCGAGCGCGCATGGCTTCAGCGGCAGCCAAATCTTTCGGTTCAATTTCGTCGGCATCCTGTTGCACAAACGCATAGGCGTATTGGGTAAAACCCTTCGACGCCGCGGCCAGCAACCCGGCATGCTGCGGATTCTCCGCGAGGAAGCTTTCCATGAGCTTGAGGCTGAAGGGAATGGCGGCCTTGATTAGCTCAGGATCATCATCGCTGGAGAATGTCGTGCCGCTCTGGGCCAGGACATCGGACGCCTTGTTGATGGCAAAGCGGCGGATCGAACAACCGGTGGTGGCCAGGCATAAAACAAGGCTACCAAGCAAGACCGATGAAAAAATGGGATTGCGCATCAAATCTCTCTCAATACTCGCGTCATTAAACTCAGGTTTCGGTTCTTTGAATCGTCAATGTCCGGTCCATTCAGCCAGCCTTTTTGAAATCTGCAATGCCAAAGCAGTGGATGGTCAGGGCGCCGATGCCGCCACGATAACATTTTCTGGCCGTCGGGGTCTTTGCCGACCTAAACTCTGATCGACTTTCAGGAACTCAAATGAAATTACCTTCGTCCTGTGTGGTTTTCGGCTTGGCGGTCATTGCATTCTATTGGTCTGGCGGCACTGCACTCCCCGAAGGGGCCAGCGAGCAGTTGCGGCTTGTCCCGTTCCCCAAGGAAGTAAGGCTGCAGCCTGGCAAATTCCCCCTAGACCGGGCGCTCGTAATCGAGGTGCCCAATGCTTCCAGCAATGTCATCGTTCAACTAATGAACGAGGAGCTGGCGCTGGCAGGGCTGAAGCCGGTCACAGCGCGGCCGTTGGAATCGGCAGTTCCCGCCTTCCGGCTCTCGGTCGAGCAAGGCCCTCTGAAGATCCTTCCGCTGCCAACGCAAGACGCGCCGGAAAGGTATGCGCTCGAAGTGCGCGCTGAAGAGGTCGTCGCGGCGGCAAACGACAACGCCGGCTTGTTCTGCGCGGCGCAAACACTCCGCCAGTTGCTGCGCGCCAATCGCCAGAGCGATTCTCTGCCCTGCCTGACCATCCGTGATTGGCCGACGCTCCGGTGGCGTGGTTTCCAGGACGACATGACGCGCGGTGCCAGTTCGACGCTCGCCAACTTGAAGACCGAGGCTGGGCTGGGGGCTTATTTCAAGTTCAACCTGATGACTTATTACATGGAGTATCAGTACGCGTTCAAAAAGCACCCGCAGATTGGCCCTACCAATGGCTCGCTGACCGCGGAGGAGCTAGCCGCGCTGGTTCGCCACGCTCACGCACTCCACCTCGACATTCTGGGGAACCAGCAATCGTTCGGGCACTTCAGCCGGATTCTCGAACATCCCGAGTTCTCGCGGCTGCGTGAAACCCCCGACGTTCTGACGCCCGTTCGCGAGGAGACCTACCAATTGCTCGACGATTTCTACTCCGAGGTCTGTCCGGTGCTGCCGTTCCCATGGTTCAATGTGTGCTGCGACGAAACCGCCGGGCTGGGCACCGGACCCTCGCGCGACCTGGCAGGCAGCATCGGTGTTGGCGGCGTGTACGCGCGTCACCTTGTTCGGTTGCATGACTTGCTCCGGGACAAGTACCGCAAGCGCATGATGATGTGGGGCGACATCATCCTTCAGCACCCTGACCATCTCAAAGAGATTCCCAAGGACACCATCCTGTTGAGCTGGGGCTACGATGCGCGGCCGAGTTTCGAAGACCAGATTCTTCCCTTCGCCAAATCGGGCTACGAGTTTTTTATTTGTCCCGGCGTGAGTGATTGGAGCCGGATTTTGCCGGACTTCGGGGTCGCTAGGACCAACATTTACAACTTCGTCCGCGACGGCGCCAAACATGGGGCCATCGGCATGATTAACACCGATTGGGAGGATGACGGCGAAGCTCTGAAGGCGGTTAAATGGCACGCGGATGCGTGGGCCGCTGAATGCGCCTGGAACGGCGCCGCAAATTCGGCAGAGCTTTTCAACCGCCGCGTTGGGGCGGTGCTGTTTGGCGAGAAGGGAGATAACTTCGGCCAGGCGGTCGAGTTGCTCTCGCACGCGCATCGCCTGCCAGGCATGAATGGAATGTTCAATTCGCGCTTTTGGGACATGCGCTTTGTGCCCGCGTCGAGTCCCGCCGCGATAGAGTCCGAGGCCACCAATCTCCTGGCGGTGGTGGATCCCGCGCTGCACCTTCTCCAGGCCTGCCGTCAAGAGGCCAGGCACAACCAGCATGTGTTAGATGCGTTCATTTTTGGGGCTCGCCGCATGGAGCTAATCGGACGGCGGATGTTGGACGGCCTCGAGGCCGCGCAGCTCTCTACAAGAGCATATGACGCTTCGGTCAGCAGGGACCCCGAGCCCAAGGATACAGGCGTGGATTGCAAAGCCACGCTTCAGCGCGTCGAACAGCTCATTCGCAAAAACCGTGATGCTCATCAGGCGCTAGCCCGGCAATTCGCCGCGCTTCGGCTCCTGGAGAGCAAACCATACGCGCTCGACTGGACTCTGATGCGCTATACCAATGCCGTGAGCAGCTATGAGTCATTATTGCAAAAGCTCGACGCCGCGCAAAAAGCCACCACCGCCGGCCAGCGCCTGCCGCCACCGGAAGAAATCGGGCTGGTGAAGCCTAAACCCTAATTATGAAAAGGGTCTATTACATCGGTGACTGGGCCGTTCAATTGGGACCAGTCTATGCCGAAACTTCGTTCAACCATGCCGCGAAGGGGCTGGACATGATCAACTACGGTCATTGGCTGCTGGAAGCCATCGAGTCGAGCGGCGAATTTCAGGTCAAGAGCGTGCCGACCTGGGAATTCTACAATATGGAACCGGGCGGCTTCGAGAAGGTCCTGGCAGAGTACGACATCATCATTTTCTCGGACGTCGAGGCCAAGAACTTCCAGCTCAATCCGTCCTTCTTCAATCGCAAACTGTTCGGCACCCGGGTGCTGACGTTTCCGGATCGCACGCGGCTGAGCGTCGAGGCAGTCAAGTCAGGCACGCACATGATGTTTTTGGGCGGCTGGCTCAGCTTCAATGGCGAGCTCGGAAAAGGCGGTTGGGGGCGCACACCGCTGCGGGAGATTTTGCCGGTGCGATGTCTGGATTACGAAGATCTGCGTGAGAGCACCGAAGGCTTTCGGGCCGAACCCGCTGCGCAAAAACACGCGGTCTTGAGCGGCCTGAAGCTGGCAACCATGCCGCCGGTGTTGGGATACAATCGGGTGCTGCCCCGCGATGGCTGCGAAGTGCTTGCTACATGGCAGAACGAGGGCGACCCTGCGATTGCCGTCGGGCAGTTTGGCAAAGGCCGAGTGCTGGCCTACACATCCGACCCTGCTCCTCACTGGGGGTGTAATTTCGTGTTTTGGAAACAGTACGCGCGCCTGTGGGTCAATGCGTGCCGATGGCTGGTGCAAGGGTCCTGAATTTCGTTGCGACAGCGAACATGGACGACCACTGCCTGGGGACAGCGTTCTACGCAATAAAGGCGGTTGAAACTTCTGGCGCACCTGCGGAACTTGAGCGAGCTTGGCAAGCAAGGCAACTTCCTGACGACGTGCGAGAGTTGGTCATATCTGGGCTGGAAAGCCGTACGACACCTGGAGCGAACTGGAGGCAGTCGCTTAGCTCGCTTGGAAACTATCCACCGGTGGCGGTTGCCTCCTGCCGTTCACCCTGAATTCTGTCATTTATGAAAACGCTCATGTTCACTAACCACGTTTGTGCATCCTGTGTCCGAAGTGTCTCGCGCTTAGCGCTGCTCCTCGGCGCTTGGATGGCGACCGATCTGAGCCGCTGTCCGGCCCAAGGCACCATTTACGCGTCACGGGCTGGATTCGACGCTGCGCTCGCATCTGGCACTACCATCACGTTTGATGGAGTAGCGCCAAATGATCCGTCCGGCACCGGGGTGTCTTCAGTTAACGCGTCTGGCGTGACCTTTACCAACTTTGATTCGAGGCTGTTCGTAAGCTCGCAGTCCCTAAATCCTATCCTCTACAATTTCGATTCGGGGTATCCGGTGGGAATTTTTCTGCCCGGCGGAAAGAATGCTTTTGGCGCGGATTTCTCCGGGGGCATCGTGCAGAACAACCCATTCAACGCGACGATCAGCGTCAACCTGGCGGACGGACAGTCTTCTCAGTATCACTTTACCGGCCAGCTTGGGGCTTGGACATTTGTCGGGTTCATCTTTTCTCAACCGATCGCGAGCTTGGTTTACGATGACGGCGGTATTTCCTTGCCCGGCACACACGAAGAAATGCTCGATAACGTGAGTTTCGGCACTGCCGTACCTGAGCCCCGGACACCATTGCTGTTCGTTTTGGCTCTTATTGCGACCTTCGGGGCACTGCGACTGAAGTCAGCCTGACCGGCAAGGCGACCCGTCGTTTTCCTTCCTTTGCGGACTTGGCGACCTTGGCGTGAGCTTCATGGCTCCTCACGCAACGGGCGCGAAGGGCGCAACAGGGTAAAGCCGTTGCCACAGTAAATCGGACTTAGCAGCCGCCGAGGCACGATGAAAAGCGGTGAAAACTGCGCTGGGAGAGTCACGGCGCCTTGCTGGCAGAAGTGAGCGATGAATGGATGATATGCTGCGGGCGAAGCGGGTTACTCCCGCGGCCAGAATCTCGCCCAAATCCGCTGGGGCGACTGGATCAAGATTTCTCGCAGGAGTTCTTCCATGCTGACGGCTTCCGGTTCGTCGAGCCGTCGCGCCAGGAAGAGCGCCAGCCCGAAAACCACTACGGCCGCAGCGAAGAAGATCGTGAACCGGTTCCAATTCAGTCCCAGCCATGTTGGAGAGTGGGCGCCCACGGCATCGATCATTAAACCCCAGGCAATCGGCGCCATCCCGAGCGTCACATTCATCACCACCGAATAGATGGCAAAGAAATGGTTCCGGCCCATCACCGGAATGACCGCCATGGCCAGCCGTGTGTTGGACATCTGAGTCAGCGCGGCCAACAGGCCCATGAGAAACTGCAGCGCCAGGACCAGGGAGAGTTTCACCGGTAACAATCCTCCGGAGACGGACATCCAACCCGCCAGCACTGCCATCCAGGTCACAAACGCGAACGTCAACACTGGTTTGCTGCCGAGCCGATCCAGCCGCGAGCCAAGGAACCACAGGCTACTCAATCCGCCCAGGAAAAACGTCGAACTGACCAGCAGGATTTCTCCCTCGCTCATCCCCGCCTCGACCTTCAGAAACGCCACAGTGAACGCCGTCATCCCGCCATACGCCACCGACCAGCCAATGACCGTAAGCAGCAGTTTTTTGAACGGCGGATATGTCGCCATTTCCATCCAGGGCACGGGCGTTCTCGACGCGCGGATTTCTTCGGGCACCTCGGCATCGGGAATGCGTTTGAGAAAACTGAGGCTCACCGCGCCGGCTATAGCGCTGAACGCGAAGGCCACTGCGAACTGCCACGGCTTCGGCTGGCCCGCAAGGCTGGCGGCGGCGATCAAAAAGGTAAAAAAGCTGCCGGTATTTTGCACACCTGCGTCGCGCGCCAAGTACCTGCCGCGCAAACCCGAAGGCACCAGCGTGGTAATCCACGGCAACCAGGCGCAACTGGAGATGCCGCGGGATAAGTTAAAGCAGAACAAGAGCACCAGCATCAGTGCCAGCCGGTTTCGGGCGTCGAGAAAGCCGCCCGTTAACGGCACCAGTGCCATCGCAAAGATGAACAGGACGCGCGTGCCCCACCCGGCATAGACAAATCGCTTGAAGCCAAGGCGCGGAATGTAACTCGCGGCGGGGATCTGAAATATCACTAACAGCGGCATCATCCCAGCGATGAGCCCCAGCACAGTGGCGCTGGCGCCCAGCGACTTTGCGTACAGCACCATCGGGCTGCTCAGCACGATTTGGTATGACAACGCGTTGAAGAACGAGAACAGGAAGGCATTATGCAGCCCGGCGGGAAATGAAACGTTGCCGGTTTCCTGGTTCAGGACCTGTGTCTGTTGTTGATCCATCGTGCGCTGGTCGAGGTGAGCCCGGCGCGGCCCTACTTTAGCCGAGCAATCGGAGCACGCCTAGCAGACTGTTGAGAAAAGGAATCCCTACCTGTAGCCGCCGTCGGTCCTCGGAGGTTGCCGCGTCGTATTGAGTCCGCCGACTCACGTCGGCTGCTACAACGGGCTATCCGGAGTCAACGCGCTGGTGCGTTCGGCATTACGTCGATGCAGTAAAGGTTGCCTGTGCTCCTGAGGCCATCGCGCACATAGAGGCGCCCATCGGCGTAAGCAGGGTTGCACCAGTTCTTGCCACACACCTGCACGCGGCCCAACTCGCGGCACTGGGCCGGGTCCGCCGAAATCAAAACCAATTCTCCGCCATCAGTGCAGACCAGAAGATTCTTGCCGAGGACCAAAAATGCAGCATAAGCGACGTCGGCGGAGGACGAAATGTAACCTTCCTTTGACCACAAGATCCGGCCGGTTTCAACCTCTGCGCAGAAGACGTTTTTGGCCGGCCCCAAGCCGTAGAGGTGGCGGCCAACAGCAACCGGGCTTGAGAAGTTCATTGCCAGCGCTTGGTTGAGCCACGCCTTCTCTGCTTGCAAGCCGTTTACTTCGGCCGAGATCCGGACGCCGATCAGGCCCGCGCGGTAGGAGCCGGCAACCACCCAATCGTTGACTAGTAGCGGCGTGGCACAATTGCGGCCATACTTGGTCTCGAGCGGCACGCGCCATAACAATCGCCCGTCGTCCAAACCCAACCCGATCAATCCGGAGACTGTGAAGCAGACGGTCTGAGTCACTCCCGCCAGAGTGCCGATCATTGGCGCGGCATACGCCGCCAGATCGTCCTGGGACTTCCAAAGGATTTTGCCGGTTCGCTTCTCAAAGGCCACCACTCCGGCGCCGTTGGTGCCGCCGACGCAGGCAATCAAACGATCGCCGACGATAACGGGCGCAGCCGTGTAACCATGCTCAGCGGCGCCAGGCACTTTGCTATCCTCGCCGAGAAAGGCTGCCCCGAAATCGTTCGTAAAATTGACGCGCCACAGCCTGTGCCCATCCGCAACGCTCAAGCACTGAAGCTCGCCCAAGCCGGATTGAGCATAAACGCGGTCGCCATCGACGAGTGGCGTGCATCGTGGCCCCGGCGGACCTTGCTCGTCCTGGAAAGTGTTGTCGATTTCCGCCCGCCAAAGCTCTTGAGCGTTCTCTGCTTTGAGCGCGTGGAGCGTTTCCTTGCCACCCTGGTTGTCGAAGTTAAACACCTTACCGTCGGCAACAACCGGAGAAGCGAACCCCTCGCCGACCTTAAGCCGCCAAACTGCTTTCGGCTCCGCGGGTAGCATCGTAGGAACTCGGCCTCCTGGTGCAACGTGGCCCGTGCGCATTGGGCCTCGCCATTGCTGCCAGTCCTCCGAATGGAGCAAGCCTGTGCAGGATAGATAACCGCTGACAAAGGCCAGAAAACGAACTAGCAAGCGTCGATGAAGCATTGGCGAAAATGACATCGGCTTGTCCGCCGGGCGTCAAGCGCCCAGTTGACGAATCTGGTAGTCTCAGTTCATTCAGGTGATGTATGCATGGACTATTAATTACACGCTAACGAGGATCTCAACGAAACGAAATGAACCGGCTGCTTTTGCTTAACCTCCTGCTCTGCGGGACAGCACTTGGCGCAGGTGCCGACGAGAGCCTGACGCTGAACTGGACCAACAAAATGCTAACTGTGTCCGGACCGGCGTTGCCGGGCGGCAAGTTGGAGATCCTGTATTTGGAAGCTTTTTGCCGCCGAGGCTCGACACAACGCGATTGGCGCAAAACGGTTCTGCCACATAGGACAAAAATGCTCGCCGCCGAACCCGGGCGCCTTCGCTTCCACACCACCATCGAACCGGAGGCGGTCATGCTTCATGAAGTTCGAGCCGGCTCGAACACGATTGATTTTCAATTCACCCTCACGAACCAGGGACTACAGCCATTGGATTTGGAATGGTTTCAGCCGGCTTGCATTCGAGTCGGGCGTTTCACCGGACTCGACCAAACCAACTACATTTCACGCAGCTTCATTTTCACTGAGCGTGGCTTAACCACGTTGAACAGGACGCAGCGGCGCGAGGAGGGCTTTTATCGCGGCGGTCAGGTATATGTGCCCAAGGGGATCAACCTGGACGATGTGAATCCCCGGCCCATCTGCCAGGACCAGCCGGTCAACGGCCTGATCGGGTGTTTCTCGGCCGATGGCAAGCAACTACTGGCCACCGCCTCGAGCAACACGCACGAATTGTTTGAAGGAGTCTTTGTCTGCCTGCATAGCGATCCGCACGTCGGCGGCCTCGCGCCGGGTGAGACGAAACAAATCCGCGCGAAGATCTACCTGCTAAGAAATGACCCGGAAGAACTTCTCAAACTTTACCACCAGGACTTTCCTGGAGATCGGCACTAAAACGCGTTTGGAGATTCGGTTTGCGTTGTAGGAGACGAGGTAACGAGGCTCAAATTTCCTTTGTACATCGTCGGTCTTACAAGAGATCAGAGACTCGTTGTCTCGGCTCCTACAATTTCAAGACACGCTCCAAGGCGTAACCGTAGCTCCTGCCGCGCGTTTGGCTGCTGTCTAGAAGGGAACGATACCCCGAACTTTCTAACTCGTCGAAAGTTCCGCGGCCAGCGGATGGCCTAAGTCACACGCCGAACGAGTGCTGCGACGGTCACCTTCGCCTTACGAAAGCTTCTTTTTCGCAGCCTCAGGCATCTCCAGCTTCGCCTTGCCGGCGTCTTTGATTTCTACTGTCGCGATGCCCTCAAGGTCCTGCTCATCGCCGCCGAAGCTCACTGTGCCTGAGAGTTTGAGTTCGTACTTGGAGAGCTGGCCGTCCTTGGTCCAGAGTTTGATCGAGCCTTTGGCATTTTTCGGCCCGGCGGCGTTGCTGTCGCGGCGCCTGCCGAAGGAGAGCAGCTCTTGGGCGCCAGCCTCGGTCAGATCGCCGGAATAGACATCGCCTTGCTTCTTAAGCTCCTTGGTCTTGCCGGCCAGATCCTGGACCTGGTCGGCCGGCGCCTTGAAAGTTTGCAGCCGGCGCACGAGAAATTGAAGCGGGCCCGGATCGTTTTCGAGCTCCGTAAGAGATTGCCAGTCCTGGTCCGCCTGTTTTACGGCGCCTTTGCCGCTCTTGAGAAATGCCTGTGTCGTGCTTTCCCCGAAACTGACCGCCATCCAGATGAGGCCATCTTTATCGACCTTCCCATCAGCGGTGCTCATGAAGCCGTTGAAATCGTTGGTTGTTCGCCAGGCGTAAATCTCTTTCTGAGCGACCTTTTTGGCCGCGGCCATGATTTCATCTTTTGGACTGGAGTCCGCTGCCATGAGCGGAGCTGTCGCCAAGGCCGCAATACTGAGCAGAATTTTCATTTTCATTCTATGCCTTACGGAATATTCGTTCGAACCGGTTCAAGAACTATCCAGTGCCGGCAATCCAGCCGGCGTTAGATTGGATATCGATTCCAATCTAGGCCCGAAAACCAGCTGCGCGCAAGGCGAAAATGACCGCGATTCCCAGCAACGACGGGTAATAGGAGCGTCCGCGCTCCTATTGCTTCGCCAAAACGTTCAAAGTCCAAAGCGGCTTTCGGCTGGGTCCTAGAAACTTCCTCGATTCGGCCGATCGCCACGTATTCTGTTGTTCCCACAAGCATAAGGTGCCGTCGGCTGCCAGAGCCAGGCATGGAGTGAACCAGGAGTCGCTTCCAATGGCAAGCCAGTCGGAGTGCCGGCTCGGCCGCCACGCGGCACCCCAACAAACCAGACGCGGGCCATAGAGCTCAAACTCGAAAATCGCGCCGCTGCGTTTAAAACCGACCAAAGTTCCAGAGTCGAAAGCAATCGATTCCCAATCCGATTTATCGCCAATTCGCAATGGCTGCCCGCAGAACTGGTATCCCTCGTCAGTTTCGAACAGATGATATCCAAAAATGTCAGACCGCACGTTGCCCCATGCCCAGAGGGAACCATCGTTCTTAAGAATCAGGTCCCAATACCATAGGCTGATCCACTCGCGCCAATCCGTCCCATCCAGCGAGCCCCAGCGCACCGGCTCTGGCCTGGGGGATTGTTTCCAACCCGCGGGATTCTCGCCGGTTGGACTCATCGACAAATAGCCCCATTTCCAGACGCTGCCATCACGCTTAACGCCGACAGAGGTGCCCTGCGAAGCGAACACGGAGAGCCAATCGGAATCGTGACCGACACGCACGAGATCGTTCGTGAACTGGGCAGGCCCGGGACCGAGCTGGCCGTTGCCGTTGTTTCCCCATCCCCAAAGACTGCCGTCCTTCTTCAACACCAGGAAGTGCGCGTAGCCGGCGACGATGCTTTTCCAATCCGTGTCGGTTCCGATTCGTTCTGGGATGGGAGCATTCGAGAGGTTTTCGACAACATTGGTTCGAGTCGCAGTAAATAGTCTCCAGAGACTGCCATCCGATTGGATGCCGAACACATAGTCCCAATCTCTGGCCAACTGGACCCAGTGGGCGCCTCCAACCCAGGTGCCAGCTACGGGGATTGGTACCGAGAATGGCACATCGCGCTCGGTGTGATCGCGGGAACTGCCGATGCTCGCCTTCTGACCCGATCTCTTGAAACGGTGGTGGGTCGCCACCCACACACGGCCATCCGGCAGCAGTACAAAAACTCTTCGTGCAAAGGTAAAGGTGCCGTCGGGCACCATTCCAGACTTTCTCCCCACTGAACAAACCTGCGGCCTGACAAGACCGGTCAACTGCGCCGCGCCATGCTTTGGCTCGAGCGTCATGAACCATTCCCAGGCACGATTGTAGATCAGCGTTGTGCTGAGCACGATGACAGCCATGGAGCCGACGAGCAAAAGCCCGTTCCGCCACCAAGTGTTCCTGCCTACCAACAAACACTTGTAATTGCGGAAACCGAGCCAAAGGATGGCAATGATCAGCATTGGGAGTCCAATCCAAGCCGCGAGCGGTCCGAACCAGAGATACAGGTTGCCGCCCTGGAGCGGGCCTCCGGCCAGCGCCCAGCCCATGAACCCGGCCAGGACCATGGTAGTGATGAGCGCGGCTCCCATCGCCTGAAGCAAATTGCGGGTTAGCGTTGAGGCATAGAACGAAACGAAGGTTATACCCAGTCCGCCGCCACAAAAAGTCAGCAGTGCCGGCCATGATGAGGGCTTCCCGATGGCAGGAAAGTCGCCGCGAAATCCGAGTTGAGCTCCCAGACTTTCCAGCAACCAGGGCATCACTCCGCCGAGCAACATGCCGAGCACCAGAGCAAAGCCGAGCTTTGTGCAAAACAGAAGTCGTCGTGTGACAGGGAGGCAGAGTTGACTCTCGAGCGTGCCGTGCTTCCGCTCCTCTGCCACGACGGCGCTTCCAATCAGCAAAGGCATGGCGAACCAAAGGCACCACCAGAAGCCGAGCACCTGAGGAAGCATCTTAGCGGTTGGGGATTGGACAAACTCTGCCTTTCGCAGCCCAATGGCCACCAGGTGCAACGCGACCAGACAGGCTGCCAGCAACAAACTCACATGCTGGGCCAGAAGTTCCTTTCCGAGCAGCGCGCGGAATGGTTTGCGGCCCAGGTGTCTGGCGACGTCCTGCTTTCGCGCGGCAAACCAGTTTGGGAGCGAAATCGCGCCGCCGGTCCATTGCGTGTCCTGGGCGCGCAGAAACATGCGGCGCGCCAAGAGAAAACCGGCAGCGGAGTACACCAACAAGGCAGCGTAGCCGCAGTTGTCCGGCACCAGCGAGTCCGCAGGCAATTGGAGGATCTTTTCAGCCAAAGCAACCGTTGCGGCGCCGATCACGAGCGGAACCAAAACTGCGAACCAGAGCGCCGCGGCGATCTGGCGGAACAACAGCGTTGTCCAAAAACCTCCTGAAACAGCCGCGAAGGCCATGCAAGCGGTAGTGGCGAAGAATCTCAACCAGGAATCGTCGTCAGGCCCGAGTCCATACGCGCAAATCAGTCCGCACAGAAGCACCAACGCGGCGGCGACGCCCTGCATGACGACCTTGAGCCGCCATAGCCGTTCTCGCGAAATCGGCTGGGACAGCAATTGTTGAAAGGTCCCGGAGCTGAATTCCAGCCCGAAAG